>DATDCH010000886.1:0-11276 GCA_036524455.1 Kofleriaceae bacterium | reverse complement strand
CGATACAGCCGAGATGAGCGTCGTCTACAACGCGGGGTTGGCGCTTTGCAGGGCGAAGCGCGCCATGCTGCTCGTCGATCCGCACGAGGAGCTCGTGACGCCCAACACCGGTGGAGTCAACCTGGTCGACTTCGCGGGCATCAACACGTGGTTTGATCAGTTCGGCGATCTGCGCGATCCCAATGCCGCATTGTTCTATCCGCGCGTCGCGGTGCCCGACCCCGCGAATGACTTCGAACCGAGACTGATCGGCCCGAGTGGCACGATGGCCGGCATCTTCGCGCGGACCGACGCCGAGCGCGGCGTGTGGCAAGCACCTGCCGGTGTCGAAGCGGTGCTGCGCGGCGTGACGGCGCTCGAGGTCAAGATGGGCGACGGCGAGAACGGCGTGCTCAACAAGCTCGCGGTGAATTGCCTGCGCTCGTTCCCGGTGCAGGGACGAATCGCTTGGGGTGCGCGCACGCTCGACGGGCCCGACGACGATCCGAGCGAGTGGAAGTACATCCCGATCCGGCGCCTCGCGTTGATGATCGAGGAGTCACTGTTCCGCGGCACCAAGTGGGCGGTGTTCCGGCCGAACGACGAGCCGCTGTGGGCGCAGCTCCGCCAGAACGTCGGCGCGTTCATGCATCGCCTGTTCAGGCAGAAAGCGTTTCAGGGCGCGACGCCGCGCGAGGCGTACTTCGTCAAGTGCGATCGCGAGACCAATCCTCCTGAGGATCGCGAGCTCGGCATCGTCACGGTCGAGGTCGGATTCGCGCCGCTCAAACCGGCCGAGTTCGTCATCATCCGCATTCAGCAAATCGCAGAGATCACGGCGTAGGAGTAAGCGATGGGAGACGGGTTTCCTGCTAGCGCGCATCGATACGATCCATACAAGACCTTCAAGTTCCGGCTGAAGGACGGCGAGAAGACTGTGCTCGGCGTGAGCAAGGTGGGTGCACTCAAGCAAACCACCGAGGTCGTCACGTACCGCTCCGGCGGCGACAATAGCTTCGAGCACAAGAGTCCCGGGCGGACACGCTTCGAGCCGGTCACGCTCGAGCGCGGAATGACGCAGGATCGCGACTTCGAGCGATGGGCGAGCATGGTCAGCTCGTGGGCGGGCGATCCAACGAAGGACCTCGTCAATTACAAGCGCGAGCTCACACTCGAGGTGATGAACGAGAAGGGCCAGGTCGCGATGCGTTACTTCCTTCACCAGTGCTGGGTGAGCGAGTACACCGCGATGCCGGAGCTCGATGCCGCGGCCAATGCAGTCGCTGTCGAGAGCTTGCGTCTCGAGCTCGAGGGCTGGGAACGCGACGTCGACAGCGCCGAGCCCGACGAGTCGCAGCCGGTGCCGCCGACGGAGTGATCGAGTCGCGAGCTGATCATGACCGCGCAGGCATTCCCGCGGGTTCCCGCTGCGCTCGATGCAGTGCTACCCGACGAGCCGATCCAACTCCGGCGCTTTGGTGCCACGCGTATGGATCTTGACGTCGACTTCGGCGCCGCGCGGCCCGACGTCGTAGACCATGTGCTCGCTGCCTGTGCCGAGCCACGGCCGAGCGCCGCGTTACTCGACGGCTTGCCGATCAGCGTGCGCGTGCGCGCGCTCTTGCGACTCGCCGCGGTCGAATCACCGACGGCCGAGCTGGTGGTTCGCTGCACCTGCGGGGAGTCGCTCGAGATCGAGCTACCGCTCGAGCGGATCGCTGACGATCCCGACGAAATCGCCGGCGACGTTCGCGTCGCGGGCAGGCGCCTGCGCGTGCCGACCGCTCGCGATCAGCGAATGTTCGCGCACGCCACGACGCGTCTTGCGCTCGCGAGCACGCTGCTCGCGGAAGGCCCGCCGCTCGAGCCCGACCTGGTTCCCGATATCGAACGTGCGCTAGCCGACGCAGACCCGTTGGTCGAGTTCTTCGTCACGACGACGTGCCCGAGCTGCGGCGTGACGATCAGGAGCGATGTCGATCTAGAGGCGCTCGCACTCGCACGCCTCGCTCACCTGCAAGGCGTTCTGGTCGTCGCGATCCATCGCCTCGCGAGCGCGTACCACTGGAGCGAGTCCGACGTGCTCGCCCTGCCCGGCTGGCGCCGTCAGCGCTACCTCGATCTGATCCGAGGTGAGGCGTGAGCTACTTCGGCCGCCTGCTCGCGATGTCACGCGGTGTCGCGCCGGTCCCGGCGGATCGCACGCACGAGCTCCAGCTCGAGAGTCATGAGGTGATCGAGGTCCCGCCGCCACGCCCTTCATCGGATCCCGTGTCTCGATCGGCGGTCGAGCACCCAGCGAGCGCGGCTCCGCCACCAGTGATCGTGCATGCTACGCTCGCCGGTCCCCCTGCACAGTTGGTCGCCGAGCCAGAGGTCAAGACGATCACGCGCGTGGTCGAAACGCTCTCCGCTGATCGTCTCGAATCCAAACCACGTACGCCAGCGATTGAACAACGGCCGGCACCAGCGCCGATCGAGCAACCACCTGGGCTACTCGCGTTGCGCGAAGTGTTTCACTGGGTACAGGCACAGACGTCCGAACCGCCGAACGTCCAGCCCAGTCAGCGCGTCGCGGCGCTACGCGGCACCCCACGGCAGCCGCCAGCACTACCGACGCCCCCGCCAGCGCCGGTGCAGCGTCCGCTGATCGAGCCCGCCGATCGGCCGGCCGTCGCGCTCGGATCCGAGGGCGTCGAGGTCACCGTCGGCACGATCGAGGTCACGATCGAAGAGCCACCGCGAGCTCCGGTTCGCGCGACGCGTCCAGAACCTCGTCGGTCCAGCCGCAGCACGCGCCTCGAGCGTCGTTTGCCGAGAGGAAGTTGAACGTGGCGACCTCCGAGACGAGTCGTGCGATCGGAGCCGTGACAGAGCTGCTGCGAGAACACCTCCGTGCACGCATCGATCCGGGTGAGATGACGAACGTCAGCATCGGCCGACCCGACCTCGGCAGCACGAATCCACGCGTCAACCTGTTCCTCTACGAAGCAAACCTCGACGCGACGATGCGCTCGCTCGCAGTCGACGCCGGTCGGCCACCGCCATTGTGGCTCGCGCTGCGTTTCCTGGTGACTGCACACGATGACACGGGCGAGAGCGAGACCCCTCAGGCGCTGCGCTTGATCGGCTCGGCGCTTCGCGTGGTGCACGAGCTCGGATATCTGCGCCTCATCCCGTTGCCCTTGGGGGAGGACGCGATCGCGCTGCAGGGAAATCCCGAGCCATTGAAGATCAGCCTCCTCGACGCTGGCTCGGAGCTGCTCGGTCGCCTGATGCAGGGCAGCGACGAGAAGTATCGGTTCGCGATGGCATTCGAAGTTCGCCCGGTCATGATCGCGACGCGCGAGACCAACGAGGATGCATTGCTCGTCGGCTTGCGGTATCGCACGCCAACCACAGAAGACCCCGAACCCGGTGTGAACCTCGTCGTCGAGCCCGAAGTGACGCCGCCGACATTGAACCGCATCGTCAGCGCAAACGCTGCCAGCGCAACCGTCACCGTGGCCGACGTGCTCGAACCCGGCGCCGTGCCATCCGGTGCTCGCGAGGTCATCCAGCTGTTCGGTTCCGGAATTCGCCCCGGCGACACACCGTTGCTCGGAGGTGTCGAGCTGCCGGCGATCACGAGAGCCGGCGATTCACTGGTCACCAGCCTCGATGTTGCCACGATGCTCGATGGCAAGATCACCGCGGGGATCTATACGTTCGTCGTCCGCGAAGTGCTGGTGCCACCGCGCCGGCGCCAGCGCGTGACCTCGCCGTTGTTGGTGCGCCTCCGTCCTACGGTGACCGCAGTGAACGTGCTCGACACGTCGGCGGACGACCTCGGTCCCGGCGATGCCGGCGTGCGGATCAGGCTCGAAATACTCGGCGAGCTGCTCGGCGGGCCCGATGATGACGTGATCATCTCACTCTGGGCGGGCACGACCGTCGCGAGTAGCGACGAGCTCGCGCCGATCGACCCTCTCGACACCTCGCAACGACGTCGCGAAGTCACGCTGCATCGCGTGCCGCTGCCGATCAAGTACCGCGCGATCGTGCGAGTCAACGGTGTTCAAGCGCGCAGTAGCCCGATCGTCGAGGTGGCGCCGTGACTGCTACCGTCGAGACCAGACCTCTTCGTTTCACCCCTGGGCTCGTGCCGCGAGATCCACTGGCCGCGTACTGGGTCGGCCAGGCGAATGCGCGGTTGCGGCGAGAGCTCGCGTGGGCGTGGCACGAGCGCGGCATTCTCGACCCTCGCGGTGCGCTGCCGCCATTTACCGATCGCGCCAGCCACGCTGTCGACCTGGTGCGCCGGTGGGACGAAAAGCTTGGGTTCTACGCGAGCGACCCGGCTGCGAGCTATTTGACCGCGAAGATCGAAGAGCCGCCGCCGTCACCGCCCGAATCTCCGCCGCACGGCAGTTTCTCGTGGCTCGTTGCCGAGCTGTCGCTCGAGCCGGTCGAGTGCTTCTGGTTGGGGCTGGCGTTGTCGAGTGCGAGCGATGCAGCGGTCGGCAGCGTGATGGCTGCGTGCGCGAATGATTCGACGCGCACGCGACCGACGCTCGCGCTCGCACAGCAACTGTGGGATTTGCCGGAGGAGGTCGTTCGGTTGTGCGATCCGATGCATCGGCTGCACCGCCTCGGGATCGTCGTGACCCTCGCACCGCACCTCGACTGGGACGCCACCATCACCGTACCCGCGTTGGTCGCGCCGAAACTCTTTGGCTCGGTTCACGATGCGCCTGCTTCGCTGGTAGCGATCACCGATCCCGAGAATCCCGACGGCACCAACCTCGACGCACTCGCCGCTCTCCTCGCGGCAGCGCGACCCGAACGACTCGAGGTCGTCGCGGTCACCGCGACTCGCGGGGATGCGCAAGGCACCGCGCTCGCACTTGCACGTCGCGTCGGACGCACGCTGCTGCGCGTGCGCGATGACGTCGCGACAACCGGACGCGATCATCTCGACGCGCTCGCGACCTGGGCGTGGCTCGCGGATGTCGATCTGTTTCTCCCGGAGTCCTTCGTGGGGGACGGGCGCGCGCAACTGCCGCGTGAGGGAATTCCGATCCGGCTTTACGTCGATGCGGGAGAGTCGCCGCGCCGTCACCCCATCCCGGAGCGCCTGCTCGCCGCTTCGCTGATCGTCTCGCCTCCAGACCACACTGCACGTGCAGCCGCGTGGACGACCACGCTCGGCGCACGCGCTATCGGCGCCGAGGCTGCTATCGCGGAGTGCGCGCGTCGATTCCGCTATGGCCGCGCTGCGATCCGCCGCATTGCCCGCGCAACCTCCACGGGTACAGCACCGATCACGTTCGCTGAGCTAGGCGCTGCGTGCCGACTCGAGCTCCGCCAGGACTTTGGCGACCTCGCCCAGGCACTCGAGCCACGGTTTCGCGCCGAGGAGCTCGTACTGCCGCCGGCTGCGCACACGTGCTTCGCCGAGATTCTCCGCGCGATGCGCGCACTCACCGAGGTTCACTACACGTGGGGCACCGCGCGCGCACTTAGCTCGGCGGGCGTCGCAGTGTTGTTTGCCGGACCATCGGGGACCGGCAAGACGATGGCGGCAGAGTGCCTCGCGAGCGCGCTCGATCTGCCGCTCTATCGGGTCGATGTGTCACAGGTAGTCGACAAGTATGTCGGCGAGACCGAGAAGAATCTGCGCCGCATCTTCGACGCGGCCGAGCGCGGCGATTGCGTGCTGTTTCTCGACGAGGCCGAGTCGATCTTCGGACGCCGCATGGAAGCGCGCAGCGCACAGGATCGCTGGGCAAACCTCGAGATCAGCTACCTGCTCACGCGCATGGAATCCGCGAAGGGGCTGACGATCCTCGCCACCAACCGCAAGGATGATTTCGATAGTGCGTTCATGCGCCGCTTGCGCTACGTGCTCGAATTCCCGATGCCCGACGTCGACGCGCGTATGCGCATCTGGCGACAGTGCATTCCGCCGGGCGCCGATGCCTCTACGCTTGACATCGATTTGCTCGCGCGTCGATTCGCCCTGAGCGGCGGCCAGATCCGCTCGGTCGTGTTCAACGCATGCTTGCAGTGCGCCGGAGATGGGCGGCGCCTGACGCTCGAGCAAGTGATGGTGGCGATCTGGCGCGAGCTGGCCAAGCAGGAACGTTCCGTCGGGCTCGCTCCCTTTGGCGCATATGCCGACGCGATCAAGAAGTTGGTGCGCATCGATGGCTAAGCAGATTCGAATCGAGCGCATTTCGGTGCGCGTACGTGCGCCTCTCGGTCGTGCTGGTGGGGAAGCGCTCGCCCACGCAATCGCACGCGAGTTGGCGTCAGCCGAGCTCGCGGGTATCGAGCATGCGCGAGCTCTCGATCGACTCGCCGTGCCGCCGCTACGTGTGTCGAACGTCGATGCCGCGACAACCGCGCAACGCACCGCCGATGCGATCACGACCGCGTTGACCGGAAAAGAGGACTGATGCCGCAACCGACCACGCGCGCCGCTCTCATCCAATACACGAGCGACTTCCCGGCGACGATTCCAAACCTCGTCATCTTCCAATTCAACCCGGAACAACTGACTCGGTCGATCCAGATTCCCGAGCGGCCGACTGGCCCGAATGCGGTCGAGGTCACGCAGGCAGGTGATCCGCCGACCGAAACGATCAGCTTCACCGCGCGCTTCGACGCGTCCGACCGTCTCGCACTCGATCACCCTCAAGTGCGGGCTGCGGGTATCGGTCCCGAGCTCGCAGCGCTCCAGCAAATGGCGCATCCGACCGGCACGCTGGTCGGTCTGCTTGGCGAAGCCGTCGACGCGATCGGCAGCATGGTATCGCCGCCCGGCGAGTCATCGATCCCGATCCCGCGCGAGAGCTATCCCCGCGTGCTGTTCATCTGGGGTGTGTACCGCGTGCTTCCGGTCGTGATCACGCAGCTCAGCATCACCGAGACCAAGTTCGACTTCCTGCTCAACCCGACGCAAGCCGATGTGCAGATGACGCTGTCGGTGATCACGCCGAGTCGCTGCAGCGATGACCCGCTGATGATCGGCGCAGCTGCGTATTCGAGCTCGGCCCGCGAGCTGCTCGCGATGACAAACATCCCCGCCAACATCGCCGAAACCGTAATCGACATCGCGGCGCTGGTCGGAGTCTGACATGCCCTTCCTGCCCTCTTCGCGATATGCCCGTAACGAGATCGTCCAGGTAGAAACCGAGACCGGCACCGTGAGCGTGGTGAAGCTACGCAAACTGCCGGAGCCCCAAGCGGTGCCATACACCGTCGACGACAACGATCGCGTCGATCTCGTCGCGCAGCGTAGGTACGGCGAGGCGACCCGCTACTGGCATGTTGCCGACGCCAACACCGAGCTCGATGCTCGCGAGCTCTGCGAGCCAGGTCGCGTGATCACCGTACCGGAGCACTCGTGACCGAGTTTCGCGTCTATGCCGACGGCCAGCCCGCGACGCGAGACTTCTCGCGCTCGATCGAGCAGGTCCACGTCGAACAGACCATGCAAGGAACATGGGAAGCCGAGCTCCACATCAAGAGCTGTATGAACGATCTGGGCCACTGGAGTCAGGAAGCCGTCACTCAGATGGACCTGCGGAAGCGGCTGCGACTCGAGCTGCGAGCTCATGGTGGCGATTGGGTCCCCTTGATCGAAGGGCCGACTGTCGGTGTCGACCTCGCTGCCAGTGGAGAACCCGGGCAAAGCACGACGACCATCCGCGTTCGCGACGACAGCGTCTATCTCGATCGAGGCGAGCTCCAACACACGTTCGATGCCGGTTCCGATCTTGCAGCGGTGATCCGGCGCGCATTCAAGATGGTGCGCGGTATCGAGCTCGCCGCGCCCGAGGTGAGCGTCGAAGGCACGTGCGAGCCAGAAGGTGGACCGCAGCGACAATTCACGATGCACGGCAGCATCTGGGGGTTCCTCAACCGCCTCGCGCGCGATCACGGCCTCTACGTTCGGATCCTGCCCGGTGTGCTCGGTCAACCATCGCGACCCGTGTTCGGGCCGTTGCCGAAGCCCGATGGCAGCAAGTTCCCCCAGCTCGTGCTGGCCGGACCCAATCGCAACATCGATTCGTTCCGTGCTGACGTCGCGGTCGACCAACCAGGCCGTGTGCTCGCATCGAGCCTCAGCATCGGCGATCGCACTACGACCACGCATCGCGCGCAGCTTCGCGATACCGAGCTGCTTGGCGACGACACCGTCGTGGATGAGGACGCGGAGGTTTCCGTGCTCGTCGCGCCGGGCATCGGCGAGCTCGTCGGCCCTGACTGTGCAGCGACGGCCGTGCTACGCCGCCGTGGCTTCATCATCGAAGCCAGTGGCACCGTGCAGGGCCGCTGCTATCCCGGCGTGCTCTCGCCGTTTCGCTACGTCGATGTGACGGGTGTCGACAAGCGCGTGACCGGTACGTTCCTGATCAGATCCGTGAGCCACGTGATCGATCGTGCGGGCTACACGCAGAACTTCTCGCTGTGGCGCAACGCATTCTCTAGTGGCAACAGCACTGTTCCAACCGGGAGCCTGTTCTGATGCGACAGTCCGACGAAGACACGCTCGTCGAGTTGGCCGAGTTAGTACGCGGTCGCTTCTTCGGTAAGTACCGCGGAGTTTTCGACGAGATCGGTGAAGACGAACATCTCGGCTACATTCGCGCGCGCGTACCAGACCTCTACGGCGAGAACCCATCGCCGTGGGCGGAGCCTGCCGTGCCATTTGCCGGCGAGGGCTACGGCTTCGTCTCACTGCCGGTGCGGGGCGACGGCGTGTGGATCGAATGCGTCGCTGGTATGCGCGACCGTCCGATCTGGACCGGAGCCTGGTGGTCGAGCGCGGACGATATGCCGGAGGGAGCCGCCCCCAAGGTGCGAGTATGGCGGTCGCCGAACGGCCATCGCATCGTCATCGACGACGACGCGGACGAGATCAAGCTCGTGCACTCGTCGGGCGCCGAGATCGTGATGTCCGACGACGGCATCACGCTGAGCAAGGGCCGCGGCAAGATCGAGATCACCGACGGCAAGGTCTCGATCAACGAAGGCGCTGCGGAGGTGGAGTGATGGGTGGACGCCTGTTGACGACGATCGCGACGATCCAATGCCCGCACGGCGCGACCGCGCTGCTGAGCACCTCGAACTCGCGCGTGAGCGCGGGGCAACGGGTGTTACTCGAGTCCGACGTACACGATGTGGTCGGTTGCACATTCATGCGCGGCAACACGAAGTCGCCGTGCGTGAAGATCGAGTGGTCGCGCGGCGCTACGCGCGTGTCGATCGGCGGCACAGCACCGCTCGTCATGTCGAGCGTTGGCACGTGCAAGAACCTCGAGGGCACGATCCAAGGCACCGCGATCATCGCGAGCACACAACAGGCGGCGTCTGCGCAATGAGCGACCCGCGCCACCATCTCGCGTTTCCGTTTCGTATTGGCGCAGATGGCCGAGCGTCATCACCACATTCCGTCGCCCAGCACGTCGAGGAAGAGCTGGTCCAGCTGTTGTTGACCGACCTCGGCGAGCGCCTGTTTCTGCCCGAGCTCGGCACGAACCTGCGTCGCATGGTGTTTCAAGGTGCCGACTCCGCGACTGCGGGCACCGCGAAGGCCAGCGTCGCGCAGGCGGTCGCGCGCTGGCTCGGCGAGCGAATCGAAGTGGAGGAGCTCGACGTCCAGGCGATCGGTGAAACCGTCGATGTCTTGATCCGTTACCGCGTGAGCGGCGGCGAATCGCGCGTGCTCCGTCTGCGGGGTCCGCAGCGATGAGCGTTCTGATTCACCAGGAGGCGCTCGAGCAACGCGCCAAGAATCTCGGCACACACAATCTCAACGGGCTCGAGCTCGTGATCGTTCACCTCGCTCCTGCGACGGCGCCTACGCAGGCGTTCCTCGATCTGTACTTCTACAACTCGCGCGAGGTGACCGCGATCCTTGCTGCGATCGCCACTCCAGCGATCGAGCCGAGCGACATTTTCCCGATCCTCGGCGGGCGGCGTGTACGCGCGGGGGCCGAGCCAGGTCAGGTAAGAGTCGTTTCGGTACTGGCCGGCAGCGCGGTCAGCGGTATCGCGTCCGTCGATGTGCCGCGCGCGTTGCGACTCGTCGTCTCGCCGATCGGCGACTACTCGACATATCGCCTCACGATCCAGTTCGCGGGGATCGATCCGATCTTCAGCGAGCTGCCGTTCAAGTTCCGCCCGGGCTGTTTCACGACCGAGTGCATCGCGCGCGACAAAGGAGAGCCACGGGCCGCGACGGACTCCGCAATCGATTACACCGCGCGTGACTACGCATCGTTTCGCCACGCTCTGATTTCAGCGATGGGCCGCCGCATGCCGGGCTGGAGCCCGACTAGCGAGCCCGATCTCAGCCAGACATTGATCGACTACCTCTCGGCCGCCGCAGACGAGCTCGCCGACTACCAAGACCGTGTCGTCAACGAGCGCGCGCTCGCGACTGCGCGCAGCCGGGTCTCACTCGCGCGGCACGCGAGGTTGATGGACTACCACGTCCATCAAGGCAATCAGGCGAGCACGTGGTTGGCACTCGAGGTCGCACAAGGACATGAGCTCGCGTTCGCCTTCGAGGCGACGGCGACGACCGCCGACGGCAGTCAGGTCTTCGAGCTACGTCCCGAACGCGACGAGCTGGATCCCGACCGCGACGAAGAGCCGTGGCTCACCGATACGCTGAACGAGCTGTCCCTTTACACGTGGAGCGATGCACGAGCCGGCCTCGAGATCGGTGCGACGTCTGCAGATCTCGCGCTGACAAGGATCGGAGAGGCGCTTCCGTTCGCGGCCGCGCGCGCGCGTGGCCAGCGCGTCGTCGAACTGATCAACACTGGCAAAGTACGGCGCCTGCTGATCTGGGAAGCGCTTGATCCGGCCACTGGACGTCGCTCCGGCCGCGATCCGCGGAAGCGCCAGCTGTTGACGCTCGTGCCGGTGCCCGCCGCCGGAAGCTCTCGACCTCGACCGGCGATCGTCGATGACGATCCTTTTACCGGCGAACCGTACTTGCGCGTGACCTGGCGCGACGAGGACGCCCTGCTTCACCCGTACTGCGGGGTCATGCTCGACGGCGCCGAGATCCGCGGTGTCACGCTGGTCGGTGGCAATCTGATTCGCGCGCATCACGGGCGCCGCGAGCAGCTGCGCTTCGTGCGCCCCGGAGCAACGCCGCATGGCCGGAACGAGCGCAATTGGCGCCGCACGCGCTGGGGCGCGATATGCGAGCTGCCGAACGACGCGCTAGTGCTCTACCGCGACACGGCTCCGGGCGGCGAGCAAGAGTCGATCGCGACGCTGGCGGTGAACGT
>DATDCH010000885.1:0-9107 GCA_036524455.1 Kofleriaceae bacterium | reverse complement strand
GGTCATTGCACAACCCGACGCAGTTCACCGTCGACGAACCGATCGTGCTGGACGCCGACGTCAAGCACGTGCCCGAGCTCGTCGTGAAGGTGTTCCGCATCGATCCGCTCGCGTATTTTCAGATTCACCGCCGCGAAGTGTCGACCGACGTCGATCTCGATGGTCTCGCGGCGAGCCACGAGCTCGTGATGCGGTTCACCGAGCCGCCGATTCGCCGCGTGCGCCGCCGCATCGATCTGCCGATGTGCACGCGCAACGGCACGTACGTCGTCGATCTCATCGGCAATGGCATGTCGAGCCGCGCGGTAATCCACAAGGGCCGCCTGCGCCACGTGTCGCGGATCGGTGCGGCCGGCCACGTGGTGACGGTCCTCGACGAACAAGGCCGGTTGCGCGCCGACGCGCGTGCGTGGCTCGGCGACCGCGAATACATCCCCGATGCCAACGGTACGTTCATCGTGCCGTTCTCGACATCTCCGAGCACGGTGCCGATGCTGCTGTCGTGCGGCGACATCGCGACGATCCAACGGCTCGAGCTGGAGCGCGAGACCTACGAGCTCGCACTCGATCTGAGCGTCGACCGGCAGTCGCTGATCAACCGAGGCAACGCGCACGCAGTCGCACGGCTGCGGCTCACCGTCGCCGGTGCGCCCGCATCGCTCGGACTGCTCGAGCAGCCGACGTGGACCATCACGCTGACCGATCGCAGCAACGTCGCGACCACGAAGCAACACCCGCTCGTGCTCACCGACGACGACGCGGCGGTGCTCGAGTTTCCCGTCGGCGAAGCGACGAGTCACGTCCACGTCCGCGTGCACGGCAAGCTGCGCGTGGTCAGCGAGCAACGCGACCTCGACCTCGAAGCGACGGCCGACGCGCAGCTCGCGGCGATCGACGACACGCTCGCGACCGAAGCGCTCTATCTCGCGCACACGAGCACGGGCTGGGTGATCTCGGCGCTCGGCAAATCGGGCGAGCCCCGCGCACAACGCTCGCTCACGGTCACGCTCGTCCATCGCTGGGCACGCACGCACCTCAACGTCGAGCTCGCGACCGACGCGCAAGGCCGCTGCGAGCTCGGCGAGTTGCCCGGCGTCGCGCAGGTGATGGCGCAGCTCGCCGGCACGAATCAGTCGTGGTTTTTGAGCACGCACGATCGCCACGCGTTCGGGATCAACGTCAAGCCGGGCAACGACATCGTGATCGCGCTGCCCGCATCGCGCGATGCGCGAGACGTGATCCGGCGCGCTTCGCTAGTCGAGCTGCGCGGCGGTCAACCGATCCGACATCCGAGCGTCGAGCTCGTGCCACTCGCCGGCGCGATCGCCGTGCGCGGACTCGGCATCGGCGAGTACGCACTGCGTGCGCCCGGCCTCGCGCAGATCGCGATTCGCGTGGCGAGCGGCGCCGAGCTCGCAGGTCATCTGATGACCACGACCGAGACGATCGAGCTGTCGAAGCTGGCGCCGGCGATCGCCGAGCTCACGGCCAGCGACGCCCTTCACATCCAGCTCGTCGGCGACACCCGCAAGACCCGCGTGCACGTGATCGCGACGCGGTTCTTCTCGGCGCTCGTCACCGCACCGCAGCAACGTTCGCGTTGGGTGCAGTACCGCGTCGACCGCGCACGCCCCGCGCTGTATGTCTCGGGCCGCGAGCTCGGCGATGAAGTCCGCTACGTGCTCGAGCGCCGCAGCGCGAAACGGTTTCCGAACCTGTTGCTCGACAAGCCAAGCCTGCTGCTCAATCCGTGGGCACGGCGCACGACGAGCACCGACGTCGCAGTCGCCGCGCCCGGCCGTGCGTTCGGCGCGGCAGCGCCTGCACCGATGCAGGCCGCGGGATACGGCGGCGCGGAACAGACGCGTTACACGGCGATGATGGACGAGTCCGCGTACGTCAACTACGCGTTCTTGCCCGAGCAGCCGCGCGTATTTGCGAACCTCGTCCCCGACGAGCGTGGCGCGGTCGCGATTCCACTCACCGAGCTCGGCAGCGCTACGTGCGTGACCGTGATCGTCGATGACCCCGCCGGCACGAGCGCTCGCTACCTGCCACTCGCCGAGACGCCGCTCGTGCCGCGCGATCTGCGCCTGCACGTCGCGCTCGATCCCGAGAGCCACGTGTCGCAGCACAAGACGATCACGCCACTCGAGCCGGGCGGTTCGATCGTGATCGAGGATCTCGCGACGGCGAAGGTGCACCTGATCGACTCGATCGAGCGCGCCCACGCGTATCTGCTCGCGCTGCGCGACGACGCGACGCTGCGCGAGTTCAGCTTCATCACGCGCTGGCACACGATCGCCGACGCCGAGCGCCGCACGCTGTACTCGAAGTACGCGTGTCACGAGCTGCATCTGTTCCTCTATTACAAGGACCGGCCGTTCTTCGACGCGGTCGTCAAGCCGTATCTCGTGCACAAGCGCACGAAGACGTTTGTCGATCACTGGCTGCTCGACGCCGACCTCGTTCCATACCTCGAGCCGCTGCGACTACAGCGCCTGAACGCGGTCGAGCGCGCCCTGCTCGCGCGTCGATTGCTCGCGGAGCCCGCGATCCCCCGCCTGCTCGCCGACGAGGTCAACGTGCAGGCGCCCGATCCCGAGCTCGACACGCGGATCATCGACGCGCTGCTCGGCGCGGCCACGCTCGAAGCCGACAGCGAGCTGCAGAACTACGCGATGGACGCACTCGAGGAGCGCACGCAGGACGAGATGACGGTCACCGCGCGAACTGAGATCGCCCCGGCGGCGAAGGCGGAAGCGCCGCGCCGGCGTGGCGCCGAGAAGAAGAAGATGTCGAAGTCCATGTCGGCAGGCGAGGAGGAAGGCGGGGCCGACTACGACGACCTCGGCGCCGATCTCGAGCGCCGCCGCGAACAGGCGCCGATGTATCGCGTCGTCGACAAGACACAGGAGTGGGCCGAGAACAACTGGTGGCATCAGACGCCACAGCAAAGCGGTGCGTCGCTCGTCGAGCCGAATCGGCTGTGGCGCGATCTCGCGCTACATCGCGAAGGTGGGTTTCTGTCGCCATGGCTCGGGCTCGCGACGCGCAACTTCGCCGAGGCGATGAGCGCGCTCGCGGTCATCGATTTGCCGTTCGTCGCCGGCGCACACGAGCTCGTGCCTGAAGGTCCGCGGCTCACCATCAATGCCAAAGCAAACGCGCTCGCCGGCACGTCGCAGCTCGTCGCGGGCGAGCTGGTGAGCTCGGGCGTGCCGCTCGTGGTCGGCCAGAGCTACGTGCGCACCGACGATCGCTACCGCTACGTCGACGGCGAGCAGGTCGACAAGTACGTCGAGGACGCGTTCATCGCGGGCGTCGTCTACACGTGCCAGGTCGTGCTCGCGAATCCGACGAGCTCGCGCCAGCGCGTCTCGGCGCTCGTGCAGATTCCGCGCGGCAGCATCGCGCTGCAGGGCGCACTGCCGACGCAGACGCTCGACCTCGCGCTCGAGGCGTACGGCACGCACGGCCACGAATATGCGTTCTACTTCCCGAAGCCCGGGCGGTATCCGCATTTCCCCGTGCACGTCAGCCACCGCGGCACGATCGTCGCAGCCGCGCCGGCTCGGCTGCTCGAGGTCACGCTCGGGCACGACACCACTGACACGCAATCGTGGCCCCACGTGTCTCAGCGCGGATCGCTTGCCGAGGTTGTCGCGTTCCTCGACCAGCAGAACCTGACCCACGTCGATTTCGAACGCGTTGCATGGCGGCTCAAGGATCCCGCCGCGTACGTGGCGATCATCGGCGCGCTCGAGCAGCGGCGCGTGTTCCACTACGCGGTGTGGGGCTATGCGCTGCTCCATCGCGACCTGCCGCGGATCCGCGTGTGGGCCCGCGCGCTCGGCCGTGCGCTGCTCGCCGGCGGCCCCGTGCTCGACATGCCGCTGATCGAGCTCGACGCCGAAGTGCTGGACGGCTACGAGCACCTCGAGCTCGCACCGCTGATCAATGCGCGCGCGCACCGGCTCGGCGCGAAGCTGCGCATTCTCAACGATGGGCTCGCCGCGCAATACCGGCGCTTCCTCGAGCTGGTCGCTCATCGCAAGGCGGCCACGAGCGAGGACATGCTCGCAGCGGCGCACTACCTGCTCGCGCAAGATCGCGCCGCCGACGCGCTCGCCGTGCTGACACGCGTCGACATCACGCAACTCGCCGATCGCATGCAGCACGACTACCTCGCGGCGTACACGTCGTGCTTGATCGGTGACATCACGCGCGGACGCGAGCTCGCAGCGCGCTGGCGCGAGCATCCCGTCGATCGCTGGCGCTTCAAGTTCTCGGCGCTCGCGTCGATGCTCGACGAGCTCTCCGGTGCAACACCGGCCGTCGTCGATGCGCTCAGCCGCGAGCAGCAACAAGGCGAGCTCGCCGCGCGCCAGCCGACGTTCGACATCACGCTCGATCGCGATGGCATCGTGATCCGCAACCAGCACGTGACGTCGCTCGAGCTGCGGTTCTTCGAGATGGATGTCGAGCTGTTGTTCTCCCGTCAGCCGTTCGTGCAGAGCGACGTCGCGCGGTTCTCGTTCATCGAGCCCGGTCATCGCGAGTACCTGACGAATCCGCCGGCCGAGCATCGCGTCGCGTGGCCACCGGCGTTGCGCGGCAAGAACGTCGTCGTCGAGGCGGTCGGTGCCGGTCAGCGCAAGGCGCGCATCCACTACGCGAACGATCTGGCGACACACGTCGCACAGCAATACGGGCAAGTTCGCGTGCAGCGCGCGTCGGATCTTGCCGCGCTCGCCGCGACGTACGTCAAGGTCTACGCGCAGAAGCACGGCGGCGCCGTCGCGTTCTACAAGGACGGCTACACCGATCTGCGCGGTTGGTTCGATTACGCGAGCTTGTCGACGAACGATCTCGATCACGTCCAGAAGTTCGCGATCCTCGTGTCGTCCGAACAGTCGGGTTCGGCGATCCTCGAAGCGACGCCGCCGGCGCGCTAGCCGGGCGGTGGTGGCGGATCCGCCTGATCGGCGTCGGCCTTTGGCAACCGTATGGACGGCGAAGACCTGTGGCCGCGGCCGGTACGTGCGGCGTGCACGATCGCCATGCTCACCGCGGTTTCGACATCGGGTGCATACGCGATCTTGCCGAGCTCGCGCTTGATGCCGGCCCGCGAGAACAAGTCGCTCATCTCCGTCGATAACCCGGCAAAGATGAGCTTGATCTTCGAGCGATGCAGACGATCGATCACCGACTCGAGCGCAACCAGGCCGGTGGCGTCCATCGTCGGCACGTGGCGCATGTCGAGGATATACGTGTGGTCCTTGTCGCCGACCGCATGGAGCGCTTCCATCGCGCTCTTGGCAGCACCGAAGAACAGCGGGCCGGCGATCTCGTAGACGCGGATGCCGGGTGGCACGTCGATGTTGAGGTGTTGCGGCGTCTCGAGCTCGGTCTTCGTGAGCACCGACATCCGGCGCATGAACAGCAGCGCGGCGAGCACGACGCCGACGGTCACCGCGATCACCATGTCGAACACGACGGTCAGCGTGAAGCACGTCAGCATCACCATCACGTCGTGCTTCGGCGCGATCCGCGCGAGCCGCACGAAGTGGCGCGCCTCCGACATGTTGCGCGCGACGATGATCAATAGCGCGGCGAGCGCGGCCATCGGCAGATACGACACGAGCGGCGCCAATGCGATCGTACACGCGAGGATGAAGATCGCGTGCATCGTGGCTGCAAGTGGCGACCGAGCGCCGGCGCGAATGTTCGTCGCGGTGCGTGCAAGCGCGCCGGTCGCTGCGATGCCGCCAAAGAACGGGCACACGATGTTGCCGATGCCGAGTGCGATCAGCTCCGCGTTCGGATCGTGGCGCCCGCCGCCCATACCATCGGCGACAACCGCCGCCATCAAGGACTCGATCGCACCGAGCATCGCGATCGCGAACGCCGAGGGCAGCAGCTCGCGGATGACCTGCAGGTTGAGTGTGAACGACGGATGCCCCGGATCGGCGACCTGCCATGGCAGCACCGGCAGTGGCGGAAGCGGTGGAATGCCGTGGCCGACTTCGCCGCCGCCGAGCGGGTACGTGAACTTCGAGCCGATCGTCGTCGCGTGAAAGCCCCAGTCTGCGGGCATCAGGTTGCCAGCGATCACGACGAGCAGCGCAGCGATGACGAGCGCGATCAGCGGCACCGGGATTCGCTTGATGACCTTCGGCAGCTGCAGCAACATCACGAGTGTGATGACGGCGATGCCGACGTCCCAGTAGTTGAACGCGTGTCTCGCCTCGTAGAGCGCTTCGAGATACTCCGCGACGCCCTCGGTGCGCGGCAGCTTGACGCCGAATACGTCCTTGAGCTGGAGCACGCCGATGACGATCGCGATGCCCATCGTGAAGCCGCTCGTCACCGGATGCGGCACGAACTGCATCAACTTGCCGAGCCTCGCGAGGCCCATGCCGACGAGCATCACGCCGGCCAGCATGCCGGCGACCAGCAAGCCTCCGACGCCGTACTTGTGCACGATCGGCAACAAGATGACGACGAACGCCGCCGTCGGGCCGGTGACCTGGAAGTACGTGCCGCCGAGCAGCGAGCACACGACGCCCGCGATGATCGCGGTGTAGAGACCGTGTTGCGGCGGCACGTCACACGCGATCGCCAGTGCCATCGACAGCGGCAACGCGACGATGCCCACCACGAGCGCGGCCATCAGGTCGGCGCGGAAGTCCTTGGCGCCGTAGCCTTCACGCAACCGCGAACGCAGGCCAAACGCCAGCAAGTCCTTCGCCGAGTAAGCGAGGGCGAGTTGCTGTTTGACTGCATCCGTTAGCTCTTCAGCGTAACGGAGCGACCGTTTGATCACGGCCGCAGTATCGCGCTGGCCGCCGGCCTTGTCACGTCTGTGGTCTACTGCGCAGCGCCATGTTCCACCGAGGCGACCTGACCGTCGCGACGAAGGGTCGCGGGACCTATGACATCACGCGTGAAGTCGCGGCGATCGTCGGCGCAAGTCATGCACAGAGCGGGCTCGCAACCGTATTCATCCACCACACGAGCGCGTCGTTGATCATCTGCGAGAATGCGGACCCGAGCGTGCGTCGCGATCTCGAGACATTTGCGGCGAAGCTCGTGCCCGACGGCGATCGCATGTTCACGCACGACGCCGAAGGCGATGACGACATGCCCGCTCACGTGCGCACGATCCTGACGCAGACGTCGATCGGCTTGCCGATCGCGAACGGCAAGCTCGCGCTCGGCACGTGGCAAGGGCTGTACCTGTGGGAACACCGCACGTCGCCGCATCGCCGCCAGGTCTCCGTCACCGTGATCGGCGAATGAGTGAGCTCACCACCAGGCTGCGCGAGATCCTCGCCGGGCTCGCGGCCTCCGATCCGCGCCACAAGCGGTTCGGCGCTGCGCAACATCGCTACGAGCTCGCGCCGCCGCTCGACGAGCGCGCGCTCGCGTCGATCATGGAACAAGCCGGTTTCACCGGCGAGCTGCCGGCCGATTACCTCGAGTACGTCACGCGCCTCTCGGCGGGCGGTGTCGGTCCGTACTACGGCCTCATCTCCGCCGACCGCGCCCGCGCGATCGCTGCACCGCCCGGCGTGACCGCGTGGCAACACGCGCTACCGATCGCGCACCTCGGCTGCGGCTACGCCGCGCTGTTGATCCTCGACGGTCCGGCCTCCGGACAGATCTGGCTCGACGCCCGGCCGCTCGCCATCCTCGCGCCGATTCGCCCGAGCTTCACCGCGTTCTATCTCGATTGGATCGATCGGGTCGCCCACAACCAATGGCTCGACGGATTCGTGCCGCCTGGCCAATGCGCGATCACTGCGGCGCTCACCGGCTACTTCGGCGTGGTCGAGCAGCGACTCGGCATTGATTCCGGCACGCTCGCTGGCCCCGCACTACGCAGCGCGCTCGAGGACCTCGGACCCGATGCGATCGAAGTGACCGCCGATAGGCCGCTCCCTCTCTTCGACGAGGGCGACCGCCTCGATCCGTGTGCCACTTGCGCGCGTGCGCTCCAGGGGTTGGCGGACCAGGGCCTGCGCGGTGACGTAGTTGCTACCGGCTTGCCACCAAAGCCGCAAAGGACTGTCACACCGCCCTCGTAAGAACAGGGCATGGTCGTTTTCTCCAACCAGCGCCTGGGGCCCAGTGCCGAGCTGTTTGTCTCGGAGGAAGTCGCAAGTGCGGTGTTGCGGGAGACCGCCGAGGCGGCGCGGCCATTCGCAAAGGCGCGCTGGGAGCTCGAGCTGGTCTCGTGGCTAGACAGTCGCGCGAGCGTCGGCGCGCAAGTGCTCGATGTCGATGATATTGCGTGGACCCCCGACCACTTCGCGAACCAGCGCATGTTCCTCGTGCAGGCGATCCAGCGCGCCGCGCGATGCGGCGAGCACGCGCTCGCTTTCGATCGCTGGCGACGCATGGTCGAGGCGCATCCAGCCGATTCCGTCCAGGTCGGCCGGCGCTGGCAGTGGCCGGGCCAGGGTAGCGTTAATCCGGATCTCGTGCGCACTAACCTGGCTTGATAATTCACGTTTCTCTGCCGATCGGCGGGGCAGCGCGGACCGGCGTTTGAGCTAGAGTCGCACCGTGGCCGAGGGTATTGCTGGGCCGGGTTTCTACCCGCAACCGAACGAATGGACGTGCGGTCCGTTCGCGCTCAAGCATGCACTGCTCGCACTCGGCCGCATGGTCGACGTCAAGCAGCTCGCCTCGACCGCGCGCACGCACTGGTGGTCCGGCACCGATGAAATCCAGCTCGCCCGCGCCGCGCGCGAGTTCGAGTGCGACCTCGTGCTCGAGCGCCGTCGCGATCCCGAGCAAGCGCGCAAGCTGCTCGTCACGTACCTGCGCGAGCAAACCCCGGTACTGCTCTGCGTCGATGAGTGGACGCACTGGATCACGGTGCTGCGCGCCGAAGGTCCGCGATTCGTGATCGTCGATTCGAATGACGACCCGCTGCTCTCGCTACGCACGTGGCCGCAGCTGCGCACGTGGTGGAAGTATCACGACACCGATTATTCGAAGACTGATCCGCCGGTGCTCTACGACCTGATGGCGGTGACACCACGGTTCCGCACGACGGTGAAAGCCGACTTCTCGGTCGAGCGCGTAAAATTCCT
>DATDCH010000884.1:0-6229 GCA_036524455.1 Kofleriaceae bacterium | reverse complement strand
CCGGAAATCCGTACACGACCGCGTGCTCGCCGAGCAGGATGACCTTACCTAGACCGATATGACTCATGTCCGTCTTATTTCAGGCCGAGATCGTCGAGAAATGCGCGCAGCGGCGCGCCCAGGTGTTTCGGTGCGCGCGCGAGATCGATCGCGCTGCGGCTTGCGGTGAGTAGACACACGGCGCGAATCGCACGCGTCACGCGATCGATCATCGCGCTCACGCCCTCGCTACCGCCCGCACGCTGTGCGCGCAACATCGGCGCCGCCATGCCACCGGCGCGCGCACCGAGAGCGAGCGCACGAGCGACGTCGTAACCCGAGCGCAAACCACCCGATGCGATCGTGTCGAGACCCGCCTTCACGCAGGCGACGACCGACACCGCCGTCGGCAATCCCCAGTCCCACAGCTCGCTGCCGAGCACCGCAGCGTCACTACCATCCGCCGCGCGCACCGCTTCGACTGCAACCCAGCTCGTGCCCCCCGCACCGGAGACATCGACCGTATGCACGCCGGCACCGATCAGTGCGCGCGCGGCCTGCGGCGACAACCCGCAGCCGGTTTCTTTGACGATGATCGGCAACGCCGACGTCTCGACGAGGCGCGAGATTGCATCGACGAGCCCGCGGAAGTCGCGGTCGCCGCGATCCTGGATCAGCTCCTGGCCCGGATTGAGGTGGATGCAGATCGCGTCGGCACCGATCGCCTTCGCGAGCTCGATCACCTTGTCGGCACCCATCGCCTTCGCCTGCACCGCGCCGACGTTGCCGAACAGCACGACATCGGGTGCGACGTCGCGCACCTGATAGCTCGTCGCCAGCTCGGGATGCTCTGCCATCGCGCGTTGCGAGCCCAAGCCGAGCGCGACGCCAGCCGCTTGCGCCGCCTTCGCGAGATCGCGGTTGACGGCCGCCGCCTCCGCGGTGCCGCCGGTCATGCCGGTGATCACGAGCGGCGCCTTCAGCTGCTTGCCGCACAGCTCGGTCGTCAGATCGATTTCGTCGAGCGCGAGCTCGGGCAGCGACTGATGCGCGAGGTGAACGTGCTCGAGCATCGTCGAGCGTGCAAAATCAGCACGCCCCGACGCGGCCACCTCGAGGTGGTCGGCCTTGCGCTTGGCGATCGCCGGCTCGTCGGCCACGACCTCTTGTACTACGCCAGGCGGATCCAGCGCGCTTTTGCGGATTCGATCTTGCCGGAGAACGACTGCGGGAAGTGGCGGAGAACATAGGCGAACGCTTGCTGGATCAGCTCGCGATCGATCTCCTGCGGCACTTCCATGTTCTGGTCATGCGGGTCCGGCTTGATGCCGAGCCGCACCACCTCGGTAAGGCGAAGAACATGCAGCCGGTTGACGAACAGCGCGTGAGCAATACCGATGAACAGCTCTTCGTACGCAGGGTCCAACGCGGCCATGGAGGTCACGTTAACTATCACAGTGGCCTAGTGGCGGCTAGGGGGACTTGGAGGTGCCTACAAGCCCGATAAACCTAGCATTTGGAACGATTTGATACCCCTGCACGTCGACGTTCGCCAGGGCGACGTTGTCTTCGTGCCAGAGCGGGATGATCGGTAGCTCGTCGGCGATGATGCGCTGGACGTCGGCGTAGATTGCCTTGCGCTTGCTGGGGTCGAGCTCGGACCGGCCGGCCTCGACGAGCCGGTCGACTTCGGGGTTCTTGTAGCGCCAGCGGTTGGAGCCGTCGGGGTCCTTCGTCGTCGGCCACCGCGAGCTATGAAAGAACCAGAAGTGGAAGTCGGGCTCGGTGATCTCTGGGCTCTGCATCGTCGCGATCTGGTAGTTGCCCTTCTTCACGTCGGAGAAGAACGTACCGAACTCGAACGAGCGCACCTCGACCTCGATGCCGACCTGGCGAAGCTGCGCCGCGATCACGCGCGCGATCGACACCCGGAACGCGTCGGCGCTCGTCTTGTAAACGAGGTGGAGGCGGATGCCGCGCGGGTTTGGCTTGAGGCCGGCTTCGTCGAGCAACTGCTGGGCGCGCGCGATGTCGTGCTGCCACTTCGTGACGTCGGGGTTGTAGGCCCAGTGGGTGGGCGGCAGGATGCCGGTCGACAGCACCGCGCGACCGGAGAACTTCGCATTGATGATCGCGCTGCGATCGAGAGCGAGTGCGATCGCCTGGCGCACGCGTTGGTCTTTGAGCACCGGATCGAGGTTGTTGACCAGCATGTACGTGAGCAACACGCTCGCTCCGGTCGCGGCGCGCACCCGCGGTCGCTTCGTGACGTCGTCGATCAGATCGTTGCGCACCGCGTTCTGCACGAGATCCGCGGAGCCGCCGACGAGCATCAGGATGCGCGCCGACGCATCGCGGACGACGCGAATCTCGACGTGCGGCGTCTTCGGCTTGGTCCCGTGATAGTTCGGGTTGATGTCGAGCACCGCGGTGCGCACGGTCAACGTGCGCAACACGTACGGGCCGGCGCCGATCACACGCTGCATCCTGCACGTGCCCGGCGGCACGTCGTGAAACGATACGACGCCGAACTCGATGTCGTTCATGAACATCGCGAGCGGCGAGGTCAGATGGAAGCGCACGCGTTTGGCGTCGAGCGCCTCGACCTTCGTGAAGCGCTCGAGGAAGCCTTTTTGAAACAGGCTGCCGCACTTGTCGTCCATCACGGTCTGGTACGTGCGCGCGACGTCTTCGGCGCGCACCGGCTTGCCGTCGGAGAACTTCGCGTCGCGCACCGTGATGTCGATCGTCTTGGGATCGACGCGGTCGACCGCGGCAGCGAGTAGCAGCTGCGGTTCGCCGCTCTGCGTGTCGACGGTGGTGAGGCCGGGCGCGACGAGCCGCGACAGCTTCGCTTCGTAGTTGGTCAGCGCGTAGCGCGGATCAGCCGTCGACATCGGCGCTTCGATGAGCAGCACGAGCGTGTCGTCGGGCGTGCGCCGGCGGTTCGCCGTGCATGCCGCAAGAGCAATAACCAGCAGCGTGATAGCGTTGATCCGTGGTGTCATCTCGCGCGCTGCTCGCTGTGCTGCTCGTGAGTATTGGCGCGGCCACGGCTTACTCGCAACAAGCTGGCAGCGGCGAAGACGAAGAAGCGGTCGGCAGCGGCTCCGGTAGCGCGCTCGTCGCGCCGACCGAGGCGAAGCAGCGCCCCGCCTGGCTCAAGCAGCAGATGCAGGCGGCGATCGACTCGCGCCCGCTACTCACCGCCAAGGCGAAGATCGGCATTTCGGTCGTCGACGTCACGACCGGCACCGAGTTGTTCGCGCACGGCGCCGACAAAGGCATGAACCTCGCGTCGAATGCGAAGCTGCTGACTGCGGTCGCCGCGCTCGGCACGCTCGGCGGGGGCTTTCGCTGGCGCACGACGGCGTTCATCGACGACAAGGCGCTCGACGAGACCACCGGCATCGTCACCGGCGATCTGTATCTGCGCGGGCGCGGCGATCCGACGCTCACGGTGAACGACCTGCGTGCACTCGCGACCGAGATCGCGGCGCGTGGCGTGCGCACGATCAAGGGCGGCTTGATGATCGAAGCGACCTACTTCGACAACGTTGTCGAGGCACCGCATTTCAACGAGCAGCCGAAGGAGCGCGCACACTTTCGCGCCCCGGTCGCGAGCTTCGGCGTGTCGCGCAGCGCGTTCCTGGTCAACGTGATCGGCGAGCCGGGTGGCGGTGCGCGCGTGTGGCTCGAACCTGACGCCGGCGAGCACTTGAAGCTGACGAAGGCCGAAGTGGTCAGCGTCGTCGAGGGACGCACGCGGATCAAGGTCGACATCAAGCCGAAGAAGGACGTGCTCGAGATCGAGGTCACCGGGCAAATTCGGTTCGCCGACGGTCACTGGTGGTCGAAACGGCGCGTCGACGATCCGCTGCGCTACGCCGCCGAAGTGTTCAAGCGCGCGCTCGCCGAGAAAGGCGTCAAGCTCGCGAAGAAGGGCTTCAAGCTCGGCCCGGTGCCGATCAACGCGAAGCCGCTTGTCGCACACGACAGCGTCGCGTTGTCGTCGGTGGTTCGCGACATGAACAAGTCGAGCGACAACTATGTCGCCGAGAGCGTGTTGAAGACGATGGGCGCCGAGACGCGCGCGACGCCGGCGCCCGCGAGTTGGGCCGATGGTGTCGCGGCGATGCAGGCATACCTCGCGAAGCTCGGGCTACCGCCGGGCACGTATCGCAGCGGCAACGGCTCCGGGTTGTTCAACGCGACCGAAGTGTCGGCGAAGCAGGTCGTGACGCTATTGCGCGCCGCGCACAAGGACTACCGCGTTGGCCCGGATCTGCTCGCGTCGCTACCAGTCGGCGGCATGGACGGCACGTTGTCCAGGCGGTGGCCCGCGTCGGCCGCGCGCGGGCGCGTACGTGCGAAGACTGGCACCTTGGCGACGGTCACCACACTTGCGGGTTACGTCGGTGTAGACAGCGCAAGGCCGCTTGCATTTGCCATCTTCGTCAACGACATCCCGACGGGGCAGAAGGGGCCTGCGCGTGCGATGGCAGACGACATGCTCGATGCGATCGTTGCGTACCTCGAAGCCGAAGCCGCGCGGTAACATGGGCAGCACGAATGCCCACCGAGGACGCCGAGGGAGTAACCGGCGTCGCGACGGTCGTTGAACGACCCGGCGCGAAGGGCGACCCGACTGCCATACTTCCGACCGCCGAGCGCACCGCGGGCGATGCGGTGATCAGCGACGCCGCACCGATCACCGAGGCGCCCGAGGGAACCGGCACCGTGGTCGATCGACCCAAGCGCCTGCCTACCCCGGTGACGATCGCCGATATCCCGGCGGCTCATCACATGACGTTGACGACGGCGCACGACGCGCTGCACGACGACGAAATCGAGCGCACGCGCTTGTTCATCCGCTTGGGCTGGCTGATCAGCCTCGCCGCGGTCGGGGTCGTCCCGTTCTTGCCGTCCCCGCTGTTCATGCAGATCGCGATGGTCGCCGGCATGCTGCTCGGGATCGTCGTCAGCTACCCGTTCCATCGTCGCTTCGCAGATCCGAAGCGATACAGCGAGCGCGCGTTGTTTCAGCTCGCCGTGTTCACCATGATCAACACGCACGTCGCGATCCTGTACTTCGGGCCGTTCACGATGTGCCCGGTCATCGTCGTGGTGGGCCTGCACTTCATCGGTCGCACCGAAGCGGTGAAGGCGGGCCAGCGCGTGACCGTGATCGGCTGTGTGACGTACGCGCTGATCGCGGCCCTGATCATCGCCGGCGTCATCGACGATCCGGGCGTGTTCGCGTCCGTGCACGACCTGTCGCGAGGCACGCAAACGATCGGTGCTCTGTTCGTGCTCGCCATGTACGTGCTCGCGTGGCTGACCGGGCGCAGGTTCCGCACCGCGTCGCTCGTCGCGCTCGACGAGCTCGCGCGCACGACCCGCATCGCCTCGCAGCGCGACGCACTGATGGCCGAGCTACGCGCCGACCTCGAGCGCGCGCTGCGCATCGGTGGTCCCGGTCGTTACAGCGAGCAGACGATCGGCTCGTTCAAGCTCGGGATCGTGCTGGGCCGCGGCGCGATGGGCGAGGTTTACGAAGCGGTGCATGCGGAGACGCAAGAGCCGGCCGCCGTGAAGCTGTTGCGCCGCGAGCTCCTACAAGACTCGACGACCGTCGCGCGCTTCCTCCGCGAGGCCAAGGCGAGTGGCGCGCTCGCGTCGCCCTACGTCGTGCGCGTGCTCGAGGCATCGCCCGAC
Source organism: Kofleriaceae bacterium (assembly GCA_036524455.1). Classification (GTDB taxonomy): domain Bacteria; phylum Myxococcota_A; class Polyangia; order Haliangiales; family Haliangiaceae; genus JABFXX01. Next base: position 532 of record DATDCH010000884.1, on the reverse strand, counting down.
GACGCGTCCCTGCCCTACCTCGCGATGGAACGGCTGCGCGGCGTCACGCTCGCAGAGCTATTGCGGCGCGAGACCAAGTTGCCGGTCGCAACGATCGTCGAGATCGCGCGCCACGGCGGCGCCGGCATCGACGCCGCTGCGGCAGCCGACATCGTGCATCGCGATCTGAAGCCACAGAATCTGTTCCGCACCGACGACGGCATGTGGAAGATCCTCGATTTCGGGGTCGCGACGCTCGGCGAAGAGATCAGCAACCTCACGCAAGGCGGTGTCGTCGGCACGCCGAGCTACATGGCTCCCGAGCAAGCGCAAGGCAGGCGTGTCGACGGCCGCGCCGATGTCTACGCACTCGCAGCCGTGATCTATCGTTGCCTCACCGGACGACACCCGTTCAGCGGCACCGACACACCGACGATGCTGTACGCGGTCGTCCATCGCATGCCGCTCAAGCCGTCGAGCATCGCGGACGTGCCGGGGGACGTCGACTCGTGCCTCGCGATCGCGCTCGCAAAGCAGACCGACGATCGGTTCG
>DATDCH010000883.1:0-3252 GCA_036524455.1 Kofleriaceae bacterium | reverse complement strand
CGTGCGCGTCGGGCACCGTGCCGGAACCCGCGCCGTTCTTCGGCGTCCACTGATGTGCACCGGCCGGGCTCTTGGTGAGCTCCCATTCGTACTTGAACAGGTGCTCGAGGAAGTCCATGCCCCACTTCGTCGGCGTCGTCGTCCACGTCACCTCGAGGCCGCTGGTGATCGAGTCACCGCCGTGGCCTTTGCCGAGCTTGTTGTGCCAGCCAAAGCCCTGGTGCATGACCTCTGCGGCCTCGGGATCGAACCCGACGTGCTGCGACGGATTGCCGGCGCCGTGGGCCTTGCCGAACGTGTGACCTCCCGCGATCAGCGCAACCGTCTCCTCGTCGTTCATCGCCATGCGAGCGAACGTTTCGCGGATGTCGCGCGCGGCCGCGATCGGATCCGGCTTGCCGTTCGGACCTTCCGGGTTGACATAGATGAGTCCCATCTGGACGGCGGCGAGCGGCTTCTCCAGATCGCGGTCACCGGAGTAGCGCTTGTCCTCGAGCCACTTCTTCTCCTGGCCCCAGTAAACGTCCGCCTCGGGTTCCCAGATGTCCTCGCGACCACCGCCAAAGCCGAACGTCTTGAAGCCCATCGACTCGAGCGCGACGTTGCCCGCGAGGATCATCAGATCGGCCCACGAGATCTTGCGACCGTACTTCTGCTTGATCGGCCACAGCAGTCGGCGCGCCTTGTCTAGGTTGACGTTGTCTGGCCACGCGTTGAGCGGCGCAAAGCGCTGGCTGCCTTTGCCTCCTCCGCCGCGTCCGTCGCCGGTGCGATACGTGCCGGCGCTGTGCCACGCCATGCGAATAAACAGCGGACCGTAGTGACCGAAGTCGGCGGGCCACCAGTCCTGCGAATCCGTCATCAGCGCATGCAGGTCCTGCTTGAGGGCTGCGTAGTCGAGGGTCTTGAGCTCCTCGGCGTAGTTGAATTCGCCGTCCATCGGGTTGGATAGCGGAGAGCGCTGGTGCAGCGTCTCGAGCCGCAGCGCATTCGGCCACCAGTCTCGGTTCGCCGTGCCGCCGCCCGACTGATGCTTGAAAGGACACTTTGCTTCGTTCGCCATGATGGTCTCCTGCACGCACCCTACCGTTCTAGGCGTGAACGGAAAAGACGGCAATTCTGATGGCTGCGATAACCCAGAGCTATCAGCGTCCGACGATCAGCGACGGAAGACATAGAGCACGCCATCCACAGGCTGCCCATTGTCGACGCGGAGAACCGATGGCTCGGCGCGCTCGAGCACGAAACCGTGCGCGCTCGCGACGCCGAGCACGTATGCATCGGTCTGCGCATAGCGCAGCGTCGGTTGGAGCACGACGTCATCGCCGGTGCTGCGCTCGATCGAGAACGCGAGCAGGCCGCCCGGACGTAGCGCGGCCGCGCACGCCGCGATCGTCGTGTCGAGCGCACCGACGTAGACGAACACATCGGCCGCGACGATCAGATCGACATCGCGCTCGCGCCCGAGCGTGGCGGCGAGATCCTCGCAGTGCAGCTCGTCGTAGATGCCGCGCTGGCGTGCCCGCGCAATCATGCGCGACGACAGATCGGAGCCGATCAACGTGCGTGCGTACACGCGAAACTCCCCACCGGCGAGCCCGGTTCCGCAACCGAGGTCGACTACGCGCCAGCTCGCGTCGGCCGTCGCGCCGCTTGCTGCGATCAGCGCGGCGAGCTCCTTCGGCACGCCATAGCGGAGTCCTTCGGCCAGGTGCTGCTCGAAGCTCGGCGCGTAGGTGTCGAACAGGTCCGCGATCCACCCAGCGGGCGGCGACTCTGCGACGGCTGCTGACCGTTCGCCCGTGAGTCCCGCGAGGAGGAACCGTGCTTCCGCGTGCGCCGGATCGCGGCGCAAGGTGCGGCGCAAGAGACCGATCGCTTCACGCGGGCGGCGCGCGCGGATGTGGTGCTTTGCAAGTCGCTCGAGCGGAACGGTGCTCGTCGTGTCGAGCTTGATCGCGGTCTCCATCGCCGTCACCGCGAGCTCGTCGTGACCGGCGGTCGCATACGCAGAGCCGAGCGCGAGCTGGACGGGCGCAAAGTCGGGCGCGAGCTCGCGCGCGTGCTCGAGCACATCGATCGCGCCATCGACCTCTTCGCGTTCGACGAGCAGGAGGCCGAGCAGCGTGAGCGCGCCGAGATGATCGGGATCGAGCACGAGGGCATCGCGATAGCGAGCCTCCGCCTCCGCGCGCTCGCCGCGCACCGCGTGCTGCTGCCCCAACGCGACGAGCTCATCCGGGGAGCGTCCCGGCGGTTTGCCTTTCTTCCGCGTCATGTCGCGCTCGACGTATCCCATAAAGCAGCAGACCAACGCACGCGTCAACCGGCGACCGAGGCTCGAACTGACTGATCCGCGCGTTCTCCGACGTGAGAAGATCATCCCGTGAGGTGGTTCGGGGCGATCGTCTGCATGCTCACCGCAGCGTGCGGCCGCTTTGGCTTCGACGACGCCACGAGGCTCGGCGATGCGTCCTCCGGCGACGGCCAATCCGAAGGCGGGACGGACGGCGCCACGGACGGCGTCATGGACGATGCGGCGACCGCTACCGCAGATGCGTTCGTCTGCATGGGCGGTTCGCTCCACGACGAGGACAGCGACGGCACCAGGGACTCGTGCGACGTCTGTCCGCACATCGCTGATCCGGGACAGGCCGACGTCGATGGCGATCGCGTCGGTGACGCGTGCGATCCAGAGCCGGCGATCGCGCGCCAGCAGATCGTTCTGTTCGACCCGTTCGACGTGCTCAACGCGGCCTGGACCAACAGTGGCGGAACGATCAACAGCGATCAGCTCGTGCTCGATGCGCGCGGCGGGACGTCCCGGCAGATCTCGCGCGTGTTCACACCGACCCGCGACCTGTTCATCATCGGCGGCTCGACCGGCAACGCCGACGCCGGCACGCACCACATTTCATTCGGATGGAGGCCGTCGTCTGGCCCGGGCAACGCGTACTGCGAGCTGTACGACTCCGGCTCGAGCACATCGACGCAGTTCACGTGGACCTTCAACGACACGACCTATATGCACGCGGGCACGACGAGCTGGTCCGGTACACGCCTCGCGAACGGCAGCGGAACGTTCGCCTTCGAGCTCACGCCGACGACCGTGGCGTGCTCGTCGACCTGGCAGGCCGTCACGATCAATAGCGGCAATGCGGCACGGCCCGCAGTCACGGCGCAGAGGCTCTTCATCTACTCCGAGAATCTGCTGATGCGCGCGAGCTACTTCATCCAGATCCGCACGAACTA
>DATDCH010000882.1:0-6639 GCA_036524455.1 Kofleriaceae bacterium | reverse complement strand
CATAGCGACGAAATCGCCGTCGACGAGGCCCAGCAAGCGCCGCGGTAGCGGTGGCCCGAGGCGCTAGGCGATTTGCCGGCCTCCTGAGGGACGAGCGCACACTGCAGCCGACGCGCACAGTCGTCGTGAGGTCACGGTGGGGTGGAAGAGTTCCGGCTCGTCGCGATCGGGTCGCGCGCTACGGTTGAGCATGGTCGAACCCATCGTGATCGTGGACGAAGGCGACGGCCCGATCGTCGCCACGGCCATCCACGATGGGCATGGGCTGCGCGCGGAGGTCGCGGAGCGGATCGCGCTCGACGACGCGGTTCGGTTGCGCGAAGAGGATCCGTTCACCGCGCGAATCGCCTCGCAGGTACCGACGCGCATCATCGTGACGCGGTCGCGCTTCGAGGTCGATCTCAATCGGCAGCGCGACAAAGCGGTGTACGCGTGCGCGGCGGACTGTTGGGGACTCGAGCTGTGGCGCGAGCCGCCGCCGGCCGAGCTGGTCGCCCGATCGCTCGCCGAGTACGACGCGTTCTACGCGACGCTCGAGCGTGTGCTGCGCGAGCGCGAGCGCAAGTACGGACGCTTCGTCGTGCTCGACGTCCATTCGTACAATCACTGTCGCGCAGGCGTGGGCTGCGCCGCCGATCCGGACGCCAATCCCGAGGTCAACGTCGGAACCGGCAGCCTCGATCGAGGTCGCTGGGGGTCGCTCGTCGAGCGGTTCTGCCAAGAGCTGTCGGGGTTCGACGGCGGGCTCGACGTGCGCGAGAACGTGAAGTTCCAGGGCGGTCACATGTCGCGCTGGATCCACGCCACGTTTCCGACGACGGGTTGCGCGCTTGCACTCGAGCTCAAGAAGACGTTCATGGACGAGTGGACGGGGCAGCCCGATCACGACCACATCGCGCGGCTCGCGCGCGCTGTCGCCGCCACCCTGCCGGGGCTCACCGAGTCGTTAGGTGCATGATGGAGGTTGGCGAGCTACTTGCGGTCGTGCGCGAGCGCCTCGCAGCGGGCAAGCCGGTGCGCCGTTCGTTGCCGGGCGGAGGTCGACTCCACATCGATCGCGCCGTGCCGTTTCTGTGCATCTATACCGGAGCTGACCGACGCACGAGCGATCTCGTGCGCACGCACGCGTCGTACTTGATCGGCGAAGATGTTGCGGCGCTCGCGCCGGGCGTCGTCGAGATCCTGACGGCGGCGTGTGGCGCGTGTCTCGTCGTCGAGGTGTTGTCGGGAGCGTCGGATGAGTTTCGGATTCACACGTCTGCGACCGATCGGCTCGCGACGACGATCGAGGTGCTGTCGACCGCACTGCGCGAGATGAAGCTGCCTGTCGAGCTCTCTGTCGAGGTGGTTAGCGACCACGTGAAGTCGCTCGTCAAGGCGGGCATCTTGTCGATCGGTCTCGAGGTGCCGCCGATCTCGCGCTATCCGATCGTCGCGCACGCTCTGTCGCGCGAGCTCACGAATGCTCTGCTGCGCACGTTCTTCGAGTTCGCGCGCGTGCAGACCCCGACTGATCCGCAGCACTTCCATACGCTCGGGCGACGGCGCACGGTTCGCGCGGTGCGAGAGTCGGATCGCGCGCTGGCCGAGATCAGCGAGTCGTTCGACTTCTTGCTCGCGGTCACGCCCGTCAACAGCGAGGCCGCTTGGAGGGAGTTCTGCGACAGCGGTCGTTCGCGCGCACCAACGCTGCACTATCGCTTGCTCGAGCTCGATCCGGCGCTCGGCAAGCGTCGCTTGTACAACCTGCCGCTCGATCGGCTCGAAGATCCGGTGCTCGCCGAGCTGTTGCACGCGAAACGACAAGAGCTCGATCGCCAGCTCAGCCTGCTCGAGGATCGCGACACACCGCGCTTTCTCTATGGCAGCCTCCAGCTCTACGGCGCAGTGGAAGACGAGCTGTTCGCGGAGGCCGCCTCGATCCTCGCGCGGTTTGCACCATCGACACAGCGCGCGGAACCTCGCTGTCATGCGATCGAGTTTGCTGCGCGCGCGCGCGACGAAGTCGAGCTCTACCGTTCGAAGTATCCGTCGCTCGCGACGACCGTCACGATTCGCGATGACATCACGTCGCTGCTGGTCTCGCACGGCGACGTCCTGATCCCAGCCACGCTGGACATCGCAGCGCATCGAGTCGACGCGCTCCTGAACCACGAGCTCGGCACGCACGTCGTGACGTATGCGAATGGCCGCGCGCAACCGCTGCACGTGCTCGCTGCCGGGCTCGCGGGCTACGAAGCGCTGCAAGAAGGGCTCGCGACGTTCGCCGAGTACCTCGTCGGTGGACTCGATACCGACCGATTGCGCTTGATCGCGGCGCGCGTGATCGCGGTGCGCCGGCTGCTCGAGGAAGTTTCGTTCCCCGCCGTCGTCGCCGAGCTCGTGGAAGAACACCGCATCCCGCTCCGCTCGGCGTTCACGATCGCACTGCGCGTGTTCCGCGGTGGCGGGCTGACCAAGGACGCGATCTATCTGCGCGGCCTCGTCCAGCTCCTCGCGTATCTGCGGAGCGGACAGCCGCTCGAGCCGCTGCTCGTCGGCAAGCTTGCACTCGACCAGGTCGCTCTCGTCGAGGAGCTGCTCCGGCGTGGCATCCTCACACCACCCGTGTTGACGCCGCGCTGGCTCGCCGACCCAGCCGCTCGCGAACGACTCGCGCGGGTGGCCAGCTTGCGCGTGACCGAGCTCCACCAACCAGGACACCTCGAATGAAGATCGGCTTCGTGTGCAACGACATCGCGACCGAGGAAGCCGGTTACACCACCACGCGGCTCGGACTCTCCGCACTCGAGATGGGTCACGAGGCCTGGCTGATGAGCGTTGGCGACTTCAGCAACGACCCGGATGACTGCGTGCGTGCATGGGCGAGGGCGGCACCGCGCAAATCGTATCGCTCGACGAAGACCTACCTCGCTGACGTGCAGGGCGACAAAGCGAAGGTCGAGCGCATCACGGTCGACGACCTCGACGTGCTGTGCTTACGCAACGACCCCGCCGCCGATCTCGGCGTGCGGCCGTGGGCGCAAAGCGCGGGCTACATCTTCGGCCAGCGCGCGGCCGAGCGTGGCGTCATCGTCGTCAACGATCCGCACGCGCTCGCCGTCGCGATCAACAAGCTCTACTTCCAGAACTTCCCCGAGGCAGTTCGCCCGCGCTCGCTGATCTCGCGCAATCCAGACGATCTGAAGAAGTTCGTCACCGATGAGGGCGGCCGCGCCTGCCTCAAGCCGCTGCAAGGCTCGGGTGGCACCAACGTGTTCGTCGTCACGCCGAAGTCCAAAGGCAACCTCAATCAGATCGTCGACGCGGTCACGCGCGATGGTTACGCGATCGCGCAGGAGTTCTTGCCCGATGCCAAGCACGGCGACACGCGGTTGTTTCTGATGAACGGCGATCCGCTCATCGTCGAGGGGCACTACTGCGCATTTCGGCGCGTCACCGCGAAGGGCGACGTGCGCTCGAACCTGCACGCGGGCGGCAAGCTCGCGAAAGCGACGATCACCGACGAGATGCTCGAGCTCGCGCAAATCGTGCGACCTCGCCTGGTCCGCGACGGCATGTTCCTCGTCGGTCTCGACATCGTCGGGTCGAAGTTGATGGAGATCAACGTGTTCTCGCCAGGCGGTCTCGGGAGTGCCACGAAGTACGAGAAGGTCGACTTCTCTCACGCGGTCATCTCCGCACTCGAGCGCAAAGCCGAGGCGCGCCGACAGAACGGCAGCGCGCTCACGAATCGCCAGTTGTCGATGCTGTAGGATGCGGCGAGGAGGCACACGCATGAACATCAAGCATCTGCTCGGCGGCCTGACGCTCGCCTTGGCACTCGGAGCCTGTGGGAAGAAGGGCGGCAGCGCTGACCTCGAGGCATTCATGAAGCTCGACAGCGACAAAGCAGTCGCGTTCGCGGTCGGCGGCGAGGACTGCGAGGCGAAGGCCAAGAGCGTCGGCGAGTGGCGGACCAAGCACACGGCCGAGTACAAAGCGCTGCAGAAGAAGCTCAACGAGCAGTGGCCGAAGGGCCCGCCGAAGGAAGTGCTCGAGAAGCACGGCGACAAGATGCAGGCGAACAAGAAGGCCGTGATGGACGCGATGTTCGCGTGCAGCAACAACGAGGCCTTCGGCAAGATGATGGACGAGACCAAGAAGGAGGAGTAGCTCGGGCAGACCGAGCGCTCACGGGATCGGGGGCGGTCCTTTGCGCACCTCGTTGAACGTGTCCTTGATCTCCTCGATCTCGATATCGACCGTGAGGCCATCGAGGGCCGACGCAGGCAGCCCGAGCGCCGCCGCGAGCTCGCGCAGGTAATCGTTCTCCGCGAGATCGATCTGTTCGTCGGCCTCGATCACCGTGCTGACGAGCAAGAGCAGCTTGCGCCGCTCCTCTTCGCTATCGTTCGCAAAGATTCCGATGATGGAGCTGAGCTCGAACTTGTCGGGCTCGAACGATGCGATGCAGGCCTCGACCTCGACGCGAAGCTCGCCGGCCAGCTCGACGAGCAGGGCTCGGATTTCGGTCTTCTCCTGCGGATGAAGCTCGCCGTCGGCGAATGCGGCGCCGAGTAACAGCTCGCACAATGGAAAGATGCGGTCCGAAGTCGTCATCGCGGCCGCAACGTAACAGAGGTGCGTGGACCGACGCACGCCTCCGTCAGAGCAAGCCGCAGCCGCCCGCGTTGATGCGCGCCATCGTGCGGGCGTGGAAATCGCGCAATGCCGTCATGCCGGCGTTGTCGGGAAACGCGAACCGAGGATGCTGAGCGTGCGGTTCGCTGCCCGTCGCGACGCGCTCGAACACCGGCACGTTCACGATCATCTTCGCGGCACCCGTGCCCTCGCTCAGGTCCGGGATGACGAACATGATCAACAGATACTTCTGCATCTGGATCAGGTTGAAGAACGGCTCTGCTTGTGCGGTCGCAATGAAGCCACCGGCGGCCGTTGCGTGGCAGCCCTGGCAGGTCAACGCCTGCTGGGTCTGCAGCCCCGACCAAGCGCCTGCCATGTTGCTGGCCTGAAAGTCCGCGAGCTGCATGCACTGCTGCCACTGCGTGATCACGCGCTCGACTGCCTGCGTCGGTGTCTCCGGTGTGGGGTCCTGCGGAGGCATCTCGGAATCGGAGCCGGTTGGGTCCTGCGGGTCCGGATCGTCCATGTCATCGGGCGTCGAGGCGCACGACGTCATGGCCACACAGCACAGCAGAGCTCGAAGCACGCGCGATGGCGACATACAGCTGGCATTTGCAACCGCTACGCCGATGCGACGCGTTCGTGATCTTGGCTTCTTGCTCGGCGAGATCACGCGCGTGTAATAGCTCGACTCTCCAGTTGCAACTCTTTGTCTGCAGCCGTTATCTGCCTTTGACGACGCCTAGGACTTGGTACACTGCGCCCATGCGCAAGCTGGTTTTCTCGGCACTGCTCGGGCTCGCGGCGGTCTCTGGCTGCTCGAAGGACAAGGCGACGGGCAGTGAAAGCGCAGACAAGTTGCCAACGATGGCGCTCGACGACGTCGAGAAAGGTCTCGCCGCCGGCGAGCTGACCGCGATCGATTGCAACGGCACCGACACGCGCAAGAAGCACGGCGTGATCGACGGCGCGGTGCTGATCGCCGACGAGGAGACCTACGCCGCGAGCGAGCTGCCCGCCGACAAGGGTCGCAAGCTCGTGTTCTATTGCTCAGGCCCTACTTGAGGGGCTTCCCACACGGGCGCCGGGCGCGCCCGCAGCTTCGGTTACACGAACGTCGCCGTCATGCCTGATGGCATCAAGGGCTGGGTGAAGGCCGGCAAAGCGGTCAAGACGCTGTAGGCCGCTCGATCAAAGCGTGCTCGAAATCCGCTGTGGTCGCCGGATGGCGTAGGCTCGGCGCATGAAGCGACTCTGCCTGATGCTCGGACTTGCGGTTGCGGTTGCGGTCGCGTGCGGCGGCGCGCAGAAGAAAGTCGTCATCAACACGCCGCAGGACTACGAGACCGTCGTCGGCCAGCTGATCGACGAAGTCATCGGGATCTTCCGCGACGCCGGAATCAACTGCGAAATGATCACCGCCGATCTGCGCTCGATGAAAACCTCGCCGAAGCTCACCGCGGCCAAGGAGTACCGAGCCGCGCATCCCGAGGCGAAGGAGATCACCGTCCAGAAGATCGAGGCGCGCCGAGCCGAAATCGAGAAAGCCGCCGGGCCGGGGATGCGTCAGTGCTCGGTGAACCTGCAGTCCGTGAACGAGAGTCTGACCGAGTAGCGGTCCCGTGCAGATGGCCGCCGCCCGCGCTTTTCCGTGCGACGGGAGGCGCCGGGCTTCGTCTCCATGCATGACAAAGCTTCTGGTCCTCGTGATTGCCGTCGGTTGCAGCGGCTCGGGCTCCGACGCGCCCACCGACGTCGATGCCGCTGTCGATAGGGCCGATGCCGAAGCCATCGCGGTCGACGCACCCTCCGTGATGGACGCGCCGCCATGCTCGGCGAGCGCGGATACCTGTAGTGGCGAGACGATCTGCATCGCTGGCACCTGTGAGGCCGCGTTTGGACGCCTCTACGACATCCGAGCGCTCGCAGTCACGTTACCGACGACCGACGCGGCCGGCTACGCGTGGGACTTCGCCGGCGGCGCGCCCGATATCTTTGTGCAGATTTCGATCA
>DATDCH010000881.1:0-2828 GCA_036524455.1 Kofleriaceae bacterium | reverse complement strand
CTGGCTCGTCGCACCGAGCTTCGCCGACGACGTCCGCCACGTCGCGCGCGCCGCTAACGACGGCGTGTTCGGCGAGCGCAAGGTGTTCATCGCGTCGGCCTGGCACGACATGCGTCGGCGTCCCGGCTACACGGCGCTCACGCTCGACGACTTCAAGGTTCGCCTCGTGCGTGCGCATCGTTCGGGAGAGCTCGTGCTCGCCCGCGCCGACCTGGTCGCGGCGATGAATCCCGACCTCGTCGCCGCGTCGGAGACGGTTGCCGACGGCGCGACGTTCCACTTCGTGATGCGGGAGACGCCATGAGCCAGCTAACGAACCTCGACGCCGCCGAGCTTGCGACGTGGCTGACGCGGGTCACGCAGACGATCGATCGCAGTCTGCGCGAACCGGTCCGCGCGAAAGCGACCGCGGCGCTGCGGTCGGGACTCAAGACGCGCGCTGGCCTTCCTGTTCTCACGCAGCTGGCGCTGCTCGACGATTGCCTGCGCGTCGCGCACCTGGCGATCGAGGCCGATGGCGTGGCCGACGCCGAGGAGCTCGCGCGTGTCGCCGGGCTGGTGCGCGTCGCCGCCGAGAAGTACTTCGCCGCGCTGCCGCACTACGAAACGTTCGGCGACGGCGCGACCAACGCCGAGGACGTCGAGGCATTCCTCCGCGTCCACCGCGACGATAGCGGCCCGTTCGGCTGTGCGTACGCAGAGCCGTGGCGCGGGCTTCACCTCGTGCGGCTCGTCGAGCACCACACGCGCAATGCCTCACCGCTGCGCGATCACGAGCGCATGCTGGCGCGCATCATGGACGAGGTGTTCGACGGGCGCACCAGCGACGTCGAGCGCGCTGCGCGCCGCCGCCTGCGCGAGCTGTTCGAACCGAAGACCACGGGCGGCAGCGATCCACGAATCACCGCGTTCTGTCGCGACGATGGCCCCGAGGTGTTCTCGTCCGTCGCGCACGGCTCGCAGATCTTCGAGCGCGATCCGTTCGACGTCGAATCGATTCACGCCGAGGCACGCGAGGTCTTTCATCGCCAGATCCTGCGCGCAACGACGCCCGAGCAGCACTCGCACGGCCATGGCCGCACGCTGCTCGTCCTCGGCGAATCCGGCGCGGGCAAGACGCATCTCCTGCGCGCCCTCCGCACGCAGACCCATGCGCAACGGCTCGGCTACGTCGGCTACCTCCAGATGACGTCGGAGGTCGGCGACTACTCGCGCTACGTCCTGCGTAACCTGATCGACTCGCTCGAGCGCCCATACGATGCGCCCGCACTCTCCGAGTCGGGCCTCATGTACCTCTCCGACGGGCTCGCCGAAGGACGCGTGCCGATCCCAGCGCGCGAGCTCGAACGCCTCCGCACCGCCGAGCTCACGAGCGACGAGCTCGACGCGGTGGTCGGCGGATTGATCGATCGCATCGTTCGCACCGAGAGCCTCGAACGCCTCGAGGTCGATATCCTGCACGCGCTGCTGCTGCTCCAGCGCCGCGATCCGGCGATCCAGCGGCGCGTCGTGCGGTTCCTGCGCTGCGAATCGCTCACCACGTACGACCGCAGACTGCTCGGCGGGCTCGCCGCTCGCGACCAACCCGAGGATCCGCTGCGCACGATCCAGCAGCTCGCATCCGTGATGTACGAGCTGCACATGGCGGCGCTCGTGCTCGTCGTCGATCAGATCGAGGAAACGATTCCCGATGGCCTCACCGTCACGCGCCTGCAACAGGCATTCGACAGCCTGCGCGCGATCGCCGATGCGACGCCATCAGCCGTCGTCGTGATCTCGTGCCTCGAGGACGTCTACGACACGGTGCGCCCTCGCCTGTCCCGCTCGCTCGTCGATCGGCTCGAGCGGGATCCCACGCCGGTTCGCCTGACCAGCCAGCGCTATCCCGACGAGATCGAGCAGATGCTCGTTCGCCGCCTCGAGTATCTGTTCACGTCGTTCGACGTCGCGTGGCGCGACGACGAGCCGCTGTTCCCGTTCGCACCCGAACAGATCGAAGCGGTCAGCCACTTCCGCGCGCGCGATTGCCTCGCGAAGTTCCGCGAGTACCACACCGCGTGTATCGCCGCGCATCGCCTCATCTCGCCGCTCGTCGATCCCACCGCCGCCGTCATGGTTCCGGTCGCGCCCGCGTGGGCCGCGACCACGCCCGGCGTCACCGCGCCCGAGCTGCGTCCGCCCGCGAGCTTCCCCGAGCTCGAGCGCGCGTGGAACGATGCGATCGCCGCGAGTGCCGCGCTTCCCGACGACGACGACGCGCTGCTCTCGTTCGTCGAGCAAGCGATCCGCGATGCGGCCGTCGAGGCCGAGCTGTCGCTGATCACGCGACGCACGGGGTCCGGCTCGAGCCACGAGCTCCATGTCGAGGGCACGACGATCGGCCATCGCGTGATCGTGATGACGAACCGCGCGCCGCAGGGCGGCCACCTCGGCAAGCAGCTCGAGTCACTCCGCAAGCTCGCGCGGCGAGGCGTGATCCCGATCGCGCTGCGCAACTCCGACTTCCAGTTCAAAGCAAAGAGCGCGATCTCGCAGCAGGTCGGTGAGCTGATCGCCGCCGGGGGCCGCGCCGTCGTGCTCGAGGAACGCGAGCTCCGCACGATTCGCGCCGCACGCGATCTCGCCGACGCGAACCCACCGGATTTCTCCGAGTGGCGTCGCGTGAAGCGACCGATCACGCAGCTCTCGTTCATCCGCCAGATCCTCGACCTCGATCGCCTGCCGACCACCTCACCGCCGGCGCAGGTCGCGCCCGAGTCCGCGATCCCTGTCGTCACCGCGTCCGCGCTGCAATCGTCGCCCACCACGCGCAGCAGCGGCGCAGTCGC
>DATDCH010000880.1:0-10441 GCA_036524455.1 Kofleriaceae bacterium | reverse complement strand
CGCCGTGCGCTTCGCTTTTCCTATCAGGGGTGGCAAGACACCCTGTCCGAGTCAACCGACCTCTCAGCCCGCGATGGATCCTTCGTCGCGTGGAGGACGTCCACACCCGACGCTGTCGCGGTGGCTCGGCGAAACGTTGGCAAGGCCTCGTGCTCAACCCTGAATGAGACCGGCACGCGCCGGACCACGTCAGACCGAGCACGTGCGCAAACCAACATGTCTCGAAGGTACGGTCCGCAGTGGACGTACTTACGGGACACCTCTTAGCATCGACGCCGTGAAGCCTTGGCATCTCGCGCTCATGTTCGTCGCTGCATGCGATGGCAGCTCCGGCGGTGGCGGTGGCGGTGGCGACGCGGCGCCGACCGGCGATGGGAGCGGCGGCGCGAACGCCTGCTACCTCGCCGGCAATACCGGATCGGGCGCGGCGAACGACACCGATTGCTGCTTCGGCCTGCAGTGCAAGTCAGGTGCGTGCTGTCGCGCGGGCGGCGCGATCTGCAGCGGCAACGCCGATTGCTGCAACGGCAACTGCCAGGGCGGCACGTGCGCGTGCGGCTTGCCGGGCGCGAGCTGTGGCGACGACTACGCGTGCTGCGCCGGCGCTTCTTGCAAGGCGGGCATGTGCGTCGCGCGCGGCGGCGCGAACTGCAACGGCAACACGCAGTGCGCGAGCGGGAACTGCGCGAGCGGGACGTGCACGTCGAAGCTCGACGGCGAGACCTGCGGATCGACGCTCGATTGTTCGGCGACGAGCGAGTGCCGCAGCGGTACGTGCTGTCGCCAGGGCGGCGCGATCTGTGGCGTCGGCTCGGACTGCTGCAGTGGCTCGTGCAAGACCGGGCAGTGCGAGTGCGTGCAGTAGCCGGCGCGGCAGTGGTCAGCGTCGGTTCGTGTCGACCTACGCCGGCGGCGCGATCACGTTCATGATCGCGTCGGCGAACGCGTTGGAGTCGGTCTGGAAGTCACCGGTCAGCGTCGGACCCTCGCCGCGCTTGACCATGCGCTGGCCCTCGCGCTCGCACAGCACGGCCCCTGCAGTCTTCGTCGAGAGCACGTAGTCGTAGTCGAGCGTGAAGTAGCGCGTGATCGAGTCGTCGTTCTTCCTCGTGACGAACGCGCACATATACGCTTCGCCCATCTCGGTCGGCGTCGGCAGCGTCATCATGCCGATGCGCCAGTTGTCGAGCTCCTTCGCGATCAGCTGCGGCGAGTGCTCGATGCCGGTCTGCTGCCAGACGTGCGCGAACGGCGAGGCGTCGCGGCGCTCCATCGCGCCGACCAGCGTCGACGCGCCTTTGATCTTCATGAGATTTGGCAGCACGAGGTGCGCGATCGTGTCGAGCGGACTGGCCATGGCCGGCAGCCTACCGTAGGTCAGCTACTCGCGCTCGCGAACCAACGCGACCGATTTCGCGTTGGACTTTGATTGCACGTGCGCGTCCACGTCCACGACGCCTCGTGCACGTCCTCGTCCACGTGCTCGTGCTCGTGCTCGTCCTCGGCGCCTGGGCGCTCGGCCCGCATCGCCGACGGAGACTTGGCGAGATGCGTTGCATCGCTGTGCGCATTCGAGATGTTCAGACGATGGTTTCTGCGCTGGACGAGAACGTGCACGAGCACGAGCACGTGCACGTGTACGTGTACGTCGGATCGAGGACGTGTACGTGGATCGTGGATCGTGGAGACGGCGATGGGCTGATCAACTGAAGCCGGCCCGCGCTTCGAGCATCACTACTCGCGCTCGCGAACCGAGTACTCGAGCTTCCAGCGCCCTTGGCCATCGCGCGCGACACACCACAGCTCGAGCGTGCCGACTTCGGTGACGTGCGCTTCGAGTCGCACTGGCACGAGGTCGCCCGGCTTGCGCTCGCCATCGGCCGCGACGAGCTTCTCGACCGGATCGAGCTCGACGATGCCTTCCTCGTCGGCGTCGACGAGCGCGCCGGCCGCATCTTCTTTGCGCGTGGCTGCGGCGAAGAACCGAAACGTCGAGGTCTCGCCAATGACGAGGCCGAGCTCGTCATCGGGTAGCTCGACGGTCGAGCCTTCCTCGAGACCTTGCGGCGCGACGCACAGCGCTTTGACCGGTGGTGCGAAGCCGGGAATCGCCGGCATCGCGCTCTCGATGCCGATGTAATACGCGCGTGCCGTGCCGCCGCGAATCCGAATGCCCTTGCCGCGGCGAACCGAGCCGTAGTGCGCGGCGCCAAGCGCGACCGCGAGATCGAGATCCGCGCCGGCGAGCACCTTGACGTCGTTGCCGGTCCACGTGCGGAGCAGCTCGACGATGCGCGTGCGGAGCTTGTGCGCCTTCATCACGCCGCCGTTGAACAGCACCGCGGTCGGCATGCGCCCGAACCGGCCGATGAACTCGGCGAGGTGGCGCGTCACCGCGGGGTCGTGCGCGTAGGGCAATCCCATCTCGCGCAGACCGGCGCTGCGCCGGCGCTCGGCCTTGGCCTCCGCACCGACCACGGGGAAGAAGCCGTCGACGAGCAGCGCCTCGGCTTGCTCGCGCTTGACCCCGGCTTTGATCGTGCCGCCGATCAGCTTGCTGCCGCGGCTGAGAATCGAGACCGGCACGGTCGCCGGCGCGTCATCCGAGAGCAGCAGCTCCTTCGCGCGGCGACACGCGTGCACGAGTGCGCGCTGCTGCAATGCATCGAGCTGCTTGTCGAGGTCGCGCTGCACGATCGCCGACAGCGCGAGGTCCATGTTGTCGCCGCCGAGCAGGATGTGATCGCCGACCGCGATGCGCTCGAGTGAGAGCGAGCCGGCCTCGTCGGCGACTTCGATCAGTGAGAAGTCGGTGGTGCCGCCGCCGATATCGCAGACCAGCACGACATCACCGGGCTTGAGATCTTTGCGCCACTGCTCGCCGCGCGCTGCGAGGTACGCATAGAACGCGGCCTGCGGCTCCTCGAGCAGCGTGATCTTCTCGAAGCCCGCTTCGCGCGCCGCGACGACGGTGAGCTCGCGTGCGACCGGGTCGAAGCTCGCGGGTACGGTGACGAGGACTTCTTGTTCGTCGGCAGGCTCGTCGGGATTCGCGTCGTCCCACGCCGCGCGCAGATGGGCGAGGTAGCGCGCCGACGCGTTGACCGGCGACACGCGCTCGCCATTCGCCATCTCCGCTTCGAGCTCGCGCTGCGCGCCGCGGAACGGCAGCACCTGCGCGGTGCGATCGATCGACGGATTGCACAGCCACGATTTCGCCGACGACACCAAGCGGTGCGGCAGCTCGGCGCCGCGCTCGCGCGCGAACGTGCCGACGCAATAA
The DNA here is from genome assembly GCA_036524455.1 of Kofleriaceae bacterium. Classification (GTDB taxonomy): domain Bacteria; phylum Myxococcota_A; class Polyangia; order Haliangiales; family Haliangiaceae; genus JABFXX01. Next base: position 7,158 of record DATDCH010000880.1, on the reverse strand, counting down.
CGCAGCGGTCCCGACCACGGCAGCTGCAGCTGCGGCGGCGTGACTTCGTTCTCGGTCGGCAGCAGCAAGAACGAGGGCAGGGTGGGGCGCTCGGCGGTCTCGCCGGGGCCGACCACTTGCGTGACGCCGACCGGATGCGCGGGCTCGTCGGTGCCGCTGACCGCGATCGCGCTGTTCGTGGTGCCGAGGTCGATTCCGAGGATACGCATTACGCTGAGAGCTCCACTTCGGCTGGTGCGATGACCGAGCGATCTATGCCTTCGGCCAGCTGAGGGAGCTTGGCGTCTACCACGCGCCAGCCGTGATGGCGAAGCGTGCCGCGAAACGGCGGTTCACCTTTCGCTTCGCCGATCAGGCGCACTTCCGCAGGATCGAAACCTTTGGGCACGGTCACCTTTTCTTCTTCCGCTCCTGGCATCACCGGCTCGAACGACAAATGCTGATCGAGCACCTTGCGACAGCCGCGATGGACTTCGCGCGCGGCCGCGCCGATATCGGCATCCGATGCGCCATCGACCGAGTCGCGCACGAAGTCGACGAACCGACCTTCACGCTGGAGCAGCGCGAGGAGTGCGAGTGCGCCTTCGCGATGGTGCTGCCCGATCGGAACTTTTTTCTCGACCGGTTTGTCGGCCGGCCTCTCCGCGATCTTGTCGACCGGCTTGGCGCTCGGTTCGGCCACCTTCGCGGGCAGCTGCTTGGGCTGGACGTCCTCGGGTAGAAACTTCGCGGCCTCGGCCGGGAGTTTGCGGCCGAATAACAGTCGGAAGAAACACAGGAAGGCCAACCAGGGGTGCATGGCCCGCGGATCTAATGAGGGGGACGTCCAAAAACCAAGCGATCACATCGGAAAACTGAGATGAGGCACCGTTCTATCGCACACTTGCGGTGGCGCGGTGTTTGCTGCGACCCTGTCTATATGAAGGGCATCGCTGCGCTCTGCGTCCTCCTCTGCGGTTGCGGGCTGTATTTCGGGGACGGGGACGACGATCCGCCGTGCGCGCGCGAGGGCGACGGGGCCAAGCCCTCCCCGCCGCTGCAAGAGGTTCGCGATCCCAGCACCGGCGTCTGCCAATACGCGGACGGCGGTGGCGGTGGCTGGTGCGAGGACGAATGCGGGCCTTGCTACTACGACGAACCCGCGATCGCGACGGACTGGGCCGCTTGCTACGGCAAGTGCTTCGACCTCGGCGAGAACGAGTGCTTCACGACGAGCGGCTGCTACGCGTCGTATATCGAGGACCCCGCCGCCGACGGCAAGCGCAACTTCTGGGGCTGCTGGGATACCGCACCGTCGGGACCGGTCCAGGGTGGCGGCTGCCTGAACCTCGACGCGTATGGCTGCTCGCGCCACGACGACTGCATCGCGGTCTATTACGGGCGCAGCGACTCGACGAACACCGCGTACGAAGGCACGAAGTTCGCGCAGTGTGCGCCCGAGCTCGTGTTCCCCGAGCCGATCGAATGCGCGGCCGTGGCCACCGAGGCCGCGTGTATCGCGCGCGCGGACTGCATCCCGATGTACGAGGGCTCTGACTGTACGTGCGGCCCGAACGGCTGCACGTGTCAGACGCTTACGTACGACCGCTGCGAAGCCTTGTGATTGGCCCCGGCCAGAGCCGGGGTCTATGCTTGCACCGTGGCCGTCAAGGGGGACGAAGGTCAGCCGACCGTCGATCTGGGCCGACGCCCGTCGATGGTCGATTCGCCCACCCAGGACCCGGGTGATCTCGGGCCCGACGAGCTCGAGGGTCAGACCTACGCGGATCCTCACGCGCGGCCGCCCGAGCCGATCGAGCCGACGCGCACGCTGACGCCCGAGCAGCGCACGCCGGCCGATCCGGTGCACGGCGCGCCGACGCAGAACCTGCCGCGCAAGAAGTCGCAGACCGACTCGCATCACACGAAGTACTCGTCGACCACGTCGCCGGCGCAGGCGATGCGGTTCGAGGAGATCGCGCGCACGCAGATCTTCCTCAAGGTCGCGATCGTCACGTGCGTCGCGGGTGTGGTCGCCGCGCTGATCACCGGCGGCGATCCGATCGCGTTCCGCGTCGTGATGGCCGGCTGCGTGGTCACGATCCTCGGCTCGATCTGGATGCTTGCGTCGATGCGCGATCCCGAGTTCTCGCCGATCGCGGTCGCACTGCCCGCGTCCGTCATCGCGGTCGGCGCGATGGGTGGCGTCTATTACTGGGGCGTGGGCTCGCCGGTCGCCGCGATGCTCACGTACGGCATCTATTTCTTCAGTCTCGGCTCGCACGTCAAGATCACGACGGCGATGTACATCCTCGTCGCGAGCATGCACGGCGGGTTGATCGTGCTCGTCGCCGCGGGGGTGATCGTCGATCGCGGCATCGTTAGCTTGGCCGGCCTGCGCTTGATCGACCAGATCGGTGTGCTCGGCGTCGTCGAGTTTCTCTACTTCATCACGTTCTACACGGCGCGCCGCAGCCAGCGCGTCACGCTCGAGCACGTGTCCAACCTCGAACAAGCGGTGCGCGGCGTGGCGCAACGCGAAGCGCTGCTCGCCGAAGCGCGGGCCGAGCTCGATCGCGCGCTCAAGGTCGGCGGCCCGGGCCGGTTCACCGATCAGACCGTCGGCACGTTCAAGCTCGGCATGCTGATCGGCCGCGGCGGCATGGGCGAGGTCTACGAGGCGCGCAACCCGGCCGGCGGCGAGGCTGCGGTCAAGCTGCTGCACGCCGGCACGCTCGCCGATCGCACGAGCGTCGCGCGGTTCATGCGCGAGGCGCAGACTGCGTCCAAGCTCGACACGCCGTTCGTCGTGCGCGTGCTCGAGGTCGGCACCACCGCCGGCGAGGTCCCGTACCTCGCGATGGAACGCCTGCGCGGCCACGACCTCGCGCATCAGCTTCGCCGCAAGCGCAGGCTCGAGCTCGACGCCGCCAGCATGGTCGCCGATCACGTCGCGCAAGGTCTCGAAGCGGCGCGCGTCGCGGGCATCGTGCATCGCGATCTCAAGCCCCACAACGTGTTCCTCGCGCAGGACGCGAAGTGGAAGATCCTCGACTTCGGCGTCAGCAAAGAAGGCGGCAGCGGCACGCTGACCCGCGGCCATGTCATCGGCACACCGGCCTACATGGCACCGGAGCAAGCGCGTGGCGAGAACGTCGACCATCGCGCGGATGTCTACTCGCTCGCAGCCATTCTCTATCGCTCGGTCACCGGGCACCCGGCGTTCTCCGGTAAGGACGTACCGACGACGCTCTACGACGTCGTGTATCGCGTGCCGACGCAACCGTCGCTGCTCGCGGCGGTGCCGGCCGATGTCGATCGCGTGCTCGCGATCGGTCTCGCCAAGGAGATGAACGACCGCTTCGCGTCCGCGATCGAGCTCGCCGGTTGGTTCGCGCTCGCGATTCGCGACGCGCTGTCGCCCGAACAACGCCGCCGCGCGGACGACCTCATGATCCGATCTCCATGGGGGACGCGACAGGGCGCTTGAGATCTCTGCGATTCCCTCACGCGCGACTGCATGGTACGTGTTGAGAAGCAGCGTTGTTTGCATGTCGCGTGGACGCGTACTGATTCTCTGGAACCAACTCGATGACGATGTCGTCGAGCTGTGGCGGCGCGATGGTCGTAAGGCGCCCGAGTGGGATCCCACGCTCGAAGTCGAGCCATGGGACACGGTCGCCGAGGAGATCGAGCAGATCGTCGAGTCCGCCAAAGAAGGCGGCTACGAAGCCAAGGCGCTCAACATCCGCGACAACTTCGACACTCTGCTCGACATCGTCAAGACCGAGAAGCCCGACGTCGTGATGAACCTCATCGAGTGGTTCCACGACGATCTCGAGAACGAGACCTACGTGCCCGCGATCTTCGAGCTGCTCGGTCAGTCGTACACGGGCAATCGTCCGCTCGCGCTCGCGCTCTGCCAGAAGAAGCCGCACGCGAAGTCGCTGCTCGCGGCCGCTGGCCTGCCGGTGCCGCGCGGCATCGTGGTCGAAGCGAACGGCAAGGCGCCCAAGGACCTCGCGCTGCGCTACCCGCTCATCGTCAAGCCCGCGTTCGACGACGCCTCGGGCGGCATCGATGCCGGCTCGGTCGTGCGCGATCGCGCCGCGCTCGACGCCCGCGTGCAGCTCGTGGTCGGCGACCACAAGATGCCGGCGCTGGTCGAAGAATTCATCGAGGGTCGCGAGATCCACTGCGCGATCCTCGGCAACAACCCGCCCACGCCGCTTCCGCTCTACGAGATGAAGTTCAAGGACGGCGGCATCGACAACGACGGTCGCCCGCTCCCCAACATCATTACGTACCGCGCGAAGTGGGATCCCTACTCGCGCGACTACTACGCGATGGAGCCGTCGTGCCCGGTCGACGATCTCGAGCCCGAGATCACGAAGCAGATCCAAGATGTCGCGTTACGCGCCTATCGCGTGCTTGGTTGCCGCGACTACGCGCGCGTCGACCTGCGCGTCGACACCTCCACCGGCGAGGCGTTCATCCTCGAAGTGAATCCCAACCCCGATCTCGCGGATGGCTGCGCGTTTGCTCAGTGTGTCCGCGCGAGCGGCAGAACATACGCGCAGGCGATTCAAGAAATCATCGGTTACGCGCTCGAGCGATCCCGGACCAAGCAACAGAAGGAACCGGCACCGTCCGAGACACTGTTGCGTGAATACATGGCACAACGGGGTCGTTCCACTCGCTAGCTGGGGTTCGCGGGTTCGGTTCGCTGCATCGTGCAGCGAAAACTTGCGACCGCAGTTCAACGAACGGGACAATTACGCCGTCCATCAAAGGGGAGACGCATTAATGAATTGCATCAAGCTCGCGTTAGTTGCCGGAGGTGTGCTCCTAGCGACACCCGCATTCGCTCAAGATCCTGATCCAGCCGCTGACCCTGCCGCCGGTGGAACCGTCGAAGCAGGCGCAGGCGCGGAAGTAACAACTCCAACGGGTGAGGGGACGGCAACCGTGGACGCCGGCGCAGGCGCGATGGCGTGGTCACGCTCCGCGATCGATCGGCCGTACGTGGTCAACAAAGGCAAGATCGGCGCATATCTCGGCTACTCGATCGCCAGCATCACGTTCCAATTCGATCCGACGATGCCGGCGACCACGATCACCGCCGATGGCTTTGGCGTTGGCGCTGGCTACGGCATCACCGACAAGATCACCGCCGGCCTCCAGTACGCCTTCACGCCCGGCCTGATCGGCGATGCGGACTCCGAGATCAAAGGCGAGCTCGACATCTTCGGCATGTTCCAGATCGCACGCAGCGCCAAGATGGACATCACCGCCACCGCCGACTTCGCGCTCGGCCTGGCATCCGACCCGGTGTCGAAAGGAATCGCCGCCGGTCTCGGTGCCAAGTACCTCCTTGCCCCGAAGATGGCGCTGTTCACCGGCGGGCCGTATGGCCCCGGCCCGGTTGGCCAGCACCTCCAGATCAGCCTCGACACCGACGGCCCGATCACGTTCAGCCTGCCGGTCGGCTTCATGTTCCAAGCGACGCCGGAGCTCAACCTCTACGGCATGACGAACCTCACGACCATCGCGATCTCGAACGCGGGCGACAGCACCTTCTTCGGTGCCGACTACATTCCGCTCTTCCTCGGTGGCCTGTTCTCCGTCACGCCGAACATCGACGTGACGGCTGACTTCGGTCTCCCCGATCTCAAGGAAGCGGGCTTCGACCTCTACGTCTTCTCGATCGGCGCGCGCTACTACAACTAGCCACCGCCGTTTGTCGTGAAGTCGCGCTGCCGGGCACATACCCGAGCAGCGTTTCTGTTTTTCGGCGCGCCGTGCGACAACCAGCAGGATGGCCGACGATCACGACATCACCGCGCTGCTGATAGCGGCACGTGACGGTGATCCGAGCGCCAAGGATGCGCTGTTCCCAGCGGTCTATCGCGACCTCGAAAAGATCGCGATGGCAAACCTGCGCGGCAACGCGACGCTCGAGCCGCGTGGTCTCGTCCACGAGCTCTACCTGCGCCTCATCACATCACCGCTCGACGCGCGCGACCGCAAGCACTTCTTCGCGATCGCCGCGCTCGCGATGCGGCAGATCGTCGTCGACCGTGCGCGCAAACGCGCCTCGCAAAAACGCGGCGGCGACCATGCCGAGCGCGTCACGCTCTCCGGTCTCGCCGACGAAGACGCAGGCGTCGATCTGATTGCGGTCGATCGCGCGCTCACCAAGCTCGAGGCACTCAGCGCACGCCAGGCGCGGATCGTCGAGATGCGCTGCCTCCTCGGCCTCACCGTCGAGGAAACGGCCGAAGCGCTCGGCGTCTCCGAGCGCACGGTGGCCGGCGAATGGCGGCTCGCGCGCGCGTGGCTCAGCCGCGAGCTTGCAACGGAGCCCGATGCCGGTTGATCACGCCAAGCTCACAGAGCTGTTCCAGCAAGCGATGGATCTGCCGCGCGCCGAGCAAGATCAGCTCATCGCGGGCCTGCGCGTCGCCGATCCCGAGCTCGCCGCCGAGCTCACCGCGCTGCTCGCGCAAGACGACAGCATCGTGACCGCGCTGCGCACCGCCGGGCTCAAGGCCGATGCGGTCGGAGACTCGCTGCGCCAGCCGACGATCCCTTACGCGACCATCGGCATCCCGGGCTACCGCATGACCGGCGAGCTCGGCAAAGGCGGCATGGGTGTCGTCTACGCCGCCGAGCAACTCGATCCGCCGATGCCGGTCGCGATCAAAGTCCTCCACATGGCGTCGGCCGAGGCGCTCGCGCGGTTCAACGCCGAGGCCGACATCATGAAGCGGCTCGATCATCCGAGCATCGCGCGCGTGCTGACGACGGGCGAGGCAAACGGCCACCCGTACATCGTCCTCGAGCGCATCACGGGCGTTACGCTCGACGCGTATCTGCGTGCGCACGCCCCGCCGCTCGCAACCAAGCTCGAGCTACTCGCCAAGATCTGCGACGCAGTCCATTACGCGCACGATGAAGGCGTCATCCACCGCGATCTCAAGCCGGGCAACATCATGGTGCGCGACAACGGCTCGATCGCGATCCTCGACTTCGGTGTCGCGCGCCTGGGCACCTCGCAACGCACCAAGCAAGGCGACTTCCTCGGCACGCTGATGTACATGAGCCCGGAGCAGGCCTCGGGCCGCACCGACCTCGACAAGCGCACCGACATCTACAGCCTCGGCGTCATCCTCTACG
>DATDCH010000879.1:0-3866 GCA_036524455.1 Kofleriaceae bacterium | reverse complement strand
CGGTTGATTCTCGCGCTCGCGGCATGTGCATATCAGTCGCGGCCGCCCGCCGCACCTCCCGCCGCGCAGCAGCCAACGACCGCACCTCAGCCGGCAGCCGCCGCAGCTCCGGCTGACACGGCACCACCGCCGGATGCCACGGCACCACCGCCGGCTGCAGGAACGACACCGACGGCCGCGCCGATGGTCCCACCAACCGTGCTCGAAACGCGCCGCATCAAGGGCTCGAAATTGATCACGCCGGACGACATGGACAAACACCGGATGGCGGAGAAAGGCCTGAAGCGCGTGATCGCGACATTCAAGCTCTGCCTCGCAGTCACGGGCGAGATCAGCTCGATCGATCTGGTCACGTCGAGTGGAATCCCGTCGTACGACGAGAAGATTCGACGCGGTATGAGCGAGTGGCGCTACTCACCATTCGAGATCAACGGCAAGCCGGCGCCCGTGTGCACGCAAGTCACCTTCATTTACAACCAGCGTTCACGAGGGCTGCTGCCGTGAATCGAAGGGAACCTCGTTGTAGGCTTCCGCTGTGACCGAGCCACTCGACAACAGTGACATCCGACACGGCGCCAAGATCGGGCGCTTCGTCGTCGAGGGTCAGCTCGGCGCGGGCGCGATGGGCGTGGTGTACGCCGCGCACGACCGCGAGCTCGATCGGCGCGTCGCGCTCAAGGTGCTCAAAGGCACCGGCGATCAAGAGGCGTTGCTGCGGCTGCAGCGCGAGGGCCAGGCGATGGCGCGCGTCACGCATCCGAACGTGATCACCGTGCACGAGGCGGGCATTCAGGGCCGGCTCGTGTTCCTCGCGCAGGAGCTGCTCGACGGCGGCTCGTTGCGCCAGTGGCTCGAGGGCAAACACAGCCAGCGCGAGATCCTCGATAAATTCGTCGCCGCGGGACGCGGGCTCGCGGCCGCGCACGCGGCTGGGCTCGTGCATCGCGACTTCAAGCCCGACAACGTGTTGCTCGGGAAGGACGGTCGCGTGCGCGTATCGGACTTCGGCCTCGCGCGCTCGCTCGCCGGCCTGCAGACCGTGCCGCACGAGCCACGTCTCGATCCGTCGCGCGCGACGACGCACGACATCGTGAATAGCCCGATGGCGACGATGACGCAGACCGGCGCGGTGATGGGCACGCCGCTGTACATGTCGCCCGAGCAGCATCGCGGCGAGCCGGCCGACGAGCGCAGCGATCAGTTCAGCTTCAGCGTCGCGCTGTATCAGTCGCTGTACGGCGATGCGCCGTTTCCGGGCAAGACGGTGGTCGCGCTCGCCGACGCGGTGATCGCGGGACGCATGCAGCCACCGCCGCGGAGCGCCAAGGTGCCGGCGCACTTGCGCCGCGTGCTGCTGCGTGGGCTCAGCACCGATCCGAGGAAGCGATATCCGTCGATGGACGCGCTGCTCGCGGATCTGACGCACGATCCGTCGCGTAAGCTGCGACGCATCGGGATCGTCGCCGGGCTCGCGGTGCTGATCGCAGGCGCATCGATCGGCGGCTACGTGATCAGCTCGCGGACGAAGACAGGCGCCGAGGTCCCGGCGGAGCGCACGATCGCGGTGATCGGGTTCAAGAACCTGAGCGGCGATAAGCAGGCGGAGTGGGTGTCGTCGGCGATGAGTGGGCTGCTCGCAAACGAGCTCGCCAAAGGTGACGACGTGAGCGTGACGCCTGCCGAAGATGCGCACCGCGCGCGCATCGAGCTGAAGCTGCCGAACCAGGAGACGTTCGGCAAGGACACGCTCGGCAGGATCCGCGAGCGACTTGGTAGTGACGCGATCGTGCTCGGGTCGTTCTTGCAGACGGGCGATCAGCTGACGTTGATCGTTGTCGTCGAGGATCTGCCGCGCGGCAAGAGCAGCCGCTTCGAGCTCAAGGGCGGGGTGAACGAGCTGCCAACGCTCGCGATGCAGGCGGGCACCAGGGTTCGCGAAGCCCTGCGCATCAGCTCGGTCGCACTCGCGAAGCAGGAGCTACTCGGGTTGCCGAAGAATGCGGACGCGGCGCGCGCGTACGTAGAGGGGCGCGATGCGCTACGCCGCAACGACTTCGGCGTCGCGAAGGAGCGGCTGATCGCCGCGACGCAGAAGGATCCCGACTTCGCGCCCGCGTATATCGAGCTCGCCGACGCGTACCAGGGTTCGTTCGAAGGTGACGCCGCGAAGCTCGCCGCGCAGAAGGCGCTCGATACCGCGAAGAAGCTCGACAACATCGATCAACAACAACTCGTCACCGGTCAGGCCTACGAGCGGTTGGGTCAGCCGGCGAAGGCGCGCGAGCAGTATCGCAAGCTGTTCGACACCAGCCCGAGGCGCGAGTACGGCTTGGCGCTACTGCGCGTCGAGACCCTCGAGGATCTGCCGGCGAGACTCGCGAGCGTGCGCAAGCTCGGCGCCGATCCGCGCATCGATCTGATCGAGGCGCAGGCCGAGCTCTACAAGGCGAACTCGCCGCGTGCCCTCGAGCTCGCGCAAGCCGCGGGCAAAGCAGCGCAGGCGAGTGGTGCGTGGATCGTTGCCGCCGAGGCGCGGCGCGTCGAGGGCGAAGCGCAGCTCGCGCTTGGTCAGCTCGGCGCTGCTGCGGAGGCACTCGAGGCGTCGCGCAAGCAGTTCGATGCAGCCCGCGACGTCGTGGCGCGGCTCGCCGTGATGGAGCTGATCGCCGCCGTCAGCCTCGAGCGTGGCGAGCTCGACGACGCTTCGGCGAAGTTCGACACCGTCGCCGGTCTACGCCTTCAGGCGGGCCAGGCGGATCTCGCGGCACGGGCGTGGGCGACAGCGGCGTACGCGACCGCGCTGCGCGGGCGGATCGCCGACGCCGAGAAGCAGATGAAGAAGGCCGAGGACAACAAGGCGCAGGACCCGTACGCGATCGCGCAAGTCGATCTCGCGGCGGCGTGGATCGCATGGGCGAAGGGCGACAGTGACTCGGCGCTGCGACGCAGTGAACAATGTGCGGCGCGCGCGAACAGCGATGGGCTGCGCGTGCTGTGCTTCGAGCTCAACGGCCAGATCCGAGCCGATCGCGCCGACCCGGTCGCGCGCAAGACGTTCGAAGACGCACTCGCGCTCGCCGAGCAGGCGCAGAACCCGCAACGCGTCGGTGCGCTTCAGCTCGCGCTCGCCATGCTCGATCTCGACGACGGTCAGGAAGCGAGCGCGATCGGCCGCGCCGAGACCGTGCAGATCGACGCCGCGAAGCGCGGCGCGACGAGCCTCGAGGCGTACGCGTGGACCGTGCTCGCGCGCGCGCACCTCGGTCAGGCCGAGACGCAGAAGGCGCTCGCCGATCTCGAGCACGTCAAGACCGAGCCGCAAGCGCTGCGCTTGCGCGTGCACTACAAGATCGCGGACGGGCTCGCGCATCACTTCCTCGGCGACTCCGACTACGCGAAGGACAAGATCGAAGCGGTACGCGCAGAGACGCAGAAGCAAGCGTGCGTTGGCCTCTTGCTCGAGACCCGGCTCGCACGCGCGCAGATACTCCCGGAAGCGGAGGGCAAGGCCGAGCTCGACGCTGTGATGCGCGATGCGAAGGCGGGTAACTTCAATCGCATCGTGAAGCTCGCTGAAGCCCTCACGCAGCAGCAGTGAGCTATCCTAAGCGCTCATGCCGGACTGCCAGCTATGCGCGGGACATCATCCCGATGAAGTGAAGGTGTGTCCGCATTCGCGCACCGGGCAGACGATCGACAAGTACGTCGTCGGCCCGCTGCTCGGCGTCGGTGGCATCGCGGCGGTGTATGCGGCCGAGCATCCGATCTTGAAGCGGCAAGTCGCGATCAAGGTGCTGCACACGCGATGGGCGAAGGACGCCGAGCTCACCCAGCGCTTCGTGCGCGAGGCGCGCGAGACGGCGGCG
>DATDCH010000878.1:0-13917 GCA_036524455.1 Kofleriaceae bacterium | reverse complement strand
CTATCAGCGGTTCCGATCACGTTTTTCGGAATGTCACCGAGCTGCGCGAACCGTACCGTGCTTGCGCAAAGCCGGCTCAGTCTGGGGTAAGGCCGAAGACCGTTCTGCGCGACCGTCTTCAGCGCGGGTCGCTCCAGCCGGTTGAACTCCGCGGATTCGCCATCAAATAGAGGCCTGCGCATGATCGGCGCGTGACGATCCGCATCGACTGACGGCCCCAACGTCACTCGGCCCGATGTAGGTGTCGCGTCACCAGGCGGCCGGGTCAGGCCTTTTTCCGCAGCGACAGCTTGTAGAGCATGACCATGACGAGCGCGACGATCACGAGCCCGGGCAATTTGAGGTGCTCGTACTGGCCGTCGAAGATGTTCCAGAACTGCTTGTCCTCGGTGGCCGCAATCGGGATCGCGACGCCGATACCCATCAGCGACTCGCCGGTAATGAAGCCGGCAGCGATCAAGAAGCCGTTGCGCTCGACTTGGCCGCGCCGCTCTGCCGTCGCCTTCTCCTTGTTCATCACGCGCACGACGAGCCACGCGATCACGCCGCCGAGGAAGATGGGAACGTTGAGATCGAACGGCAGGTACACGCCGACCGCGAACGCCATTACCGGCACGCGGAAGCCGCTCTTCTGCTTCTCGAGCCAGACGTCGATCGCGATCACGACCCCGGCGATTGCGGCGCCGATGCCGATGAACGTCCACGGCAGTCCGCCGAGGAAGACGCCCTTGGACACGGTCGCCATCAGATTCGCCTGCGGCGCCGGAAGTGTCTTGCTGCCGATCACGTACGACTCGTGCAACACGTTCAGCACCGGCGCGACGACGAGCGCCGCGACGACGACACCGATCATCTGCATCGTCTGCTGCTTCCACGGCGTCGAGCCGACGAGGTAGCCGCACTTGAGATCTTGCAGGTTGTCGCCACCGATCGCGGCGGAGCAGCACACGACGGCGCCGATCAGGATCGCGGCGACCGGACCTGCTTTGCCGGTCTCGCCGAACCCGAGCAGCAGGAGCAACGCGGATGCGACGAGGATCGTCGAGATCGTGATGCCCGAGATCGGGTTGTTCGACGAGCCGACGAGACCTGCCATGTACGCCGACACGGCGGAGAACAAGAAGCCGGCGACGATCATCAAGACCGCCATCACGGCACTGATGAACACGTCGCCGGTGAAGTGCAGGAACAAGCCGAACAGCGGGAGCACCGACAACCCGATCAGGATCAGGATCACGTTCATCGGCATGTCGTGCTCGGTTCGCACGACCGACGCCGCTTGCTTGCGCTTCTTATAGGCATCGAGGCCCGCGCGCACGCCGCCGACGAGCGACTTGCGCAGTTTGAACAACGACCAGATACCGCCGACGAGCATGCCGCCGACGCCGAGGTAACGGGTGACGCCGGCGCGGATGAAGTCGGTGACCGCGAGCGCGTTGGCACCTTCGGCGGACATCGCCATCGCGAGCGTCGTGCCGGCCTCGGGATCGACGATCACCGCCGCGGGATCGCCGATCGCAGCGAACAGCGGGATCGCGATCCAGCGGTTGAGCACTGCGCCCGCGAAGATCACGGTCGCGACGTTGAAGCCGACGATGTAGCCGACCGAGATCAGTGCTGGCGAGGTGTTGATCCCGAAGTACGCCGGCACGCCCATCGTGCCTTTGGTGACCGCGGCACCGGCGGCGACGGCGCCGCCTTTGACGAACGCCGCGACCTCGACGACCTCGGCCCACAGCTTGATGCCCGTCGCACCGAGCTTGACCACCGCGCCGAGCAAGCCCGCGAGCACGAGCATGCCGACGCCACCGCCACCTTCGGCGCCAACCTTGAGCACTTCGGCGGTCGCGATGCCTTCAGGGAACTGCAGCGGCTGATCGATGATCATCGCGCGGCGCAGCGGGATCGTGAACAGCACGCCGAGGATGCCGCCGAAGCACGCGATCGCCGCGGTCTCGAGGAAGTGAAAGTCGGCCCACGCACCGAGCAAGAGCAGCGCAGGGAGCGTGAAGATGATGCCGGACGCGATGCTGGCGCCCGACGCCGCGGCGGTCTGCACACCGTTGTTCTGCAGGATGTTGCCGGTGCGCAGCATGCGGAACACCGCCATCGAGATCACGGCTGCGGGCACTGACGCCGATACCGTCATGCCGGCGAACATGCCGAGGTACGCATTGGCGGCCGCGAGGATGACCGACAACACGCAGCCGAGCAGGATGACCCCGACGGTGAGCTCCTTGAGGCTCTTGCTTGCGGGGATATAGGGCTCGAACTTGGACGGAGACGAGCCGGACGGTTCTGCCATGCGCGGACAATGATTTGGAATCTCCACACGATCAAGGGCACTTCGCTTGATCTGTGCGGGCGGGCGCGAGACGGTCCCCCGTAGCGCGAAACCTGGGGTGGTGCGTTTTTACGTAGCGCAATCGGAGGCTGATTTCTTGTGAAGGCCAATCGTTCGCTCGCCGCGCTGACGCTGTTGTCGTTTGTCGTGACGTCGTGTGGAGGGAAGGGGAAAAAGCCGCAGGCACCGATCGGGGCATCGCCGCTCTCCGATCAAGTGCTCGTGCAGACGAAGGATCTGCCGCCCGGTCTCGACATGCGGGTGTCGAGTGGACGGCAAGGGCCGCCCGCGTTCGATCGCGCGAAGCTCGCACCCGCAAAGAAAATCCCCGACGCGGAGGCGCAGCAGCTGCTGTCGCGCGCACTGCCGATCAAGGCGGAGGCGAGTGATCAACAGGCGTTCGCGATCCGCCCCAAGTCGCAGCCGCCGCCGCGCACCGGCAACGTGATCAAGGGCTCGTTCCCGCCGCCCGCATCGACGCTATTGCCGCCCGCGAAGACGGTCGAGAGCTCGAGCGAGCTGAAGGTGCTGCGCTGGATGCCCGAAGGCCCCGTGCCGATCGCGCCGCAGCTCTCCGTCACGTTCAGTCAGCCGATGGTCGCGGTGACGTCGCAAGACGATGCGGCCGCGGTGAAGCCGGTGAAGCTGACGCCCGAGCCGAAGGGCAAGTGGCGGTGGATCGGTACGCGCACGATCGTGTTCGATCCTGACGTTCGGTTCCCGCAGGCGACCACATATCAAGTCGAGGTGCCGGCCGGCACGAAGAGCGCGACCGGCGGTGTGCTCAAGGGCGGCGTGAAGTGGGCGTTCGAGACGCCGCCGCCGAGCCTCGTGCAGAGCTGGCCGAACTACGGGCCGCAGAAGCTCGACGTGCCGATGTTCGCGATGTTCGATCAGAGGATCGATCCGCAGGCGGTGATCGCAAAGATCAAGCTGACCGCGAATCGCCAGCCGGTTGCGATCGAGCTGCTCGACGCCGATGGGATCGCGAAGCACAAAACGCTCGCGAGCGTGGTCGAGGCTGCGCACAAGGCGGAACAAGACGGCCGCTGGCTCGCGTTCCGCGCGACGAAGCAGTTCCCCAAGGACGCCGAGATTCGCGTCGAGCTGTCCGCCGGCACGCCGAGCGCGGAAGGCCCGAACGTGACCAAGACGGATCAGACGTTCGCGTTTCGCACGTTCCCGCCGCTCAAGGTCGACGAAGCCGAGTGCGGCTGGGGCGGACCGTGCAAGCCGAACATGCCGTTCCACATCCGGTTCAACAACCCGCTCGACGAGGATCGGTTCGACGAAGCGCAGCTCGCGATCTCGCCCGACATCCCGGGCGTCAAGATCGAGCAGAGCGGCACGAGCATCAACATCAGCGGCTTCACGAAGGCCCGCACCACGTACAAGGTGACGGTCGCCGGCGGCCTCACCGACGAGTTCGCGCAGACGCTCGGCGCCGACACCACGCTGACGTTCTCGGTCGGTGATCCGAACCCGACGTTCTTCGGACCGCAGGGCATGGTCGTCGTCGATCCAGGCGCGAAGCGGCCGTCGCTCGACTTCTTCACGACGAACTACGAGCAGCTCAACGTGCGGCTCTATCAGGTGCAGCCGAGCGACTACGACGCGTTCGGCATCTACATGCGCAACCGCTGGAACCACGACAAGCCGCCGAAGGTGCCCGGCAAGAAGGTGTTCGATCAGGGCGTCAAGACGACGGCCGGCAAGAATCAGCTCGTCGAGACCAGCATCGATCTATCGCCCGCGCTGCGCGGCGGTGTCGGCCACGTCATCGCGATCGTCGAGCCGTATCCGTGGAAAGAGAGCTACGAGCCGCCCGCGATGATTGCGTGGGTGCAGGCGACGAAGCTCGGCATCGATGCGACCGTCGACAGCGACAGCTTGCTCGCGTTTGCGACCGAGCTGTCCAGCGGCAAGCCGGCGAGCGGCGTCGAGCTCGAGATCAAGCCGTTCGGCATCAAGGGCCGAACCGACGAGAAGGGTCTCGCGACGCTCGGCCTCGGCACGCGCACGATCAAAGGCGCTCATTATCTCGTCGCGAAGCGCGGCGATGACGTCGCGTTCGTGTCCGACGACGGCGGTTGGTGGAACGAGTACGGCAGCTGGACCAAGCAGACACGCGGCAAGTCGCTCGCCTGGTACGTGATCGACGATCGCAAGCTCTACAAGCCAGGCGAGGAGGTCTCGCTCAAAGGCTGGCTGCGCTTGATCGACAGCGGCAAGGGCGGCGACGTGATGGGGCTCGGCGGCGAGGTGAGCTCGCTGGCGTACAAGGTGATGGACTCGCAGAACCGCGAGGTCGCGAAGGGCTCGGCGTCGATCAATCAGGTCGGCGGTTTCGACACCAAGTTCACGCTGCCGAAGACCCCGAACCTCGGCTACGCGTACGTGCAGTTCGAGACGCAGGGTCGCCGCAAGGAGAACTACACCCACGGCTTCCAGATCGAAGAGTTCCGCCGGCCGGAGTTCGAGGTCAGCGCGCAGGCGAGCCAAGGCCCGTTCCTCGTCGGCAGCGGTGGCGACGTCACGGTCAATGCGAAGTACTTCGCGGGCGGTCCGCTGCCCGGTGCACCGGTCAACTGGTACATCAACGCGACGCAGACCAGCTACACGCCGCCGAACCGCGACGAGTTCGTGTTCGGTCAGTGGGTGCCGTGGTGGGGTTATCACCGCTTCTACGACGACGGCAGTGATCAGCCGTATCGCAACCAGAAGACGTGGTCGCTGCAGGGCACGACCGATGCGACCGGCGCGCACGTGATGCACATGGATTTCTTGTCGCTCAATCCGGCGATGCCGATGGCGGTGTCCGCGAACGCGAGCGTCACCGACGTCAATCGTCAGACGTGGTCGAGTGCGGCCGCGCTGATCGTGCATCCGTCGGCGCTGTACGTCGGCTTGAAGACGAAGAAGCCGTTCGTCGAGAAGGGTCAGCCGTTCGACATCGACGTGATCGGCGTCGACCTCGACGGCAAGTCGGTGCTCGGGACCGCGATCGAAGTGAAGGCCGCGCGCATCGACTACGAGTACAAGAAGGGCAAGTACAAGAAGCTCGAGAAGGAGCCGCAGACGTGCGCGGTGGTCGCCGCGAAGGATGCCGTGCCGTGCACGTTCCAGACGAAGCTCGGTGGCAGCTATGAAGTCGTCGCGACGATCGTCGACGCGAAGGGCCGCCCGAACCAGACGAAGCTGACGTTCTGGGTGACCGGCGGTGATCAGCCGCCTTCGCGCGACCTGGCGCAGGAGAAGGTGCAGTTGATCCCCGACAAACAGGAGTACGTCGGTGGCGACACTGCCGAGCTGCTGGTGCAGGCGCCATTCTATCCGGCCGAAGCGCTCGTCACGTGGCGGCGCAGCGGCATCGTCAAGATCGAGCGGTTTGCGGTGAACGCGTCGACGGCGACGATCAAGGTGCCGGTCAGCGACGCGATGGTTCCCAACATGCACGTCCAGGTCGACCTCGTCGGCATGGCGGCACGCACGAACGACAACGGCGATCCGGATCCGAAGCTACCGAAGCGACCGGCGTACGCGTCGGGCGTGATCAACCTGCCGGTGCCGGCGAAACAACGCACGCTGAAAGTCAGCGTCGCGCCGAATGCGCCGAAGCTGGCGCCCGGCGAAACGGTGAAGCTCGTGCTCGACGTGCGCGACGCGCAGGGCAAACCGATCGCGAACGCGGATGCGGCGGTGATCGTCGTCGATGAAGCGGTGCTCGCACTCACCGGCTATCAGTTCCCCGATCCGATCGGCTCGTTCTATCACCAGCGCGATACCGGCGCGCGCGACTATTACTCGAGGTCCTACGTCAAGCTCGCGAAGCCGAGCGCCGATCAGCTCGCACAAGGTGGGCCGGGCGGTGGTGGTCGCGGTCGAGCGGCCGGTGGCGTGATGCTCGATTCGGCGACGACCGGTGCCCCGATGCGCGAGGAGAACGAGAAGCTCGCGTTCGAAGCGCCAGCAGACGCATCGCCTGCGCCGCCTCCTCCGCCCGCGCCGCCGAAACAACCGCAGGACAAGAAGAAAGGGGAGTCGCGCAACGGCAAAGATGACGACGACGGCAACGCGAACACCGCGATCGCGATCCGGTCGAACTTCAATCCGCTCGCTGCGTTTTCGCCGGCGGTCAAGACCGGTCCCGACGGCAAGGCGACCGTCGAGGTCAAGATGCCCGACAACCTGACCCGCTATCGGATCGTCGCGATCGCAGCGCACGGCGACAAGCACTTCGGCAAAGGCGAAAACGCGGTGACCGCGCGGCTGCCGCTGATGGTGCGGCCGAGCCCGCCGCGGTTTCTGAACTTCGGTGACACGTTCAAGCTGCCCGTGGTCGTGCAGAACCAGACCGATGCGCCGATGACGGTGAAGCTCGCGGTGCGCGCGACGAACGCCGCGATCACCGACGGTGCGGGCCGCGAGGTCCGCGTACCGCCCAACGATCGCGTCGAAGTGCAGTTCCCGGCCGCGGCGGAGCTGGCGGGAACGGCGCGGTTCCAGATCGTCGGTGCGAGTGGCGGGGCGACCGACGCCGCCGAGCTCGCGCTGCCGGTGTGGACGCCGGCGACGACCGAGGCGTTCGCCACGTACGGCGTGATCGATGACGGCGCGACGAAGCAGCCGGTCGCGTTGCCCGGCAAGGTGATCACGCAATACGGCGGGCTCGAGGTGTCGACGGCATCGACGAACTTGCAGTCGCTCACCGACGCGTTGCTCTACCTCGTCAAGTATCCGTTCGAGTGCGCGGAGCAGCGCGCGTCGCGCATCCTCGCGGTCGCGGCACTGCGCGACGTGCTCGAACAGTTCAAGACGAAGGACATGCCGTCGC
The DNA here is from genome assembly GCA_036524455.1 of Kofleriaceae bacterium. GTDB lineage: Bacteria > Myxococcota_A > Polyangia > Haliangiales > Haliangiaceae > JABFXX01. The sequence continues at coordinate 6,739 of DATDCH010000878.1, read as the reverse complement.
GCGCGGCGCTCGAGAAGTCGGTCGAGGAGGACATCGAGCGGCTGTCGCAGATGCAGAACTACGACGGCGGCTACGCGTTCTGGGATCGCGGTCACCCGTCGAACCCGTACCTCACGGTCTACGTGACGAGCGCGCTGCACCACGCGAAGGTCAAGGGCTTCAAGGTGCCGCAGCACCTGCTCGATCGCGCGACGCCCTACCTCAAGAACATCGAGACCAAGTACCCCTGGTACTACTCCAAAGAGGTCAAGTGGGCGATCAGCGCGTACGCGCTGTACACGCGCAAGCAAATCGGCGACCTCGACATCGCGAAAGCCAAGAACCTCTTCAAGGAGGCCGGTGTCGATCCATTGCCGATGGAAGCGCACGGCTGGCTACTCGGTGTGCTCGCGCAGCACAAGGACGCAACGGCCGAGCGCGCCGCGATCATGAAGCACCTGAAGAACCGCGTCGCCGAGAAGGCCGGCGTAGCGAACTTCACGACGAGCTACGGCGACGGCGCATATCTATTGTTGGCGAGCAATCGCCGCGTCGATGGCGTGATCCTCGAGTCGCTGATCCAGGAGCAGCAGAACCTCGATCTCATCCCCAAGCTCGTCACCGGCCTACTGGCACATCGCAAGGCGGGGCGTTGGCTCAACACGCAAGAGAACGCGTTCGTGCTGCTCGCGCTCGATCGCTACTTCCAGACCTACGAGAAGGTCACGCCGGACTTCGTCGCGCGGGTGTGGCTCGGCAAGGACTACGCCGGCGAGCACGCGTTCAAGGGCCGGCAGACCGATCGGTTCGAGATCGCGATGCCGATGTCGTTTGTCGCGACCCACGACAAACAGGACCTCACGATCCAAAAAGACGGTAAGGGCCGTCTCTATTACCGGATCGGCATGAGCTACGCGCCGCAGAGCCTCAAGCTCGAGCCCGCGGACTATGGCTTTGTGGTTCAGCGCATCTACGAGGGCGCCGACGATCCGAAGGACGTCACGCGCCAGCCCGACGGCACCTGGCGGATCAAAGCCGGCGCGCGCGTGCGTGTCAAACTCACCATGGTCAACGAGAACCGGCGTTACCACGTGGCGCTGGTCGATCCGATTCCCGCGGGGCTCGAGCCGATGAACCCGCGGCTCGCGACCACCGGGCCGATTCCCACCGATCCGAAAGAGCAGCAGTCGCGCAACAAGTACTGGTGGTGGTACGGCCCTTGGTACGAGCACCAAAACATGCGCGATGAACGCGTCGAAGCGTTTGCCGCGCTCGTGTGGGAAGGCGTGCACACGTACGAATACGTGGCGCGCGCGACGACGCCTGGAAACTTTGTCGTGCCTCCGCCCAAGGCGGAGGAGATGTACATGCCGGAGACGTTCGGCCGGGGTGGCAGTGATCGAGTGATTGTCGAATAAGGAGAGCTCGTGAAGACTCGCGTACTCGTCGTCCTGCTCCTCGCCGCCGCATGCGGCAGCAAAGATTCACCGAAGAAGAAGGCACCGGCTGCAGACAAAGTCGCGAAGGCGGCGAAGGATCTGCCGGACGGTCTCGACATGCGGCTGTCCAACGGCAAGGCCGGGCCACCGCCGTTCGACAAGAGCAAGCTCGCGCCCGCGAGAAAGCTCCCCGACGCCGAGCTCGCGGCGATCTTCTCGCGCGCCGAACCGATCAAGCTGGAGGCCGGCGATCAGAAAGACTTCGCGCTGCGGCCGGCATCGAATCCGCCGCCGCGCACGGGGCAGACGATCAAGGACACGTTCCCCGCGCCGCCGTCGTCGCTGTTGCCGCCCGCGGCGAACGATGCCGGCAAGGATCTACGCGTGCTGCGCTACATGCCGGAAGGCGAAGTGCCGCTCGCGCCCGAGCTCAGCGTGACGTTTTCCCAGCCGATGGTGCCGGTGACGTCGCAAGACGACGCGGCGAAGAATGTGCCAGTCAAGCTGACGCCGCAGCCGAAGGGCAAGTGGCGCTGGATCGGCACGAAGACGATCCTGTTCGATCCCGAGGTTCGGTTCCCGCAAGCGACGACCTACAAGGTCGAGATTCCGGCCGGCACCAAGAGCCAAAACGGCGGCGTACTGAAGGAAGCGGTGAAGTTCACGTTCGAGACGCCGGCCGCGAAGATGATTTCGCACTATCCCGGCGACTGGTCGCCGCAGCACCTCGACGTGCCGATCATGGTCACGTTCGATCAGAAGATCGATCCGAACGCGGTGATCAAGAAACTTCAGGTCAAGGTGCCGGTCGCGCTGAAACAACAGCAGAAAGCCGGCTCGGCCGATCCGTGGGGCAAGGCAGGCGCGACGACCACGACTCAAGCGGTCGCGATTCGCTTGCTCGATGCCAAGGAGATCGCGAAGGACAAGCAGCTCTCGGCAATGACCGAGGCGGCGAAGAAAGACGAACACGACGGTCGCTGGCTCGCGTTCCGCACCGTGCAGAAGCTGCCGGCCGACGCGCACATCACCGTCGAGATCCCGGCTGGCACGCCGAGCGCCGAAGGTCCAAACAAGACGAAGGACAGCCAGGCGTTCTCGTTCAACACGTATCCGCCGCTGCGCGTCGATCAAGCCGACTGTGGTTGGGGCGGCGAGTGCCGGCCCGGCATGGCGCTGACGTTCGTGTTTAACAATCCGCTCGACGCAGAAAAATTCTCCGAGCAGCAGGTCAGCGTGTCGCCGGCGATCGACGGCATGCGCGTCGTGCAGAGCGGCAACAACGTCTCGGTGATCGGCATGACCAAGGCGCGCACCGTGTACAAGGTCACGGTCTCGTCGTCGATCGCCGATCAGTTCAAGCAAACGCTCGGCAAAGACGACATGCGCACGTTCTCGGTCGGTGACGCGCAACCGACGTTCTTCGGCCCGTCGGGGCTTGTCGTGCTCGATCCGGCCGCGAGCAAACCCACGCTCGACTTCTTCTCGACGAACTACGACTCGCTCAAGGTCCAGCTCTACAAGGTCCAGCCGAGCGACATCACCGCGTACGGCCGCTACATGCGCAACCTGTGGAACAAGGACAACCCGCCGCGCATGCCGGGCACGAAGGTATTCGATCAGCTCATCAAGACGAAGGTCGCGCCGAACGAGCTCGTCGAGACCCAGATCGATCTCGCACCGGCGCTCACGAAGTCGGGCTTCGGTCACGCGATCGCGATCGTGGCGCCGCATCCGTGGCCGCACCCGTACGAGCCGCCCCGCATGTACGTGTGGGTGCAGGCGACGAAGCTAGCGGTCGACGCGCACGTCGACGGTGAGAGCATGCTCGTGTTCGCGACCGATCTCGCGACCGGCAAGCCCGTCGAGGGCGTGTCGCTCGACATGAAGCCGTTCGGCATCACCGGCACGAGCGACGCACAAGGTCTCGCCACGCTACCGCTCGGTCCGAGCGAACGCGGCACGCACTACCTGCTCGCGAAGAAGGGCGAGGACGTCGCGTTCGTCGCCGACGACAACGGCTACTTCGACGAGTACGGCAGCTGGTACAAGCAGCCGCGCGACAAGACCGTCGGCTGGTTCGTGTTCGACGATCGCAAGCTGTACAAGCCCGGCGAAGAAGTCTCGCTCAAGGGCTGGCTGCGCGTGATCGATCACGGCAAGTGGGGCGACGTCTCCGGCATCGCGGGCGCGATCAACACGATCACGTATCGCGTCACCGATCGCACCGGCAACGAGATCGCGAAAGGCACGATGCCGGTCAGCGCGGTCGGCGGATTCGACACCAAGTTCAAGCTGCCGAAGACGCCGAACCTCGGCCACGCGTACGTGCAGCTGTCGGGGCGCGGACGCATGCAGAGCTCGTACGGGCACACGTTCCAGATCGAAGAGTTCCGCCGGCCCGAGTTCGAAGTCTCGGCGCAAGCTGGCGCCGGCCCGTTCATCATCGGCGGCGGTGGTGATGTCACCGTCGACGCGAAGTACTTCGCGGGTGGCGCGCTGCCCGGTGCGCCGGTCAATTGGTATGTGACCGCGAACCAGACCAGCTTCACGCCACCCAACCGCGACGACTACGTGTTCGGCAGCTGGGAGCCGTGGTGGGGTTATCGCGCCTGGTACGACGACGATCGGTACGGCGGCACGTTGGGCCAGCCGGTCAAAGGACCGCCGACGTGGAACTTCACCGGCAAGACGGATGCGCTCGGCGAGCACATCCTGCATATGGATTTCATCAGCGCGAAGCCGTCGATGCCGTTCTCGGTGACCGCGAACGCGACGGTCAGCGACGTCAATCGTCAGGCGTGGAATGCGTCGACGACGCTCACCGTGCATCCGTCGACGCTGTACGTCGGCGTCAAGACGAAGCGGCCGTACGTCGAGAAGGGCACGCCGTTCGACGTCGATCTGATCGCGGTCGATATCGACGGCAAGATGCAGCCCGGCGCGAAGATCGAAGTGAGCACGGTGCGGCTCGACTGGGAGTACAAGAACGGCCAGTACAAGACGAAGGAAGTCGATCCTCAGACGTGCAACGCGGTCGCGAAGACCGACGCGGTGCCGTGTCAGTTCCAGACCGCGAAGGGCGGCACGTATCAGCTCGTCGCGACGGTGGTCGACAGCAAGGGCCGCGCGAACCAGACGAAGCTGACGTTCTGGGTGTCGGGCGGCGAGAACCCGCCGGCGCGCGAGGTCGCGCAGGAGGTCGTGCAGCTGATCCCCGACAAGAAGGAATACACGGTCGGCAACACCGCCGAGCTGATGGTGCAGGCGCCGTTCTATCCGGCCGAGGGTGTGGTGACGTGGCGGCGCAGCGGCATCGTCAAGACCGAGCGCATCACGCTCACCGGACCGACGGCGTCGCTCAAGGTGCCGATCGAAGATCGGATGACGCCGAACCTGCACGTGCAGGTCGATCTCGTGGGCCTCGCGGTGCGCGCGAACGAGAAGGGCGAGCCCGATCCGAAGCTGCCGAAGCGTCCCGCGTATGCGGTCGGTACTATCAACCTGCCGATTCCGCCGAAGCAGCGCGCGCTGCAAGTCGTGGTCACGCCGAGCACGGCGAAGCTCGGTCCCGGCGAATCCGCGACGCTCGCGCTCGAAGTGAAAGACGCAGCGGGCAAGCCGGTCGCCGATGCCGAAGCCGCGGTGATCGTCGTCGACGAATCCGTGCTGTCGCTGACCGGCTATTCGTTCTCCGATCCGATCGGCTCGTTCTATCCGCAGCGCGGCGCTGACACGCGCGACTGGTACCAGCGCGCGTACGTCAAGCTCGCGCAGCCCGACGTCACGAAGCTCGCCGGCAACATGCCGATGGGACGCGCTGGTTTTGGCCCCGGCGGAGGCGGCGATGGGGCGGGGATGGCCGTGGCTGCGGCGCCGATGGCGGACGCACCGGCGGATGACCGGATGGACATGGAATCGGACAAGGCTGCCGTGCCGATGAAGAAGATGGAGGCAAAGCCGTCGCCAAAGCCGGCGGCGCAAGCACCCGCCGAGTCCAAGCGGTTTCGCGCCCAGGAGGAGGCCCAGAACGCCGGCGTGCTCGGCAGCATGCAGAAGAACAAGGGCAAGGACACGTCCGGTCTCCTGATCAATGACCCCGCACTCGAGCCGAACACGCCGGTCGCGATCCGCACGAACTTCAACCCGCTCGCCGCGTTCTCGCCGGCGGTGAAGACCGACGCGAACGGGAAAGCGACCGTGCAGGTCAAGATGCCCGATAACCTGACGCGCTATCGCGTCGTCGCGATCGCCGTCGCCGGCGAGAAGCAATTCGGCAAGGGCGAGAGTGCGATCACCGCGCGGCTACCGCTCATGGTGCGGCCGAGCCCGCCGCGGTTCTTGAACTTCGGCGACACGTTCAAGTTGCCGGTGACCGTGCAGAACCAAACCGATCAGATGATGACGGTCAAGCTCGCCGCTCGGACGACGAACTTGAACCTCACCGACGGTGCGGGCCGCGAAGTCCAGGTGCCGCCGAACGATCGCGTCGAGGTCCAGTTCCCCGCCGCCGCCGATCAAGCGGGCACGGCGCGGCTACAAGTCGTCGGCGTGTCGGGTAACGCGAGCGACGCGGCGAACCTCGAGCTGCCGGTGTGGACGCCGGCGACTACCGAGGCGTTCGCGACCTACGGCGTGATCGACGATGGCGCGATCAAACAATCCGTCGCGCTGCCGGGCAAGGTGTGGCCGCAGTTCGGCGGGCTCGAGGTCACGACGGCGTCGACCAATCTGCAAGCGCTCACCGACGCGATGATCTACCTCGTGCACTATCCGTTCGACTGCGCGGAGCAACGTAGCTCGCGCATCCTCGCGGTCGCGTCGCTGCGCGACGTGCTCACCGCGTTCAAGACCAAGGACCTGCCGAGCAAGGCCGCGCTCGAGGCGAGCGTGACCGAGGACATCGAGCGGCTCTCGCAGATGCAGAACCACGACGGTGGCTACGCGTTCTGGGAGCGCGGCTATCCGTCGAACCCGTACCTGACCGTCTACGTCACGAGCGCGCTCGCGCACGCGCAGAAGAAAGGCTTCACCGTCAACCAGGCGCTGATCGATCGCGCGAAGCCTTACCTCAAAGACATCGAGCGCCACTACCCCTGGTACTACTCGCAGGAAGTTCGCTGGGCGATCTCGAGCTACGCGCTCTACACGCGCAAGCAATTCGGCGACACCGACATCCCGAAGGCCACGAAGCTCCTACGCGACGCCACGCTCGAGAAGCTGCCGATGGAGGCGACCGGCTGGCTGCTCGGCACGATGGCGCAGAACAAGGCAGCCGAGAGCGAGCGCAAGCAGATCGTGCGCCACGTGATGAACAAGGT
>DATDCH010000877.1:0-16373 GCA_036524455.1 Kofleriaceae bacterium | reverse complement strand
ACGACTGGAGTTACAATCCATCCGATGAGCGAATCCTACGAGCAGCTGCTCGCGGCCTTGCGCGATCGTACCGCGTTCGTCTATCTCGACGTTCAGCCCCCGCGTGACGCGACGACCAAGCAGTTCGTGGCGTCGTTGTTCGCGCCCGCACCCGGCGACCCGCCCCCGACGCGCCCCCAAGGGAAGGCCGTGAGCGTCGCGGTCACCCCCGAGCAGGCGCGCGAGCTGCTCGCCGCGGGCGCGGAGTGGAAGGGCCCGGCGCACATGCGCGCGGAGGTCCTTCCGGACACCTGAGCACGCACGCACCGAGCAAAACAACTAGACCGGCGAACCGTCGGTCTCGAGCTTCACGCGGCCGTCATTGATCGCGCGAGCCAGCGACGTCATCACCTCGCGCATCTGGTCCTTGCTCAAGTGATCCATCACGGCGCGGAGCTGCTCGCGGTCGGCGGCGGTCCAGCGACCGCTCGCAATGCTGGTGGCGACCACAGCCTGCGCTTGCGAGAGTACGGCGGTGTCGACCGGCTTCGGCGGCTCGGCGGCGGGCTCGCGTGCGGCAAGTGCCTCGTTCACGATGGAGCGTACTTCGTCGGCGGTGAGGCTCGACGTTGACGACGACGACGTTTGCACGATGCGACGCTCGATCGGCTGGCGTTCGACGACGCGCTCGGTGTGCGTGGCCGACGAATCGGCCGCGAGCGTGAGCCGGCCGATCACGAAGGCGGCGACGAGCGCGAGCGCGGTGAGGGCGTGGCGCTTCATTGCTTGGGCACGTCGTAGGAGTAGTTGTCGACGCGGATCGACATGCAATCTCCGGCTGTGTTCACCGTGAACTGGAGGAAGCTATCGCTGTTCAAGCGACCGGCGATATCGACGACCGCGGGCGCGTCGCTGTAGCAGTTCAGGTGTGTGCCGGAGACATCGCGCGCGGAGCAATACATCGACTTGAAGTTGGACGCTTCGTTGCCGTAGACGTAGCAACCGATGTACTGGGTCGTGTCGCCGCTGTTGCGCGCGCCGCCGAGCGAGCCGGATACCCAGTTGCCGCTGATGTAGACCGTGCGGTTCGTCTTGGAGCCCGCGACGCCGAGTCCGGCGGCCGAGAGTAGTAGGGTTAGAGCGAGGAGCTTCTTCATGTGAAGGTAGAGACGCCTCGGCCCCGGCGTGAAGTTGTTTTCTGGGGTCAGACATAACTCGCCAGCAAGTGCCCTCAGGGCTCGACGCAGAAGGCGCCTTGCGGCAGACAGATCAGCGGCGCGACACAGCCGTCACTGCACAGCGGCCGAGAGCACTCCGATAACGTTGCCGTCGTCGCGCGGCAGAAAGTGTATGGACTCGGGCAAGCCGGCAGGCCTGGTCCGCATGCGCGCGGCTGACAGTGGCCAGCAAGCGTTCCGGAGGTCACGCATGTCATCCCCACGTTGCAATCGGCATCGGTCGTACAGACGTACGCGCATTCGGTCGCGCCGCTCGTTCCGCCGGTGACGCACTCGGTTCCTTGCGGGCAAGTGTCGCCGACGTCGCCGCAGTTCGCGCACACGCCACCCGGCCGAGCGACGAAGCAGCCCGCACCGGTCAGAGCCATACAGTCATCTGACACACGACATTGGATCCGACCGAGGCCCGCCGTCGTGTCGGATGCCGCGTCGTTGGGTTTCGGATCTCCCGAACAAGCGACGAGCATCAGAGCGAGCGCGAGGCTAGCGCGCATGGTGTTCGTAGAGTCTACTCCGTATTGCGAATCGATCGGCGAGCTCGCAGCGATGGGCCGATTGCGTGGTCCACGCCGTAGGCGTTACGGCACCGGTGGTGAGGGCGAGTTGATGATCATGCAGGAGCTGGGGTTGACGCAGGTGTTGCCTCCGCCGTCGCGCTTAGACGCGGCAAACGCGGTCCGTGAGATGATGGAGCTGTATGCCTGACGAGCCGCCCTCCGACCCGAGCGCCGAGACCGTGCCGGCATTGGACATCACTCGCCCAGACGAGACCGCGATCACCGTCCCGCTTCCGCGCACGTTCGAGGTTCCGCCAGCGGATCGCTATCGCCGCGTACGCGTGCTCGGGACCGGAGGTATGGGCGAGGTGTGGCTTGTCGTCGACGAAGTGATGGGTCGCGAGGTCGCGCTCAAGCGGCTCAGGCCGCGGAGCGACACCGACCCCGTCGCACACGACTCATTCGCTCGCGAAGCGCTCTTGCAAGGCCGCCTCGAGCACCCGTCGATCGTACCGGTCTACGACGTCACGCAAGATCCAGACGGTGGCTTGTTCTTCACGATGCGGCGCGTTGACGGCCAGTCGCTCGCGCGCGTGATGAGCTGGTACCCGCGCGTCCGTCTGCTCACGGCGATCAACCAGATCTGCCTGGCCGCGCACTTCGCGCACGAGAAGGGCGTGGTCCATCGCGATATCAAACCAGCCAACATCATGTTCGGGCGCTATGGCGAGGTCTACCTGCTCGACTGGGGCATCGCGCGGCTGTCGGGCGCCAAGACCGAGTTGGGTGCGGGAACTGTCGCTTACATGTCTCCCGAACAGGCGTCGGGCAGTCACGACGTCGACGCGCGCAGCGACATCTACTCGCTCGGCGCGATCCTGTTCGAGATCCTGACAGCTACGCCCTTGCACGAGGGGGCGAGCCTTGGCGAGATGGTGTCGAACCTTGCCGACGGCATCGAGAACCGGCCGAGCGTGCGCGCGCCGAACGCCGACGTGCCGCCGGAGCTGGAGGCGATCTGTGTCAAGGCGACAGCCCGCGATCCGGCCGAGCGCTACACCACCGCGCGCGAGCTCGCGAATGCGATCGAGAGCTACCTCGAAGGCGATCGCGATCTGGCCTCGCGCCAGCGAATGTCGAGCGAGCATGCTGCTCGTGCTGCGCAGCTCGCAAAGGGGGAGACCACCGAAGCCCGCAGCGAGGCACTCAACGCCGTCGGTCGCGCACTTGCTCTAGATCCGAGCAATGCCACCGCGCTCGCCACGATGGTCGAGCTGTTGACAACGCCCCCGCGCGAGGTGCCGGGCGAAGCCGTGGCCGACATGCACCTCCGCGAGCGCGAGCTCGATCGGGCGCGGAGCCTAGCGGGCGTTGCGATGCTCGGGTGTTGGGCGATAGCGACCGTGGTTGTCCCGTTCGCCAACGGCATCACCAATCGCGCCTACTTCGCGATCGCGATCACGACCGTGATGATCGCGTTCATGCTCGGCATCGTCCGTCTACTTAACCGCCGCGTTGATGGCTACATCCCGACGTACTACGTGGTCGGAATCGCCACCGCATTCGCCGGAGCGAGCATCGGCTATAACTCAGTGCTCATCACGCCGACCCTCGGCGTCGTGTTCATGATCGCGTGCACGCTGGCGATCGATCCGTCGCGCCGGCTGTTGCCGCTAGCCGCGGGCGGCATCGCGGCTACCGCCCCGCTCGTGCTCGAGTGGCTTCACGTGTTCCCGCCCTCGCTTGTCCAGCGCGGCGACGAGCTCTGCGCGGTGCCGAGGATGACCGCGATGACCGACAGCCCGGTTTTGTGGGGGTTCCACGTCGCCGCCATCGTGGTCGGCTGCTTGTACGCGGTGCGCGTTCGAGCAGCTCTCACCGAAATGCATCGCCGCGACTCGATCCATACGTGGCAGCTGCGTCAGCTCGTGCCCAAGCTGGAGCGCTTGGGCTAAGCCGCGGCGCGATTCCACCAGGTGCACGCGCTCGCGCTCATCTCGTCATCGTGCGCGGAGGCAGAGGCGCTCGAGCGCAGGCGCAAGCTCGGGCTCGTCGATGCGCGCATGCGCCAACAAGTGCCGATCCTCGCGTGCCTCGCGTCGGATGATCTCCGCGAGACGTACCGCGGCGGCTACGGCGCGCTCGTCGCGAGCGTCGGGATCGATCACAGCGAGGAGTGCTCGCACCTCGTCGAAGATCTCCGGTGCGACGTGCTTCGAGCTCAGGCCGGGCCGGCACCCGCGCGACCTTCCAGTCGCGAGACTGCACGAGCGCGATACAGAGCGGTCGATCAGCTCGCAAAGCAGGTGTCCGCAGTCTCGCGTCACGGTCTGTCCTCGATACTATGTGCGAACTGATGGCGGACCTGGGGAATCTCATCATTGAAGTGAGCGGACCCCGCGCGCCCGTCGTCATCTTCGGCGGCGTGTTTCTCATTGCATGCGGCGCGCTCGGGTTCGTCAACCCGCTGGCGTTTGCGATCGCCGTTCCCGGCATCCTCGTCGTCCTCCTCGGCGCACGGCGGACGCCAGTACGCATCTACGAACGCGGGGTCGCGCGCGGAAGCACCACGATTGGCTACGACGATCTCCGCTTCATCTTCACCGGCCAGTACTTCTCCGGCGCGATCGATCAAGACGTCGCCAAGGCGAGCCCCGGCGCCGCAAAGCTCCTCGAGAAGGCCGAGGCCGACATTACGTTCGGTGGCCCCAGGCGCGCGATCGTCCGTCTGTCGAGGTCCCCACAGATCGACCAGGTGCTGGCCGAGCGCATTCTCCCCACCGCCGTTGCGACGTGGCGCAAGAAGCTCGAGGCTGGTGAGACGTACAAGCTTCCGAACACGATCGTCGAGCTCAAGCACAGCGAGTGCTGGGCGCCATCACCCGCTGGCCAACCCGTTCTGCTTCCGTTCCGCGACACGCGCATCGCAGGTGTCTACGCGTATCGCGAAGGTCACCCGGAGCCCGTGGCGCAGCACGCTGCTCTCGGTCACGACCTGTTGCTTCGCGCGCTGCTACAGAGTTGCGGCGTACCAGTCTCCTGACCAGCACTTCCTCGCGTCAGTACACGGCGCGACGTCGCCGCAACTCAGCTCGTTTGGCCCGGATCAGGATCTCGCGGTCGCACTACTGCGACGCGGAGAATGCACGCGGTGCTCACGCCGAGGCGTGCAAGCACAGCTTCGGCGTTAGCTCGGGTCTGGAAGTCGTTCGCGATCTTCGTCGATTTCGTCTAGACCTACGCGAAAGTGCGTAGCGCCAACGCACACGCGTGTTTCCAACGTAGTCGTACGTTTGTTCGCGACGGGCGCTGTCGCTGTGCTCGCGTACGCGGTGGCGCACGCGTCTGTGAAGTCGCGACGCGGATCTCGTGAGAACAGGTCGCGCGACGGCGCGTGATCAAGAGGCGCGGTGCTTGCTTCTCGACGTCGCAATCATGGCGAAACAAGAAATCCGATCATGCGAGCTCGATGAGGCGGTGCACGTGGTTCGTATCCGGAGAAAGCTGCGGTCACTCCTGACGCTGGCTGTCTTCGCCGCACTCGTCGTCGCGCCCACGAGGAGCACGGCGGAGCCAACCGAACCGCCGGCGGAGGAATCGCCGCAGGAGGAGCAGCCCGAACCCGAGCCGGCTCCGCCGCCGCAACCGCCGGCACAGCCGCCACCGGCACAACCGCAACCGCCGCCGCAACCGCCCCCGCAACCGCCGGCACAACCGCCGCCGCAACCGCCACCGGCGTCACCGACCCAACCGCCGCCGGCACAACCGTCACCAACCCAACCGCCCCCGGCACAACCGTCACCGACTCAACCGCCCCCGGCACAACCGCCACCGGCACAACCGCCACCGGCACAACCGCCAGCGGCATAACCGCGACGCCCCGCGCTCGTCGATCATGCGGTGGCCTGGGACGATTACTCGGTGACGATCACGACGCAGAATCAAAGCCTCGAGGTCCGGATCGAGTAGACCCAGCCGTCTTCGATGTCGGAGTTTTCCTGCGGCCAGCGCCCCATCAGCGACTGAGCTCATCGACCGCGCTACGCAAGCCTTGCGGTTGCACGGCGAGATGCGACGATGGTCGTGATGAGAGCGGCGATGTCGTGCGCTGCGACGATCGCGTGCCTGGGCGCGTGCGGCCGACTCGCGTTCGACCGTCTCGACACCAGTGATGCGGTCGCCGGCGACATCATCGATGGCGACATCATCGATGGCGACGTGACGATCGACGCGTGCAGCTTCGGACTTTTCGGCGGCGCGACGCAGCTTCCGAACGTCAACGGCACGGCCGAAGACTTCTCCCCGTACGTCAGCTACGACGGCCTGTCGCTGTACTTCGGGAAGCAGGCACCCAACTACGAGGTCTATCGGAGCGTACGAGCAGATACGTCAGCCGCCTTTCCGGCAGGGACGCCGGTCGCCGAGCTCAACACGGCAGCTGTCGAGGGCGGACCGTCGCTGTCGCTGGATCAACTCGACGTGGTTTTCTTCTCGACCCGCGTGACCCGTCAGGACATCTGGATCGGCAGCCGCACAGCGACCGCACAACCATTCAGCGGGATCAGGCAGGCGTTTGGTGCGGTGGGCCCACTGGTCCGCGATGCGCCCGAGATCTCGCCGGATGGTTTGACGCTCTACTACACGAATGGTGGACTCGGCAGCAACCGCGAGATCCATCGTGGGGTGCGGCCCGATCGCACGTCGCTGTTCACCGATCTAGGACCGGTTGTCGAGGTCAACTCGAGCCAGGACGATGGATTGCCGTCTGTCTCCGACGATCATCTGGAGATGTACTTCCGCTCAAACCGGTCGGGAGGCTACCGCCTCTGGGTTGCTCGTCGCGCTCGCACGACGGACGCCTGGGGAACGCCGGTGCCAGTCGCCGAGCTCGACCTGCTTGCGCCGAACGTGTCCGATCCCGAGCTCGCGGAAGGCGGAACCGCTATGTACTTCACCCATGATTCCGGCGACGGCACGTCCTGGAACATTTACGTCGCGCGCCGCGCGTGTATGTGAGGAGACACCTCATGCCGTACTGAAGGTTGGTTCGCTTGGCTTTGCGAAACGAACCTGGGAATGGTGGGGGCGGGAGTCGAACCGTTCCCGTTCCTTGCGTCCGAAAGGGAAGATGACTCGAGGCGGTGGTTAACTAACCCTGTGGGGGAGCCCGAGGGCAGCTTTCCGCGCAGCGAGCGCTTCAAGATCCGCCGCCGTCTCGGCGCGGGCGGGATGGGCGTGGTCTACGAGGCATTCGACACCGAGCGCGGCGCGCGAGTGGCGCTGAAGACGCTCTTGCGCGTGAACCCGGACGCCATCTACCGCTTCAAGCATGAGTTCCGCGCAGTGCAAGAGCTCGAGCACCCGAACCTGGTGCGCCTCGGCGAGCTCATTCTCCTCGACGGCCAGTGGTTCTTCACGATGGAATTTCTCGAAGGCACCGACTTCCTCAAGTACGCGCGCGCAGGACGTTCGGTGCCGCTGCTCGCGCCCGCGACGATGATCACTGCGGTCGAGGGCGGCGGTCGCACGGTCGTCGACGCCACGTTCGTCGCCACCACCGCGCGTGATGACGAGCCCACGCAGACCGCGCTGCACGTGGCGGTCGGCGAGCAGCCGTTCGATGAGCGCAAGCTGCGCACTGGACTGCGCCAGCTCGCGCTCGGGCTGCATGCGCTGCATCGCGCGGACAAGGTGCACCGTGACGTCAAACCTTCGAACATCATCGTGACGCCGCTCGAGCGCGTGGTGTTGCTCGACTTCGGCATCCTCGCCGAGGCCGGTCGTCTCACCGCGAGCGGCGACGATCGAGCGGCCGGGCTGCACGACGCCTTCATGACCGGTGAGATTTCGGGCACGCCGGCGTACCTCGCGCCCGAGCAGCTCGCAGGCCGCGTGACGCCTGCGGCTGATTGGTACAGCTTCGGCGTGCTGCTCTATCAGGCGCTGACCGGCCAGCTGCCGTTCCGCGGCGAGACGCGCGCTATTTTGATCGACAAGCAGCGGTTCGATCCGGTGCCGCCAAAACTGATCGGCGTCGATCTCCCGCAGGATCTAGTCGCTTTGTGCGAGCGCCTCGTGCGCCGCGATCCGTCGGCGCGTCCCTCAGACGAGGAGATCCTTTCGATCCTCGGCGTCGAGCAGCCGGCAGTGCACCTGCGCGCGAGCGGCTCGGCGCCGTTCGTCGGGCGCGACGGCGAGCTTGCCGAGCTCGAGCGCGCGTTCGCCGACAGCCGGCAGACGTGGTGCACCGTGTTTGTCCACGGCCAGTCGGGCGTCGGCAAGAGTGAGCTCGTGCGCCGATTCGCGGCCGCGCGCGTGCAAGAGGATCCGTCGCTCGTGGTGCTGGCCGGGCGCTGCTACCAACGCGAGTCGATCCCGTTCAAAGCGTTTGATGGCATTGCCGACGCGCTCAGCCGGTTCTTGCGTCATGTCGATGGCGAAGAGCTCGCTGTGCTCATGCCGACCAATGCGGCCCTGCTGTCCGAGCTGTTCCCGGTGCTCGGCCGCGTCGACGCCATCGCCGCCGCACAGCCGATCAACCCGCATCCCGATGCACGCATTCAGCGCGCGCGTCGCTTCACCGTGTTGCGCGAGCTCCTGTTTCGGCTCGCGGAACGGCGGCCGCTGGTCGTGGTGGTCGATGATCTGCAGTGGATCGACGAGGACAGCTTGACGCTGCTCCAGGCACTGATGCGACCGCCGCATTCTCCGCCGCTGTTGTTCCTGGCGACGGTGCGAATCGAGTCGCCGGGCCAGGAGCCCGATGAGGTGCTGCCCGCGATCCGGCACCTCGAAGGCGATGTTCGGCGCCTGCGCATCGCCGAGCTCTCGCTGCGCAGCGCGTTCGAGCTGCTCGAGTGGATGGCGCCGGGCCTACGTGCGGCCGATCAGGAGCGCGCCGGCGCGATCGTGCGCGAGGCCGGTGGCCACCCGCTGTTCCTTCAGGAGCTGACGCGTTACGCGACGGAGAGCAGCGGCCGCATCGAAGATGCTCCTCGACTCGACGAGGCGCTGTGGGCACGCGTTACCGATCTGGCGAGCGAGCCGCGCCGGTTGCTCGAGGTGCTGTGCGTCGCCGGCGCGCCGGTCGCGCGCGACGTGCTGCGCCACGCCGCGGGCATCGAGTACGACGCGAGCGAGCGCGGCGTCGAGCTGTTGCGCGCGGCGAATCTCTCGCGTTCGACCGGTGGACACCAAGCCGGCAAGCTCGAGCCGTTCCACGATCGGATCACCGAGTCAGTCACCGCACACCTCGCCGACGCGGTCCGCCGACGCTGCCACGCGGACCTCGCACGCGCGCTCGAGAGCGCCGGTGCTGCCGACGACGATCCGCAGGTGCTCGTGCGCCACCTCGAGGCGGCGGGTGACGTCGATCGCGCAGCCGAGTTCGCCGTGAAGGCCGCGCTGCGCGCCGAAAGCGCGCTCGCACTCTCGCAGGCCGCGACGCTCTACCGACTCGCGCTGCGCCTCGGCCACTACGAGCCGGATCGCCGCCTCGCGCTCCTGCGCAAGCTCGCCGACGCGCTGATCAACGACGGACGCAACGCCGAAGCCGTCGACGTGCTGCTCGAGGCCGCCGAGCTCGCCGGCGACTCGGCGATGCGTTTCGAGTGCCAGTGCCTCGCCGCAGAGAAGCTGCTCACCACGGGGCGCCTCGAGCGCGGCGAGGCGATGATCCGCGAGCTGCTTCGGCAGATCGGCGACGATCTCCCTGCCACGCCGCGCCGCGCGCTCGTCTCGATGCTGTGGCATCGCTTCAAGCTGCGGTTGCGCGGACTGTCGTGGACGCTTCGCAATGCCGGCGACGTGCCTGCGGAACTGCACCGCAAGCTCGACACCTATCGCGCAGTCGCCGACGGCTTCGGTGTGGTCGACCCGATACGCGCCGCCGATTTCCAGGCGCGCGGTCTCTTGCTCGCGTTGCGATCAGGCGACCCGCTGCGCATCGGCCGCGCTCTTTGTTACGAAGCGTGCTTCGTCGCCACGCAAGGCGGCCAGCGCAACCTGCGTCGCGCCAACGAGCTCATGCAGAAGGCGGTCGAGGTCGGAGGGCGCATCGAGGACGAGGGCGTGATCATGTGGGTGGAGGCGGCGAGCTCGGTCGTCGACTTCTTCTCGGGTCGCGAGCGCCGCGCGGCGCAGCGCCTCGCCGACATCGAGGACGCGATGGGCAACCGCAAGGGCATCGCGCGAGGGCGCAAGACGCAGATCGTGCTCGGCGGCTGGGAAGTCACCACGGTGCGCCACTTCCGCATGATGGCACTCAAGACGATGGGCGAGTACCGCACGCTCCGTCGGCTCTACGACGAGTTCGTGCGCGATGCGATCGAGCGCGACGATCTCTACACGGAGACCACGCTGCGGCGCTTCTGCAACTCCGTCTACCTCGCCGACGACGATCTCGAAGGCGCAAAGCGGGCGCTGCGCGAGGCGCGCTGGTCGCCGCCCGAGGGCAGACTCCACGTGCAGCACTATTTCGAGCTGCGCGCCGAGATCGAGCAGGCGTTATACGAAGGCAACGCGGACACCGAGCGTTTCGAACCGCGTCTGGTCGCACTAGAGCGCTCGCTGCTCCAGCGCGTCGAGATGGTCCGCATCGACACCGCGGGGCTGCGATTTCGGCTCGCGCTCTCGGCCGCAGAAGCCGCCGCGGATCCCTCGCGACACCTCGCCGACGTCCGCAGAGTCGCGCGTCGGCTCGCGCGCGAATCGAACAAGTTCGCCGCCGTGCTCCACCGGCAGAGCCTCACCGCGCTCGCGATGCAGGAGGGCGACGCCGAGGCGGCTCGCACGCACCTGACCGAGCTGATCCGCATCGGCGAAGCGGCGGACATGTCGGGGTACACGGCAGCCGCGCGTTGGCGCTACGCAGATCTCGTCGGCGGCGCCGACGGCGCCGAAGCTGCCGCACGCGCCCTCGCATGGACGGAGGCGCAAGGGATCAAGAACGTCGAACGCATGATCGGGTTCATCGCGCCCGGCTTGAAGCTGCGCCGCTAATCGTCGGCGCAAGGCTTTCAGCGATCACTACGTCAGGATGCTCACAACGGGTAGACGCCGTCGCACGCCTCCGGATCCGTCCAGCGGTCGACCCATGCTCCGTTCGAGCACTGATACCACTCGCCGTCGAACACACTCTGGACGCATGCGTTGTGGGGCTTCTGCATCCCGAGGGTGTGCGAGTAGCAGCCTGCCTTGCTGCCGCTGCCCCCGTTGGCGGCAAGGACTTGCTGCGCGTAGGCGATGCGTTGGCTCTGGCGGCACGTGCCGCCGCACATCTCGAACTTGTTCTGGAACGCGACGACTGCCTGGGTGAGCGTGGTGGCTGCGCGCAGCGAGCTCAGGCCGTAGCCGTACGTCGTGAGCTCGTACCAGATGAACTGGAGCTGCGTGTTGAGCGCCCAGCGCGAGAGGCCGTGCACGTTCGCGTACCAGGTGACGTTGTCGCGATAGTCCGTGTCCCAGCGCCCGCCGACAGACCACTGCGCGATGCCGCGACCCGGCCCGTTGGGTTGCACCGCACCCGGCTTGACGTTCGACTCCTGCATCAGATTGCCGACGACGCCCGCTGCCTGGATCTTCGTGAGGCCCTTGCTGACGAAGAAGTTGAACGCGGTTTGCTCCGTGCTCGACAACGCGAGCTCGCTCATGTTGGTCTCGTCGTCGCTGTCCTCTTCCTCGGTCGTGCATCCCGTGGCGAGCAGCGAAGCGAGCAGAAAGCAGATGATCTGTCGGTGCGTGATGTTCATATGCGCGCCGCACACAGGCAAACGGCGTGCCTCCGGATCGCGCGTGCACAGGGCACAAGACGTTCATTCAGGAGATGCGTGTTCGCATCGCTCCGCGGGTGCTCTGTCGCCGCCGAGGAGACTCTGCGCATGAAGTGAACGCCGTCAGGCCGATTAGATCTCGCGCTCCGATCTCTTCTTGATCCGGTCCGCATGATCGCCTTTCAGGCGCCTGTGCCGATCGTCCGGTCGTGGCCGCTTCGTTGCGTTCGACGGCAGCTTGCGAATCGGGCCGCACGTGGCAACGCCGACACCTGCGTGCATGTCCGCACGCTGATCGATCGATCGATCAGCGTTGTTCGATGGGTCGATCGATCAAGTGCACTTCAGCTCGGGAACTCATTTGATCGCGCCGACGAACACCAGGGCATATCACGTGCAATGCAGCTTACATGGGGCGGGTCTAGGGTAATGAAACCGACGACAAGGGAGGCTGCATGAGGAGCGTCTTGATTGCTGCACTATTCGCGAGCGCATGCATGAGCGATGAGCCGATCGCCGATGAGCTCGTCGACGTCGAGCAGGCGCTGACCGCACCTCCAGCGGGCACCAGGCTTGGGGTGATCGGCGACAGCATTGCGCTGGCGACGCATAGCGATGATATGTGCGGCAACAGCGCCGAGCTCGGCTCGTGCCTAGACAACCGGCTCGGTGTGCACGATGCAGCGTGGAGCTACGCGAGCGGCACGCAGTCGTGGTCATTCCCACGCCGACTCGGCTATGCGTCGGGATACGTCCGCAATGCAGCCGCCGACGGCGCAGGTTGGAGCGCGGCGCTCGCGCAGGCCAAAGCGTTGACCGCGGACGGCTCGGTGCGCGACGTGCTCATCAACCTCGGCGCAAATGATGTCTGCGCACCAAGGGGAGCGTCGTACGTCGGCAAGCTGGCGTCGATCTCGACGTCGATCGACGGCACCCTGACCGAGCTCACGAACAAGTTACCGGCGGGCGCCACGATTTACTGGGCCGGTGTGCTCGACGTCGTGTCACTGCGCAACGCGATGGCGACGCGCAGGCACGATCACACGTTCGGCAGCTGTCAGGCCCTCTGGGATCTCGACAGCGACAACGTGACGACGGAGGCCGCCTGGAGCCTATGCAAGGACTATCTCGGCTCGGATCTCCTCTGCCGCTACACCGCGGACTGGGGCAAGGTCCGCGACTGGTTGCTCGGCCTGTTCAAGAGCTACATGTCGTCGCAGTACGGCGTCGACGAATTTGCGTGCGGCAAGGTTCTGTCGAGCAAGTCGACCGCCACTGATCGAGCGGAGGCCGCACAATTCAATATCGATCTGAACAACCTGATGGCGCAGAAAGCGGCGCAGTACAACGGTCGCAATGGCGTGCAGGTGAAGTTCACGAATGCTCTCTACACGCAGCGCGTCTATCCGTACTACGTATCGAAGCTTGACTGCTTTCATCCGAGCCGCGCAGGGCAGCTCGCGCTCGGCAGCACGCTGGCGAACGCCTTTGTCGCGACGCCGCGCACCGATGCGTATTTCGCGGACGAGTTCGAGAACACAGACGACTGCACGCAGGAATTCACTACGTGGGGCTCGTGCTGGCAGCGCGTGACCCCAAGCCAGTCCAATATCCGAGTTGATTACGACGGCGACGGATCGCTGCGCATCCAGAAGTACACGAGCCAGCAGCAAGTCGGTTATGCGCAGCGCAAGGTCGACTTGAGCGGAAAGTCGTCAGCGTGGTTCTCGTTCGTGCATCGGCGCGACAAATTCGACTCGAGCACGGATCGCGTCGACTTCCATGTCTCTACGGACGGCGTCGCCTGGACGAGGCTCGACTACTACCAGGGCTCGGGCAACGATCGCGGTTGGCAGGCCGGGAAATACTACGACCTCACACCGTATCGGTCCTCGACGACATGGATCCGGTTTCAGAACAACAACTCGGACAGCATGCGCGATGGTGACAGGGTCAACTTCGACAAGCTGGTGATGATCGCGTGGTGAATGCCTGACCCAACGCGGATGTGTTCGCGCCGTTGATCAGATGTGCACGCGCTAGCGCCACGCGTTCGCGATCGCGGCACCGCGTTGGCGGAGCGCTTGCGGCAGCCTCGCGAGCAGCGCTGCCTCGAGTGCATCCGCAAGCTCGGTCGCCGTCGCGAATCGATCCTCCGGTCGCTTGGCGAGCCCGATCGCGAGCGCGAGGTCGACATCGTCGTGCAGCTTCGCAAGGGAGCTCGGCCGCCGTGGCGCGGAATGCACGACGCGGTACAGAACGTCGACCGCGTCGCGCCCCGCGTGCGGTGCGTGGTTCGTCAACACGCGGTACGCGACACCGGCCAGCGCGTAGAGATCGGCGCGGTAGTCGAGCTCGCCGCTGGTTGCCTGCTCAGGCGCCATGTACGCAGGCGTGCCGACGATGTTGCCCGACGTCAGCGTGTCGCTGTCCGCGGCGATACGCGAGATACCGAAATCGAGAATCTTCCACGTCCCGTCGGCTAAGAAGAGGTTCTGGGGCTTGATGTCGCGATGGATGATGCCGTAGCCGCGCGCGGCGGTGAGCCCGGCGCCGACTTGTCGCATCAGATCGATCAGGCCTGGATCCGGCAGGCCTTGGTTCTCGCGCAGGATCGTCGACAGATCGCGGCCGCGCAAGCGCTCCATCACGAGGTGCGGCAGCGGATCTTCGCCGAACGCGATCACGCGCACGACGTTCGGCGAGTCGATGGTCGCCGCGGTCTTGAGCTCCCGCAGGAATCGGTGCACGTGCTGCGTGTTGCCGAGCGACGTCAACGACAGCATCTTCACCGCCGCGGCCTCGCCGGTCTTCGCGTGCGCGGCCTCGTAGACTTCGCCCATCGCGCCGCGACCGATCAGCTCACCGAGCCGGTAGTCGCCGATCGTTTGATCCGTAAACCGCCCGCGTCCAGTGCCGAGCGCGCGCTTGAGCTCATCGCGTGCTTCGTTGAGCAACGCCTCGCGTTGCGCGATCGCGCGCACCGCTTGCTCGAGCTCTGCGAAGGACGCGAGCGACGCGCGCCGGGATGCACGCGCCGTGATGAAGGCGGCGGCCAGCGTGATCTGGACGAGCACCTGGAACAGCACCTTGAGCTCGGGCGACAAGTAATCGCTCTTGATGATGCCCGGATCGGCGATGCCGGCGATCACGACGCCGCCGCTGATCCCCTGCGCAAGCGCCGAGATCACGTAGACGCCCGTGGCAATCGAAGCGCGCTGCCCCATGCCGATGATGTAGATGCCCAGGGTAGCGAGCGCCGGCACCGGCGAGAACGGGCCCGCGTAAGGCACGCCCGCCCCGACGGCGAGAGCGGGTACGCACCACGAGATCGCGATGAGTGGACCATCGTGAAACGTCGCCGGCCGGCTCGTGCGAAATATCAGATACGTCATCGCGACACACGCAAGCCCGACCGTGACAAGCATCAGCGGCGTCATCGGCGACAGCGATGGAAGAATCGCGATCGCGACAAAGACGAACAGCGCCGTCGTCAGGCCCACCATGGCGAATGTCCTCGTGCGCCGGATCTCGATCAGCGACATCGATTCGGCGTGCGATCTTCTCGCCACCGCGTGCGATGACTCGGAACGCAGCTCTCGCCGCGCAAGCGCATCCGCTTCCGGTGGACGCTCGACGATCGTCGCGACCTCTTCGCGCGCTTCCTCGGGCATTTCGACAACAACAGCACAACACAGACCCGAGTGGAATGCGCCCGATTCGTACGCTGCCAGCGTGGTATCGTCAGACGATGCCCGGCGATTCCGAGGAGGGCACAGAAGAGCTGAGTAGGCCGGAGGGGAGACCGGAGCTGTGCGTCATTGTGGTCAGTGATCGCGTCTGCTCGACCCATCAGCTCCCCGAGCACGGTCGGTTGACAATCGGCCGCTCGCAAAGTTGCGACATCCGTATCGATCAGGCGTCGATCTCGCGCCAGCACGCGATCCTGCACGTTGGACCAACACTGCGAATCGAGGATCTCGGCGGCCCGAATGGCACCGTCGTGCGCGGAGACCGCGTCGTAGGAAAGATCGTCGTCGTCGCCCCGGGCGATACGATCGAGATCGGTCGAGCGATCCTGCTCGTGCAGAAAGTCTCGATGGCGCAACAACGTTCGCCGCTCTTGCTCGGCCAGCTCGCCGCGACTCAGCCCAACGACGCCGAGCCTGCCAAGCAACGGACTGTTCGGCCAGCGTCGCGCGACACGCAGCCCTCCTTGCGAACAGACGACACGATGCAGGACCTGTATCGACTCGTCTCGCGTGTCGCCGCGGGGACCATCAACGTACTGCTCATCGGTGAGACCGGCGCGGGTAAGGAGGTCGTCGCGGAGCGGTTGCATCGCGCGTCCCCGCGTGCGGCTGCGCCGTTCCTGCGGCTGAACTGCGCGGCGCTGACAGAGTCGCTGCTCGAGAGCGAGCTGTTCGGGCACGAGCGCGGCGCATTCACGGGCGCGCTCGAGTCGCGGCCGGGCTTGCTCGAAACTGCAGATGGCGGCACGGTGTTTCTCGACGAGATCGGCGAGATGCCGCCCGCGATTCAGGTCAAGCTCCTGCGGGTCATCGAGGAGCAGACGGTGTTGCCCGTCGGTGGTCGCAAGCCGCGCAAGATCGACGTCCGCGTCGTCGCCGCGACCAACCGCGATCTCCGCGCCGAAGTCGCGAAGAAGGCGTTCCGCGAAGACTTGTACTACCGCCTCGCGGTCATTCGCGTGAGCGTGCCGCCGCTGCGCGAGCGCGGCTCGGACATCCCGCTGCTCATCCAGCACTTCGTCCAGAACTTCGGCCCCGGGCTCTCGATCTCGCCCGAGGACATGGCGAAGCTGCAGCGCCATGCGTGGCCGGGCAACGTGCGCGAGCTGCGCAACGTCGTCGAGCGCGCGTGCCTGC
>DATDCH010000876.1:0-3826 GCA_036524455.1 Kofleriaceae bacterium | reverse complement strand
GATAACTGTTCGAACGCACGAGGGCTTCGGCCGCCACGGCGCGTTCGCCAGGTGACGAGCTGTAGCCCGCGGCCAGCGATCGCCGAGCCGCTAGCGCTCGACGTGCACGTACATCCGGAGGCCGAGCGGTAGGCTCTCGTTCGGCGTGCCTTCGAACGTCGCCATCACTTCGAGCACGCGAGTGTCGACGCGCGCCCGGGGATCGTCGTCCCGCACCGTCTTGCGGCCGAGCTCGCGCGTGATCCGAGTAACGCGGATCGGAAATTTGCGGTCCCCGAACGCATCGGCGGTCGCGTACGCGGTCTTGCCGACGGCGATCGACGCGACATCCGCTTCGTCGACCTCGGCGCGAATCTGAAGCTGGCGCAGATCCGCCATCGACACGATCGGCTGCGGGTTCATCGTCGTCACGAGCGCACC
Source organism: Kofleriaceae bacterium (assembly GCA_036524455.1). GTDB lineage: Bacteria > Myxococcota_A > Polyangia > Haliangiales > Haliangiaceae > JABFXX01. The sequence goes on along the minus strand of DATDCH010000876.1, from coordinate 3,406 downwards.
GATCTCGGTGAATCGGCGCAGCACGACGCCATCGTGCGGCGCGCGCAGTAGCGTTTGATCGAGCGCGATCTTCGCGGCGTCGAGCTCGGCCTTCGCGGCGTCGAGTGTGGCGGCCGCGCCGGCGATCTGTTCGGAGCGCGAGCCTTTGACGAGCGCTTGGTAGCGCGCGTTCGCAGCGGCGGCGGTCGCATCGGCGACACGTGCGGCGGCACCATCGGCATCGACGACGGCGCTCGCGAGGGCACCGACGGCGCCGAGCTTCTCGCTGCGCACTTGCTCGGCATCGCGATGTGCGGCGGCCGCCTTCGCGGCGTCGAGCTCGGCCTTCGCGGCGGCGAGGTCTTCACCGCGCGGACCGCGGCGCGCGAGCAAGTAGCTCGCTTGGGCACCGGCGACGGCTGCATCGGCAGCGGCAACGCGCGCACGTGCGAGGCGATCATCGAGCCGCGCGATCACTTGGCCGGCTTTGACGGCTGCGCCTTCGTCGACGTCGATCGCGATGATGCGGCCGCCGGCTTCGAACGCGAGCGCGACCGTATCGCGGATCGGCTCGACACGGCCGGGCGCGACGAGCGTCGCAGGGCGCGTGATCGCGGGTCGCGCGGCCGCGGCTTTCTGTGTCGAGTGACCGAACCAGAACCAGCCCGCGGCGGCGAGCGGCAGAGAGACGAGCAGGGCAGTGCGGAGCTTGGACATGGTGGTCTCCTAATCGATGGCGGAAATGCGGCCGTCTTCGACGCGCACGACGCGATCGGCGAAGCGCTCGAGACGAGGATCGTGAGTGACGACGACGACGGCGCGGCCGTGCGAGCTCGCAAGCTCGCGCAGCAGCTCCATCACGGACAGTGCGGTCTTGGTATCGAGGGCGGCGGTCGGCTCGTCGCCGACGATGATCGGTGGGCTGCCGCCGAGTGCACGTGCGATCGCGACACGTTGCTTCTGGCCGCCCGACAGATCGGCGGGCAGGTGATGCGAGCGCTCGGCCATGCCGACCGTCTCGAGCAGCCGGCGCGCCTCGCCGCGCGGATCTTTCGCGCGCGGGTTCTTCATCTCGATCGCGATCGCGACGTTGTCGAGCGCGGTCAGCGCCGGGAACAAATTGAAGCCTTGAAACACGAAACCGAAGTTGCGCGCGCGCAGTGCGGGCAGGTCGCGCTCGGTGAGGCTCGAGACATTGCGGCCTTCGATCCAGACTTCGCCGCTCGTCGGCTTGAGGAGCAGACCGAGGATCGAGATCAGCGTCGTCTTGCCGGAGCCCGACGGGCCTTCGATCAGCGTGACCTCGCCGGGCTTGATGTCGAGCGTCGCATCGGCAAGTGCGGTGACTGCGGTCTCGCCGCTGCCGTAGATCTTGCCGGCGCCGGCGAGGCGCGCGAGCGACGGCACCGCGATCGGCTGCGTATCGGCGCGTCCGATCGAGGCGATGCCGGGGAGCGTGTCGTTGAGTGCGAGTGCGGCGGTCATGACGTTCTCCTTTAGCCCTTGAACACCGACGCGGGGTCGAGGCGCAGCACCTTGACGATCGACAGCAGCGCGGCGAACGAGCACATCGCGATCGTGACGACGAGCGTCGCGGCGTAGAGGCCCGGGAACAGCGCGACCGACAGGTTCGCCTTCGCCATCGCCGCCTGCATGCCGACCGCGAGCACGCAGCCGACGACGAAGCCGATCGCGGCCGAGATCATCGCCTGCGACAGGATCACGCGCACCACCATCGAGTTGCGAGCGCCCATCGCTTTGAGCGTTCCGTACTCGCGGATGTACTGCAGCGTGCTGCTGTACAGGATCTGACCGACGACGACGAAGCCGACGATCACGCCGAGCACGGCGGTCGTGAAGAAGCCGGCGCCGACACCGGTGCGACTCGACCAGTACGTGCGCGTGCGCTTGCTCATCTCGCTCGTCGTGTACGCGGCGAGGTGCGGCAGCGCGTTGATGCGTTGCTTGACCGCTTCGACCGACTCGCCGGCCTTGACCTTGACGAGCACGTACGTGACGGCGCTGTCGCCGAGGCCCGGCATGAAGCTGCGCGCGCTGCGCATATCGGTGAACACGATCGGCGACGTCGTGAACGAGCGGATGCCTTGCGTCAGCGCGACCACGTGCGCGCGCACGCCGGTGACTTCCGTCGTGTGACCGACGCGATCGATCTTGAGCTTTGGATACTCGCTCTTGTCGACGACGATCGCGCCCGCTTCGCTGAGCTTGTTTGCGTCGCCCGCGATCACGTTCCACGGCGCGAGCAGCGGCGCGTGACCGGCAGTGGTCTCGATGCCGACGACTTGCACGCCGAGGTCGCCGCCGTCGGCGAGCTTGAACTGCGCGAAGTTCATCAGCACGCGCTCGGTGCGCTCGACGCCGGGCACCGAGGCGACCTTATAGAACGCGCGCTCGTCGAACGGCGATGCGAACTCGAACGACTCACTGCCGGCTTTGCCAACCCAGAGGTCGGCTTTGCTCGCGTCGATGATCGACGACGCGGTGTTCATGAAGCCGAAGTAGAGGCCGACCTGAACGAGCACGAGCATCACCGACACCGAGACGCCCGCGATCGCGACCGCGAAGCGCAGCCGGTCGTGAAGCAAGAGCTTGCGAGCGAGCGTCCACATGCTCGGGACATTCAGCAGGGGACGTGCCGAGCGCGATGGCCAGTGGTGTCGCGCGGTTAGCCGCCGATCGGCAGTAACGAGTCGTTACCCTCGCGAAGGAGTGTTACCGCAGTACAGCTCGAGCGTCGCGACGAGGTCGGTGATCGAAACCGGCTTGGTCATGTGCGCGGTGAAGCCTGTGGCGAGGGCGCGCTCGCGATCGGCGGGCTGGCCGTAGCCGGTGATCGCGATGAGGCACAGCGCCGGCCAGCGCTCGTGCAGCATGCGCGCGAGCTCGTAGCCGTCGATCTCGGGGAGGCCGATGTCGAGCAGCGCCGCATCAGGCACGAGCTGCTCGACAGCTGCGAGTGCGGCATTGCTGTCGTGCACGACGCGAATCGAGTAGCCGAGCGCGGCGAGTACTTCGCCGAGGAGATCGCCCGCGTCACGATTATCGTCGACGATCAACACCGACCACGGACGGCTCATCGGTCTCGACAGCGTGCAGAATCGATCGACGTCTGTACAGTGGGCGCGATCTCACATCGCGGTTGACGAGTTGCATGAGCGCGCTGTGGCGCACCGTGCGTGCTCGCACATCCGCTCCCGCGCTGCAGCGGGTCGAGCTCGATCCGAGCGACGCGCGCAGCTGGATCGCGATCGGTGATGCGGAGCGGCGCTCGCCCGCCGTGGCAGGATCGACGAACGTCGAGCGTCGCTACGCGGCGGGCAACAGGATCGTGAACGTCGAGCCTCAGGCGGCGGGCAGCAGATCGTGAACGTCGAGCCTCAGGCGGCGGGCAGCAGATCGTGAACGT
>DATDCH010000875.1:0-5771 GCA_036524455.1 Kofleriaceae bacterium | reverse complement strand
GCCCGCGCGACTGCGCGCGCGCGAGCGCGCCCGTCGAGCCCTCGCCTTCGACCTCGGCGAGCGACGCGACGGTTTCGCCCTCCGGATCGATCAGCTCTTCGATGATCAGCTCCGACTGACCGCGGGCGCGCGACGAGAACCGATACGCGCCTTCGCGCAGCTCGGTCATTGCCTTTTCAAAACGCTCTTTGGCCTGCTTCTCCGCCTCGGCGAGTTGCTTGGCGCTTTCGGACTGCTTGCCGGACTCCGACACGACCGGCAGAGTATACGAGTGGAGCGGCTGCGGCGAGCGCTGCGCGGCGTCGATCGAGCGGAACGGGCGGCTTTGCCCGTCGGCGAGGCGATGCACCCCGTCACGCTCGCGATGCTGGCCCTGCTCGTCGTCAACGACTGGGTGATCAAGCAGGTCTGGCAAGGCTCGGGCACCGCGCGCACGTTGATCGCCGGCAAGCTCTCCGACATCGCCGGACTCGCGTTTGCGCCCGTTGTACTGACGGCGGCGATCGGCCTCGTGCTCGCGCTCGCTGCTCGGCTCGGTGCGCGCGTCGATCCGTCGCTGACGCGCCGTCGCCTGCTCCTGTGCATCGCCGCGACCGGCGCGGGGTTCATCGCCGTGAAGCTGTCACCGGCGGCGGCCGAGGCGATGGTGCGCGCGCTCGGCTACCTCGGGCGGCCCGCCGCGATCCACCTCGATCGATCGGATCTACTCACGCTGCCTGCGCTCGCGATCGCGTACTGGATCGGTCGTGACGAGCTGCGCCGCGTGCCGCTCGGCAAGCCAGCCGCGCTGCATCGGCTTGCGCGCCCCGCAGAACCGGCGCTCGCAGATACGCGGTGGGCCGGCGGCGACACGCGCGAGCTCGCACCTGCGATCGATGCGTGGGACGTGCCGAAGATCGACGCGCTGCTGCGTTAACCTCCGCGCATGATCACGATCCTCGGCACCGGGTTGCTCGGTTCAGGTTTCGCACGTGCGCTGAAGCAGAAGGGCCACGACGTGCGCGCGTGGAATCGCACGGCCGACAAGGCGAAGGCACTCGAACCGCACGGCATCACGGTGGTCGCCGACGCGGCCGACGCCGTGCGCGGGGCCGAGCGGGTGCACATCGTGGTCTCCGACGATGCCGCCGTCGACGGCGTGCTCGCCGCCGCGCAACCCGGTCTCGCGCCCGGTGCGCTCGTGATCGATCACTCGACGACGTCGCCGGCCGGTGCGCTCGCCCGCACCGCGCGGCGCGACATCACGTTCGTGCACGCGCCGGTGTTCATGGGTCCGCAGAACGCACTCGAGTCGACCGGCCTCATGCTCGTCTCCGGCGACCGCGACGTCGTCGCGCGCGTGTCGCCGCTGCTCGCGCCGATGACCGGCAAGCTCGTCGATCTCGGTCCGCGCACCGAGCAAGCGGCCGCGTTCAAGCTGCTCGGCAACTTGATCCTGATGGCGTTCACCGCCGGGTTCACCGACTTCCTCGCGCTCGCGAAGGCGCTCGACGTGTCGCCCGCCGATGCCGGCACGTTGTTCGAGCACTTCAATCCGGGCATGTCGCTCGCCGGCCGCTACAAGCGAATGACCGAGCGCGCATATGAGCAGCCGTCGTGGGAGCTCGCGATGGCGCGCAAGGACGCACGCCTCATGGAAGAGGAGGCCGCGCGCGCCGGCCTGCCGCTGATCATGGTGCCTGCGCTCGCTCGCTTGATGGACGACAAGATCGCGCAAGGTCACGCGCACGCGGACTGGACCGTCGTCGGCAACGACGTCACCTGATCTCGAGGACTAGCGACGCGGGATTGCCGTCGCGTCGATCAAGAGCTCGAGGGCCCGCCGTGTCTTGCTCTCTTGTTCCTTGTCGAGATGCAGTCCGCGATCCTCGACGAAGTCGAGCAAGTCCGCCATGCCGTCGTCTTGGTCCGCCGCGTCGACCTTCATCGACAGCTCGAGCGTCTGACTGCCGTCGGCCAGGTACCACAGCTCTGCGGTCACCTTCTCCGGCAGCTCGTCGCTGCGCAGCGTCCAGACGCGAGCGCGAATCGGACCGAGCGTGGCGAGCTCGTCCAAACCGATCGCCGGGCCATACGCTGCGAACAGCGCCTCTTGCTCCGACGAGTACAGCTTGTCGAGCGTCCGCTCGCCTCGCGCCACCGATGCGATCTCGCCTTCGTCCTGATCGATCTTGAGCGAGCAAGACGGCGTTGCCGTATCGGGTAGCCGATCGAGCTCGCACTTCATGTCGTCGAGTACGCGAAATTCTTCGCTGAGATCGTCGAGCGTGAACGGGCGCAGCTTGACGGTGGAGTCATCTTCTTCGCCGTCGATCTCCCGCGCGCGCAGGATCAAGCCCGCATCGAGCAGCGTGAGCGCCGGCGTATCGAAGAACCAGATCGAGCGCTGCTGGCTCTGATCGTTGAGCAGCGACAACCGATACCGCGCGCGCCGTATGTCCGTCGGCTCGAGCGTGACCTTGAGCTCCGCGCGTGCCTCCGCACCATCCGCCTTGCCGCCGCCGTCGTCCGCTTCCCCGGGTCCGACCTCCAGTGCAACCTGATTTCCACAGGCAACTAGAGCCGTCACCAAACCCAACCAAACCTGCGATGGAATCGTCACACGAGGCTCAGTCAGCAATCAGCCTGCCAACCGTAAGCGCGCGAATCGTATCTCGCGCTGGCAACTGGAGTTGCCGGTCAGCCTCGTCAGCCGATGAACCAGAACGCGAGCAAGCGGACCAACCAGCTCTGCTCACGCGTGCGGTGTTGATCGTGCGCGACGTCGACGACCAGCGCCAGCTCGCCGCGATCGAACCACAACATCTCGTCGTGATAGCAGCGATCGACATCGACGCCGCCGAGGAACACGGGCTCCATTTGCGCGCCGCAAATACTGCACGCGAGCAGCGGCGCGACGGTGCGACGACCAAGCGTGGTCAATCCATCGACGCCGCCCTTCGGCACCAAGTCAGGCGCCGTCGCGACCAGCTCGCGCACGACTTCGGCGACCGCAAACAGCGCGCCCTTGCACTTCGTGCAGCGCCACCGATCTCGCTCGTCGGCGCGCGTCAGATCCAAACCACAACGCGGACATTGAATAGCGCGATCGCGATAGCTCATGTCGCGCGCGAATCCCACAGCGGCTCGGGCTTGCCATCCTTGTGCGCGCACCACCGGCCCCACACGAACAACGCATCCGACAACCGGTTCAAGTACTGCACCGGCAGGTCGCCGCCGATGTCTTCGGCTTCCGACAGGCCGACAACGAGCCGCTCCGCGCGCCTGCACACGGTGCGCGCGAGGTGGTGATACGCGGACGCCCAACCCCCGCCGGGCAACACGAACGACGTCAGCGGCGCGAGCTCGTCGTTGACCGCGTCGATGTCGCGCTCGAGCGCCGCGATGTGGCGTGACTCGATCCGCGGCAGCTTCGCGCGACGCTCGGGATCGGGTGTCGCGAGCTCGCAGCCCAGGTTGAACAGCTCGTTCTGCACGCGCCGCAAGATCGGTGTCAGGTACTCGGCGGCCGCCGACTGCGCGAGCGCTTCGATGACGAGGCCGATGACGGCATTGAGCTCGTCGATCGTGCCGTAGCACTCGAGGCGCGGGTCCGCTTTGGACACGCGCTCGCCGCCGATCAGAGAGGTTTCGCCCTTATCGCCGCCCTTGGTGTAGACGCGATCGATACGCATGGCGATTGGGTACCACGCTCAGGGCGTGATCTGAATCGGACTGCCCGCGCGCCACACATAAAGATTCGCGAATGTGCCGTCAGCTTGCAGTGCCGTGCCCCACACCGAGCTCGAATACTGATGGTTCGCTGGCGAGAACCCGAACATTCCGTCGAGCCCGACCGAAAGGTCGCTCTGCGCCTCCAGCGTTGTCGCGAGCGCCGCCGATGTGAACGGTCCTTCGTGCGCGAGCAGTCCTACGATCAGCACGCGCGCCGCGATATAGGCTTCGAGCGACAAGAACGACGGCTCCCCGTTCCCGGAGATCTCCCGGTTGTAAGCCGCGACGACGGCGCTCGGATCCGACCGGAAGTTCGGTACGACCTGCGAGACGTAGACGCCGTCGGTAAACGGCATCGGCCCGTTCGGCGTTGTCACGTTGCCGGAGGCGACGAGGCGATCACCGAGTGCGTCGGCGTTCACGAACGACATATTGCTGAAGTGCAGCTTCAAGCGCGTCGCCTTCTGTAGCTGGGTCTGCTGCGCGTCGCTCGCGTATTGCCACCGGCGCACGTACTCGATCAGCGCGGTGGCTGCGCCGTACGTATCGGTCATCATCACGCCGACGGTAACGGTGCCGGCCTGGTTCTCGAGCAGCAGCGCGAGGTGCGCGGTCATCGCTGCCGCCACCGCGGGCACCGAGGTGTCGTCGTTGCGCACGTAACGGAACCGCTTGATCGGGTTGATCGGATCGGCGCCCGACGGGAATGGGCCGATGAATTCCTGGTACGCCTTGACCAGCCCGTCGTAGCCCGCCTGACCGAACGTGTCGTTCTGATCGAACGAGATCAGGTTGCGATAGTCGGGAACGCCTTTCACCTGGAACAGCTCGAGCGTGGCCCTCGCCTCCTGGGCATACGACGCGCGCACGTTGAAGATGTTGGTTGCGCACGCGCCGGCTTGGTCATCGCGCAACACCGTATCCGTGCCGACGAACGCACCGAAGTACAGCGTCTGCGTCTCGACGGCGATCGCCGCGGCGCGCACGGCGGTCGGCGCTCCGACGCTGCCGATCATCGCGAGCACTGCATTCGGGCCACGCGACACAGCTGTCTCCGACACCGATGTCGTGCCGTAGAGCGGCAGCGTCGTCGATGGGCAATGCGGCGCTTCCGTCGGCGACACCTTGGCGTCGACGAGCTCGCGCACCGCATCCTCCGCAACCTCCGGCACGTACGCGTCGTCGCGGAACTGCAGCTCGAGCATGCGGCCGCGAATACCGCCGAGCGCGTTCTGTTCCGCGAACGCGAGCTCGACCCCGAGCTTCGCCCGCTGGCCGAGCATCTGGTTCGTGCCCGTGATCGCACCGGTCTGCCCGATCACGATCGGCGCGTCGGCGGTCGCGACACAGATCGCCTGCTCGTCGCGCAATTCGCACACCGATCCGGCACTGCAATCGGCGTCGACCTGACAGGTCTCGATCGACGAGTCATCACCCGAGCACGCTGCGACAACAACAACCACCATCAGGAGGAAGCGCTGCATGCATCCACGCTGCACCTCCGTGATGCGAGAGGGCAAGCGTCGACCGCCCACGATCGACGCCGACGTGTGCGCTCGTATCCGCCCGCGTAGGGCGCACGGCGAGACGGCAACCGCAAGCGCTGCTTGATCACGCCGACGCGACGGTACCCGGCGCGCGATAGATGTCGAACGCGGCCTTGTGATCGAACTTGCGAAGCCGAGTCGTCGCGCGCAAACGACTACGAGAACTTCGTGCCTTTGATCAGCGTCACAAACAGCTTGGCGTCGTCATCACCGTCGAGGATGAACACCTTCGCGCCGTCGGTCTTGATCGCGACCTTGCGTTCTTTGCCGGGGAATCGCTTCGCGACGCTCGCCTCGTAGGCTGCGGCGAACTGCTTCGCGTCGGCGGGCGTGTCCCAGATCGTGGCGTGGTAGCCGAGCAGCGAGCCGTCGGCGCGCTTGACCACGACGTAGCGATCGCCCCCCCAGCCTTCGGAGGCTTCGATGCGCTTGTCGGGGGTCCAGAGCGAGAAGTAGATCGACCACAGGATCTCGCCGAGCACGTTCGTGTTGACGACCTCGCCGTCGAGC
>DATDCH010000874.1:0-22436 GCA_036524455.1 Kofleriaceae bacterium | reverse complement strand
CCGTATTCGCGTGCGTCAGCTTCGCCATGTGCTGCACCTCGCGCTCGAAACGCCTCAGCGCATCCTCGTCGAGCCGATCCGGCTGCAACAACTTGATCGCGGTCGGCCGCCGCAGCAACGCGTGATGCGCCAGATACACCGCGCCCATGCCGCCCTCGCCGATTTTGCGATCGAGCGTGTACTGCCCCAGCTGCCGCGCGGCATTCACCTGCTTGCGCAGCCCATAAATCGTGCGCGATCCGATCGCCGCCAACAGCGTCACGCCACCGGCAATGAACACCGTCCCGCCGATAAACAGATACTGCGGCAGCCACGCCGCCCACTCTTCCGCCACCGCGATCGACGCGATGATCAGCGGCACGAACGCGACGACGCCAAACACCGCAGTGCGCGCTCCCGTACTCGGCACGATGATCGCGCGCAAGAACACGAGGAAGCACACCCACAACAGATTCGGATACGTCGCAGCTTTCAGATCCTTCGCCAGATACGCGACCGCTGCGAACATCAGCCCGCTCGCCGCGGCATAGAGCACGTCGATCGCGAACAAGCCGCGGATCGCGAGCCGCCGCCGCAGCAACAAGCCGCGCCAGATCACAGCGAGCAGCAGAAGCGCGACGCCGGCGAGCACCTCGATCAGCCGCGCGTGCCCGGTATTGACGGGCGAGCCCTCGAACACGATCACCGAAAACGCCGCGAGCACGACGTAACCCCAGAACAGCAGCTTCGAGAAAAACGTCAGCCGGCTCTGCAGCTGGTTGCGCGCGTCTTCTTCCGTCGAGCCGAGCGACGTACCGACGATCAGCTCCTGCCGTGACGCGCGGTCGGTCATCGCACTACTTCATGCAGCACAACGAGCCGCTCCACGTACCGCCGTTACGAGCACACGCCGCTTCCTCGCCCGCGACGCAATTCACGGTCCCGGCCAAGCAGCACACCGCGCCCGTCCAATCGCCATCGCCGCGCGCGCACGACGCTTCGTTGCCTTCGACGCACGTCCGCGTGCCCTCGAGACAACACACCGTGCCGCTCCACACGCCGTCGGCGCGCGCGCACGAGGCTTCGTTACCGGCATCGCAGGTCATCGCCTTCGGCAAGCAGCACTGCTTGCCGGTCCACTTACCGCCGCCCCGCGCACACGCCGCCTCGTTGCCGTCGACGCAGGACGTTCCGACGCAGCACATCTTGCCGTTCCAGTTGCCACCGTGCCGCGCACATGACGCCTCGGTCGCCCCGGCGATGCAATTCGACATGTTCAATTGGTGCATGATCTCCCGCTTCGGATCGTCCTTGCAGCCGAGCAAGACCACCACAATGACGATCCATTTCCCCATGGATCCAAGTCTAGCGCGACGCGTGAGACGGATGCGTGAGCCGCCACAGCCGCAGTTTGGCTCGCCGTTCCGTACCCACGTGGGTGCTAGACCGCCGGCTTCGGCGCGATGCCCCACATCACGCGCGGGTTCTTGCCGAGATCATGCACGAGCGTGATCCGCTCGAAGCCCGCCGCGCTAAACCGCTCGCGCACGGCATCCGCTTGATCGAAGCCGTGCTCGACGACGAGCGCGCCACCGGGCTCGAGGTGGATGCGGGCCGCCGCGCAGATCCGATCATAGAACGCCATGCCGTCGGGACCACCGTCGAGCGCGATGCGCGGCTCGCGTTTGACCTCGGCCTGCAGCGTATCGATCACAGCCGACGCGATGTACGGCGGGTTCGACACGATCAAGTCGAACTGCTCGCCCGCCACCGGCTCCCACAGATCGCCGAGCCGAACGTCGACGCGATCGGCGACACCGTTGCGTTCGGCATTGCGACGCGCGATCGCGGCGGCGGCCTCCGAGACCTCGGTCGCAACGACGCGCGCGGCCGATAGCTCCTTCGCCAGGCTGATCGCGATCGCACCCGAGCCGGTGCACAGGTCGAGCACGCGGCACGGCGCGCTGCGATCGCTGCGCAGCGAGCGCGCGACCTCGATCACGGTCTCGGTGTCGGGGCGCGGCACGAGCACGTTCGCATCGACGTAGAACGGCAGGCCCCAAAACTCGGCCTCGCCGAGCAAGTAGGAGACGGGCTCGCCGGCGAGGCGGCGCCGGATCAGCTCGCGATAGCCGGCGAGCTCGGGCTCGGCGAGCGGCTTATCGAAGCCGGTATAGAGCTGCGTACGGCTGCACTTCAGGATGTGCGCGAGCAGCAGCTGCGCCTCGAGACGCGCGGAGGCGATCCCAGCGTCGGTAAAGCGCTTGGTCGTCCAGTCGAGTACCGCGAGTGTGGTCCAGGTCGTGGCCAACGGCCCCCGTATAGCACCGAGTCCGAGTCCGAGTCCGAGTCCGGATCTGCAGCCTCAGCCGATGATCACGACGTCGGCGTGATTGATCCCGGTCAGCCCCGTCACGATGAGCCCGCCCACCGCGTCGAGCGCGGTGCCCGCATCGCAGCGGCGCAGTGCCGTCTCGGGATCGATCTTCGCCCCGATGATCGCGTCCCAGGTCGCACCGTCGACGAACGCACCAGCTGCACCGCGCGTCGAGGGTCCATCGATGCCGTCGCTGCCAGCGACGAACGCGGTGCGCGAGCTTCCGCGCAGGCGCTTCGCGAGCTCGAGCGCGAGCTGCTGCGCGCGACCACCGCTGCCCGCGTCGGCGGGAACACGCAGCGTCGGCTCACCCCACGCGACGATGACGCCCTGCTCTGCCGCGAGCCGATCGGCGACCACTGCCACGTCGTCGGCGATCGGCTCTTCGATCCAACGCACCCCGGATTCGGAAGCGGGCGGTTCCATCTCCGGTTCGAGCTTGTCGGCGGGGCCTTCGTCGTCGACTCGAGAGGCCGCCACGGAATATCTGGCGAGCGCATTGGCGACGGCAATGCCGAAGCGCGCCATCGGCACGACCACGGTGACACGATCGCCATCGCGCAGCGGATCGGTCACTGTCGGTCCCGAGCCGACGACGCGCGGGTCATCGCCGATCACGTCACTGACGACGAGCGTGACGATCGGCGCCTTGCAGCGCGCCGCGAGCTTGCCGCCTTTGATCGCGGAGAGCTCGGTGCGCACGCGGTTGAGCTCGTGGATCGACGCGCCGTTCGCCATCACCGCCTGCACGCGCTTGCGATATTCCTCCCGACTAACGGCGGGCTGCTCGACGAGCGCCGACGCTCCTCCCGAGATCAACGCGAGCACGACATCGTCGGGGCCGACCGCGTCGATGAGATGAAGCACCCAGGCACCAGCGGCGAAGCTGGTAGCGTCGGCCACTGGGTGTCCACCGCTCGCGACCAACCAGCCAGGTGTGAGGTCGGTCCAGCTGTATCGTCGCGCGCTGGCGAGCGGTGCGACGACAAGTCCACGCGTGACCGGACCTGCGCCGCGTGCCATCGCGAGTGCGGCCTTGCCGATTGCAAGCCCGATCACGTTGCGACCACGCAGCGGCGCACTCGCGAGCGCGTCGCGCACGCGGAACGCCGGATCGCACGCGACCACCGCTTCGCGAAACGCCATTTCACAGGTCCAGCGCTCGATCATGTCCACGCCGCGAGCACGCCGTTGATCCGATCGATACCTTCTTCGAGCCGCGCCTCTTCGACCCCCGTAAAGCACAGCCGTGCGTAGCGCGTGCACGCATCGCCGAACGCGCTGCCCGGCGCGAGCAACACGCCTTGCTCCGCCACCTTCTCGAGCACCGGCAAGCAGTCGTTGCCCGACCACCGCTCGAAGTCGACCCACAGATACGCGCCACCCGGTGGGCACGCGGCCGGCGCCGTAAGTCGCGTCCGCGCACGATCACGCGCCGCTTGATAGCGCTCGCGCGCCGCCGCAAGAAACGGCGCACCACTGCGCAGCGCGCCGAGCGCCGCACGCTGCATCGCAACAGGCACGTTGTAGATGGAGTGATTGACGAGCTTCTTGATCGCGGCCGCGACCGGCTCGGGTGCGAGCGCGTAGCCGACCCGCAGGCCGGCTTGCGCGTAGCTCTTCGCAAACGAGAACACGGTGACAGTGCGCTGCAGCGCCGCGGGGTGCGTCGCGATCGACACGTGCTGCGCGTCGTAGCCGTAGTCTTCGTAGACCTCGTCGGCAAGGATCCACAGCTCGTGTCGCTCGGCGACCTGCGCGATCGCGGCGATGTCGGCGGCGGAGAGCATCGCGCCGTCGGGGTTGTTCGGCGTCGCGACGTAGATCGCGCTCGTGCGCGGCGTCACGGCTTGCTCGAGTAGTGCACCGAGGTCGGGCCCCCACGGGACTTCGATCGGCGTCACGCCGTGCCCGACCGCCATGCCTTTGATCAGCGGCCAGTGCGGCGTGACGAGGATCAGTTCTTCGCCGCGATCGCACAGCGCCTGAACCGCGCAGGACAGCGCATGCGTGGCGCCGCAGGCGATCTGCACGCCGGCGTCGGTGATCGAGATGCCGTTTTTCTTGCGCGCCTTCGCGACGATCTCGTCGATCAACGGGGCCCAGCCGGCGGGAGCGCCGTACGTGTAGAGCTCGGCGGCATCGCCCCAGCCAAAGTCCTCGAGCACGACGGGCGGGCGCAGATGGGTGTCACCGATCTGGAGCGGGATGACGTCGCCGGGGAACCGGGCGAGGTGCTCGCGCAGCTTCGCGAAGATCGAGGCCGGCACGCTCTTGCCGGCATTCGACAGCACGGGAAACCGCGACACGTGACGACGGTAACACTGCCGCGCCTTGGCCGGCGCCGCTCCTTACGATACCGTCGGTGGCGATGGCAGATCCGAGCGACACGCGAGACGAGCCCCTCGCCAAGCGAGATGAGCCCCTCGCGCCTGCGGCCGTGCACGCACCGCGGCCTCGGCCGCTCGGTCTCGAGCTTGCGCTCGTCGTGGTGGTCGCGCTCGCGGTGCTGATTCCCGGAATTTGGAAGTACTCGCTCGTCGATCCGTGGGAGACGCACTACGGCGAAGTCGCGCGCATGATGCTGCAGAACCACGACTGGGTGCACACCGATTGGCCCGGCGGCATGGATCCGAAAGACCACGAGGGATTTCGGAGCAAGCCGGTGCTGTCGTTCTGGCTGATGGCCGCGAGCATGAACGCGTTCGGCGTCGCTGAGAACGGTGGCTACTCGGGCGAGATGACCGACAGCGTGATGACGATGGTCGCCATTCGCATGCCGTTCATCTTGGTCGCGGTGATGGGTCTGACGCTGATGTGGTGGATGCTGGCGCGGCTGGTCAGCCGGCGCATGGCGTGGCTCGGTCTACTCGTCGTCGGCACGACGCCGATGTTCTGCATGATCGCGCGGCAGGCGATACCCGACATGCTGCTGCTGTCGTGTTTGATCGGTGCGCTGTCGATGTTCACGATGGCGACCGAGCATGGAGATAGACCGATCGACGTCGCGTTCACGCTGCGTATACGCACGCGGCGCGTCCACATCGATCACCTGCACATCTTCCTCGCGATCATCGGCGGGTTCTTGCTCCTGCAGTGCGTCTACTACGTGCTGTACTTCGTCGCGTCGCCGCGGCTCGCGGTACGGCAGTTCCCGAACCCGGTGCTGTTCTTCCCGCTGCTGATGGGCCTGCTGTTCGGCGGACTGTCGCGCGTCGGCTGGATGATCGTGCGCTTCCCGTTCGTCATCATCGGCTCGGCGATCGCGTTCTTTGCGTCGCCGAAGAAGCACTCGCTCGAGGCATTCGACTATTGGGAGCAGTACGCACCGGATCGCGCGCTCGTGCGCGCCGTCGCGTTCCCGATCATGTGGGCGCTCGGCCGCGACTGGGCGTCAACCGCCGGCGTCGCCGACAAACTGCTCGGCTTGGCGCCGCTGTCGTCGATGCGCCAGGTCTATCTATTGTGGTGCTACGCGTTCCTCGGCATCAGCGTGCTCGCGAAGGGGCCACCAGCCATCGCGGTGTTCACCCTCGTCGCCGTGTTTCATATCGTGCTGCAGAACCGTTGGCGCGACCTCTACAACGGCAAGTTCGAGATCAAGCGCGCGTTGCTGCTGATGATCGTCGTGTTCTTGCCCTGGCACATCGGCATGTACCTCAAAGAGGGCGTGCGGTTTATCGACGAGTACTTGTTCACGCACATCCTCAACCGCGCCGCGGTCGGCGTCGACAACTCGCCCGGCACGTTCGCCACGCTACAGGGCGGCGGCGGCGGCTACACCACCGTGCTCGGCCACGGCATGTGGTTGTGGGCCGCGCTCGTGCCGGCCGCGCTCGCCGCGTCGCTGCTCAAGGCGCGCACGGACACACGCGAAGGCCGCGTGCGGTTCATGATGACGTTGTGGACGGTCTGCGCCACCGCGTTCTTCTTCCTCGTGCAGACCAAGTTCCACCATTACATCTTGCCGGTCGTGCCTGCGCTCGGCCTGATGGTCGCGTTCTTCCTCGACGACATCCTCGCCGGGCGCGATCGGCTGCATCCGATCTACGCGGCGCTCGGCATCGGCGTCGTGCTGCTGCTGACGCGCGATCTGATGTGGGAACCCGATCGCTGGATCGAGATGTTCGTGTTCCGCTACGACCGACCGTGGCCATCGGCGCCGCCGTACGAGATCGAGCCGAACGACGGCTTCTTCATTCTCGGCATCATCGGCGCGGTCGCGATCGCGATGCTGGCACTACCGTGGCGACGCATCGGCGTGGCCGCGATCGGCGTCGCCGGTCTCGCGATCTGCCTGTGGTCGCTTCACGTCTATATGCCCGACGCCGGCACCCATTGGGGCATGCGCGACGCGGTGCGCAGCTACTACGAGCAGCGCACGATCTACGGCCACAAGAACGTCTACTACGCGCCGTTCCAGGTCTACGACGAGTGGCACGCGAAGACCGGCCCAACGGTGCGGCACACGTTCGAGACCATGATCCCCGACACGCTGCACATCGGTCAGCCGATGATGATCCGCGTCCAGCTCAACAAGTCCGACAAAGAAGATCAGGTCGAGCTCGAGATGGGCATGATCGGGACGGTCACGCGAATCGGCGAGCACGACGTCGAGGTCACGATTGCGGCGAGCGAGCGCGCGAAGATCGATGCGCTCGTCGCACGCGGCAAGACTGACAAGCGCCGGCGCGTACGGCCACCGGTGCGCGTCGTCGACGCCGATCGGCTGATCGCATGGCAGCTGTACTGGCGTGGCGAGAACTTCTGGTCAGCCGACGAAATCTTCGGCCCCGTGCCAGAGATGCGCACCGGCTTCAACAAGCCCGACAACGCCGACTTCCTCAAGTACCTCGGCGATCGCAGCAAGGCGCCGGTCGGGCGCCGCTACTTCATCATCACCGAGGCGGGCCGCGCGACGAGCGTGCGCGGCGTGCTGCCAACGACGCGCGCGAAGGAATCGTTCGAGACCGTCAACACGACGTCGAACAAGTTCTCGCTCGTGTCGTTCTACCTCTAGAAGTTCTTGTTCATGCTCACACCGCCGACGGTGCCGAGCTGCTGGTTGTACTGATTCGCTGCGCGGCTCGCGACCGAGCGATCGACCGCATGCGTCTCGGGGTTGAGCTGGTGCGCGCCCCAGTACGTCATGTAGTAACCCGCGCCGAAACCGAGCGTGCTGCCGAGCGTGAGCGCGAGCCGGCCCGTCGGATTCGGCACGAAGTAGCTGCCGATCAGGCCGACGATGCTGACACCGAGCGTGATCATGCCGCGCGTGCGCCACTTGCGGCCGCTCTCGCGCATCTTCATCGTCTCGTCGTACGACGACTGATCGCCGGCGATCTTGAAGAAGTCCTCGTCGGCGAGCTGCGAGCGGCCCTGCACGGGATACCAGATCGGTGCGGTGTGGACCTGCGTGCGATCTTCGTAGACCGCCGCGGTGCCGATCTTGTTGCCGCTCGAATCGCGGTACTCGGCCTCGGCGACCTTCTCCTTGTAGCTCGTGGTCCAGACCTTGACGTCGTCGACAACGGCGAGCGGCTCGCCCGTCGGTACGGCGGCGCCGGCAGCGGGACCGGACTTGGGCATGAGGCAGCCCGTGAGGGCGAACGAAGCGGCGAGCAATACGATAGCAATGCGGGACATGACGGACGTCCTTGGTGTGGGGTTCGCTAGAGCGAGCCACCCCGCACAGGGGAGTCGCACACAAAGCGACACCTCGCGTGCGTCGCGTTGGCGCGGTTCGCACGGCAGTCACCCCAACTCGTCGGATCGCTTCGGTGCGTCAGAACCGGTACGACCAACCGAACGCGGCGCCGCCCTTCGTCGGAACCACGCTCACCGAGCTGGTCTCGACGGCCTTGGGGCCACCGATCGCGATCATTACACCGCCGGCCACGACCGCCGCGGCGCCGCCGATGCCGAACACCCAGCCGAGTGTCGCGCTGCGCTTGCCGCTCGCCTCGAGATCCATTTGCTCCTGGCCCCACTCCCCGGTGTAGCCATCGAGGTCACTACCCTTACTGCCACTATCGAGCGCGAAGTAGACACCGAGACCGCCGAGCACGACACCCGCGACGCCAACGCCGATCCCGATCTTGCGCATGCCGCCACCACTCGTGGTCGGCTCGGGCTCGGGCTCGTCGACCGGTTCTTCGGGCGGCGGCTCGACCTGCGCAACCGGTTTGTCGGCTGGCTTCGTGGTCACCGGCGGCGTCACCGGCGGCGTCACCGGCGTGACCGGTTTGTCGGCCGGCTTCGTCGTCACCGTGGGCGTGACCGGCGGCGTCACCGGCTTGTCCGCGGGCTTCGCGTCCTTGCAGAGCTTGAGCGCTTCGTCGAGCTCGTCCTGGTTCTTCGGGGCCGCCTCTTCGCGCTGATAGCTGTCGTAGAACAGCATCGCCTGCTTGCAATCACCGGAGAGCCGATACGCCTGGCCGATGTTGAACAGCAGCAGCGGCCGCTTCGACAGGCTGTACGCTTCCTTCCACGCTTTGATCGCGTCGGGATATTCGGCAAGGTTGTAGCGCTTGAGGCCTTCGTCGTAGAGCGACTTCGCCTTCTTCTTGTCATCGGCGTACGCCGTCGACGCAGCGAGCACGAGTACGGCACCGAGGATCGTTCTACGCATGAGCTCTCCTAGTCTGCGAACGGATCGTGAACCGTGTTGACGCTGGCCTTTTGCTTCTCGAGCGTCAGCTTGACGTCGCGCGAGCCGCCGGCCTCGACACGAACCTTCGCGTCGGCCGATTTAAAGCCCTTCGCTGCGACGCGCACCGTGTGGTCGCCCGCCGGCAGCTCGACGGTGACGCGCCCCGACGCCTCGCGCCCGTAGGGCTTGCCGTCGATCACGATCTTCGCCTTCGCAGGACCCTCGAACGCGATCGTGACCTTGCCGACCTTCTTGTCTTTGCGCTCGATCGTCTTCGCGACCGGCTCGGTCTTCGCCGGTTCTGTCGCGACCGCGGGCTCGGTCTTCGCGGGCTCGGACTTCGCGGGCTCGGTCTTCGCCGGCTCCGGCGTGACCGCCGGCTCCGGTTTTGCGGGCTCGGTCTTCGCGGGCTCTGGCGTCACGGCCGGCTCGGTCTTCGCCGGCTCCACCTTGGCCGGCTCGGTGTTCGCGACCTCGACCTGCGATGGCTGCTCGCTCGCGGTGGTCTCCTGCTTCTTCTGGCCGAACACGATGTAGAGCACGACGCCAAGGCCCGCACCGATCAGCGCGAGCAATGCGAGGATCGTGATCATCTTCTTGCTGCCCGACGACGCGGTCGGCATCGGGTGCGCCATCCCGCTCGCGCTCATCGGCATCGTCGGCGGCCGCGAGCCCGAACCGACAGCTGGCGCCATGCCATACGAGGGCGTCATCGATCCCGACGGCACCTGCGGCGTCCACGGCGGCGGCTGCGACGACGGCGACATCGGCACACCGATCGTCAATGCGCTTGCCGTCGATCGACACGCTGCCAGCCGCTCGCGGAACTGCGCCGTGGTCGGACGCTGGCGCGGATCCTTCTCGAGCGTCGAGTGCACGAGGTTGTTGACCTCTAGCGGCACCCACGGCGCGATCTGCATGAGCGGAATCGCGCGCGCCGAGATGTGCATCGCCATGATCTCGACCGCGCTATCAGCCTTGAACGGCACGACACCGGCGAGCATCTCGTACGCCATCGCGCCGAGCGAGTAGACGTCGGTCGCCGCGTCGATCTTCGCGCCCTTCGCCTGCTCCGGCGACAGATACAGCGGCGTGCCCATCACGACGCCGGTGCGCGTGCGATCCGAACGCTGCGAGTCGCTGCCGGTCAGCTTCGCGAGACCGAAGTCGAGCAACTTGACCGCCGGCTTCTCGCCCTTGAGGCTCGCGAGATAGACGTTGTCGGGCTTGAGATCGCGATGCACGACACCGGCTTCGTGCGCGGCCTGCAGTGCCTTCGCGATCTGCTCGAGAATCTCGATCGCCTCGGGGAACTGCAGCGGCCGTTGCAGCCGCTCGCGCAGCGACTCACCGGCGAGCCACTCCATGACGAAGAAACTGCGGCCGTCGGGAAGCTGACCGAAGCCGAACACGTCGACGATGTTGGGATGGCCGATCTGATTGACCGACTGCGCTTCGAGCACGAAGCGATCGACCGCCTCGCGGCTCATCGATAGCTCGCGGCGGATCACTTTGATCGCGGCGCGCTTACCGATCAGCGGATGGCGCGCGCCATAGACGCTGCCCATGCCACCCTCACCGATCTTCTTCTCGATGCGGTACTCGCCGGCCTGGCTCCCAACCGGCAGATCCTCGTCCGATGGATACGCGATCTCGGGAGCTGCGCCGCCACTGCCCGTGGGCACGCCGAGCGGAGGAACCAACGCGGTGCCATCATCGGGGCAGCGTTGATAGCTATCGGGCCAGTGACGGCCGCACGAAGGACACCCCGGCATTGCCCCGCATTGTAGCCGGTCAGGGGTGTAAGATCACGACGTGCGTGTTTTCGGGGTCGCGCTGCTCGCGCTCATCGCGTCGTGCTACTCGCCCGCATTTCAAGACTGCGAAGTGACGTGCGCTTCTGGCGTGTGCCCGACGGGATTTACGTGCGAGCTGGGCGTATGTCGTAGCGAAGGCGCGACTGGCGCATGCGGCCAGATGATGGTCGATGCAAAGACGATCGATTCAGATCCAAGTGCCGACAACGACATGGACGGCCTCATCAACTCGATGGACAACTGCGAGGACAAGGCGAACGCGGATCAAGCGAACGAGGATACCGACGCGCTCGGCGACGTCTGCGACCCATGCCCGATCGCCCGCGGTCCGCAGGCGGATCTCGACGGCGATGGCGATGGCGTCGGCGACGCCTGCGATCCGACTCCGGGCAGCATGAATCGCCTCGTCGTCTTCGAGGGGTTCAATGCCCCGCCGGCCTCGAACCCGAGTCTGCTTCCGACGCAGGCCAGCTGGTCATACGCGAACGGCAAGGCAACCGTCGTCAATCCGGGTGCCAATGTGATCGCGGCCATGACGTGGCCGCAGATGCCGAGCGCGAGAGGCGACATGGTGGTGTCCGCGTTCACGATCAATTCGTTCTCGCCGCAAACGCCGTTTGGCGCCGGCGTCGTTCAGTTCATGTCCGCGTCGGCCGGCACCGGTGTCGTGTGCTGGGTCGCTCGCGAATCCTTCGGCGACGGCCTCGAGATGTTCCAACGTGGGGTCAGCGGCAGTCAGGTGACGTTCAGCTATCCAATTCAGCCCGGCTTGCCCACGGCGGCAGCGATGATCCGCGATTCGACCATGTTCCAGTGCTCCGATAGCCAGGCCCACACGGTGACGAACACGTACAGCCTGACCGGTTCGCAGTTCGGCATCTTCGATATCGGTGTCGGCGCGACGTTCGAATATGTGATGATCGTAACGAGGCTCTAGTGATTCGCATCGTCGTGCTCCTCGGTCTCGTCGCGTGCTACTCGCCGTCGTATAAGGACTGCGAGGTCACCTGTAGCTCGGGCACGTGTCCCGCCGGCTACCGCTGCGAGCAAGGCATGTGTCGCGCGCCCGGCTTCTCCGGCGCATGCGGCCAGATGAACGGCGACACGCTCGACGACACGATGATGGCCGACGCGATGATCGACGGCAATCCGAACCTCGACTCCGACGGCGACGGTGTGATGGACAACGTCGACAACTGCATCCTGAAAGCGAATGCGAACCAGGCGAACGAGGACGGCGACGCGCGCGGCGACGTCTGCGACCCCTGCCCTCCGTTCACGCAGTACCTCGATCCACTCACACAACAAATGCGGCCCGCCGACGTCGACTCCGACGGCGACAGCGTCGGCGACGGGTGTGACGTGTTCTACGTCAGCTCACCGGGTGATCGCATCGTGTTTTTCGAAGGCTTCAAGGACAACACCGTGCCGGCGAACGTCATGGTAAGCGGACCGTGGAGTTTCACGAACGGGCAAGCACGCGTCCTCGCGCAGCAGGCCACCCCTGCATCGCTGCGCTTCATGAACGTGACGACCGATCCAGCGCGGCACGAGATCCTGTCGTCCGTCG
Organism: Kofleriaceae bacterium; assembly: GCA_036524455.1. Lineage (GTDB taxonomy): Bacteria > Myxococcota_A > Polyangia > Haliangiales > Haliangiaceae > JABFXX01. The sequence continues at coordinate 10,041 of DATDCH010000874.1, read as the reverse complement.
CGACGATCCACACGTTCACCGGTGGTGGTGGCATGATCCGCGCCCTCGGTCTGGTCACCAGCTACGACGGCAGCCGTGGCGCAGGATGCCTGTGGGGCCAGGATACGAGCTCGGTACCGCACCTGATGCTGGTCGACGTCCAGGGTACGGGCGACATCGCAGTCACGCGGGAGCCGCTCACCAACCCGCTCGCGCTGCCAGCGACGACGTGGATGCTGCTGCGGCGCCAGGTCAACCAACCGTCCTATCAGTGCTACGTGTCCAACGAGCCGCTGTATCCGTTCATGTCCTTCGGGCCGGTGCCGCAGGGAAATATCGGGCTCCGCGCGAGGAGTGCGGATGCGTCGTTCGACTGGATCATGCTCGTCGACCGCGCTTCGAACTAGCCTCGGCCGACATGTAGGCTATGACTTGGGCAACCCCGCGACGTCTCGCGTTGTCCCTTCGCCGTTCGCTGCAACGTCGAACGCTTAGATCGCGAGCCTCCGTGGCGCGTGGAATGTTGATGCTATCCTCAACCGTTGGAGCTCTCGGACCCGCGAGGAGCCATGGCGCAACTTACTGATACGTCAGCGATCCAGCGGCTCGTCCGCGGTGCCCGCGTTCGCATTCGCACCCAGTGGGCACTCGAAGGCGCGACCACGGCGACGGTGCTTGCCGCAGCGCTCGCATTGTTGTCGATCTTTGCCGTCCGCACCCAGGCGGTCGCGCCATCGACCGGCATCTACCTGCTGATCGCAGCAGGAGCGCTGATCCTGGCCGGTGCGATCTTCGGCGCGTTGCGCAAGGTCGATGACGAGGTCGTCGCGCGTCGGATCGATCGCGCATCGAATCTGTCGGATCGGTTGTCGACCGCGATCGCGTTCGAGCGCGTCCTGCGTTGGGGCGTGCCCGGCGATCCGGATGTGACGCACGAGATGATGCACGCCGCGATTCGCGATGGCGTGCGTGCCGCGCCGCGCGCGAACATCCGCGCAGCCGCACCGTTCGCCGTGCCGAGAGACTGGCGCGCCGCGCTCGGCTTCCTCGTGGTGTCGGCGCTCGCCGCCGGTCTCGCGATTCCACAGGACGATCGCGTGCCGCATCTGCAGCGCGCGAATCCCGACCGCGGCCGCCCCGGCAGCACGACGGTGATCGAAGGCGAGCACTTGATGACCGGCGTCGCGAGCCCGATTGCAGCCCGCGGCGTGAGCTCTACGCTCGGCGCGCCGAACGCTCCCGCAGGCGCTACCGCGCCGGGTGGCGGTTACGTGCCGAGCGAGGCGAACGTGTTCCTCGGCACCCCGAGTGCGTCGCGACCGATCATCGTGCTCGATTGGACCAGCGCGCAGATCAAAGTGAAGATTCCCGACGACGCGCAGATCGGCAAACAGAAGCTGATGGTGTTCGTCGCCGGCAAGAGCATCGGCGAGGTCGACTTCACGGTCGTCAGCAAGAAGGACAAGACCCTTCACGACCCCGAGTCGGTCGCGCTCGACCCCGACGAGAAACAGTACGTCGAAGGCATCCTCAACGAGCTGAAGAACGTGGCGCTGCGCGACGACGTGCCCGAGCTCGAGGAGTTCGCCGCCAAGCTCGAGAAGCTGCTCGAGATGGCCGAGAACGGCGAGGTCACGAAGCAGCAATTGCTCGAGGAGCTCGCGAAGGCAGAGCAGCAGCTGGCCAAGGACGCCGAACCCGACCAGGCGCAAGTGCAGAAGCAGCTCGCCGAGATGGGCAAAGAGCTCTCCAAGCAGAACATGACCAAGGAGCTCGGCGAGGCGCTGGCGAAGAACGACCTGCAGAAGGCGAAAGAGGAGTTCGAGAAGCTCGCCGAGAAGCTCGACAAAAAGCAGCTCACCGACCAGCAGAAGGAAGAGCTTGGCAAGCAGCTCGAGAAGGTCGCCAAGCAGATGGAGAAGCAGGACCAGGAGCAGCAGAAGAAGCAGGACGACGCCCAGAAGAAGGTCGAAGACCAGATCCAGAAGCTCGAGAAGGAGATCCGCCGGCTCGAGAAGAACAAAGACCAAAAGTCGCAGCAACAGAAGCAGGACATGGAGCGTCGTCTCGAAGAGAAGAAGCGCGAGCTCGACAAGTTGAAGAAGGACGAAGAGCAGAAAGAGCAGTCGGAGCAGCGCCGCGCCGTGAAGCGCCTGCAGAAGGATCTCGAGAAGGCCGCCGAGAACCTCGAGAAGCCGAAGGATCAGAAAGACCAGAACCAGCAGGACCAGGATCAGAAGGACCAGCAGGCGTCGCAGAAGCTAAAGGACGCGGCGCGCGAGACCGGTCGCGTCGATCAAGACCAGCGCAAGCAAGCCACGCAGAAGAAGATGTCGTCGCAGATGGAAGAGCTGCGCGAGGCGATGCGGCGCGCGAAGCAACGCGGCAACAAAGGCCCAAACGATCCGTTCAACAAGAACGGCAAGAACCAGGACTTCATCGCGCGTGCGCGGGGTCAGAAGGGCTCGGGGCAAGCGTGGAAGCCCGGCCAGGGCCAAGGTCAGGGGAAGGGCCAGGGCCAGGGCCAAGGACAAGGTCAGCAGAACGGCGGTCAGGGCCAGGGCTCCGGTCAGCAGAGCAACACGTGGGGCACCGGTCACGATGACAACCTCGTCGGTGACTCGACCAACAAGTCCGGCGACACGAAGGACGAGGACCTGCAGGGCAAGCACGGCCAAGAAGGCGGTTCGTCGCGCGAGACGATCCTCGCGGCTGCGCAGAAAGGCTTCGCGTCGAAGCGCTATCAGAAGGTCTATCAGGACTACCAGCGCATCGTCGAAGAGGTGATGCGCACCGAGAAGCTACCGTCGAGCTACAAGTATTACGTGAAGCGCTACTTCGCGAAGATTCACCCGAACGTGACCGAGGGCAAATGACCCAAGCAGCAGCGTTGGATGTAGAGAGTACCGTCAACACTTTCACGAGCGACCTGCGCCGACTTCGCGAAGAAATCGGCACGATGATCGTCGGCCAAGAAGAGATCGTCGAGGGCGTGCTGATGTGCCTCCTCGGCGGCGGTCATGCGCTGCTCGAAGGCGTTCCCGGCCTCGGCAAGACGATGCTCGTGCGCACGCTCGCCGAGACGATCCACGCCACGTTCTCGCGCATCCAGTTCACGCCGGACCTGATGCCGGCCGACATCGTCGGCACGAACGTGATTACCGAGGAGCACGGCGCGAAGCGCTTCGAGTTCGCGAAGGGTCCGATCTTCGCGAACATCGTGCTCGCCGACGAGATCAACCGGGCGACGCCAAAGACGCAGTCGGCGCTGCTCGAGGCGATGAGCGAAGGCTCGGTGACGGTCGCGAAGCAGACTTACATCCTCGAGAAGCCGTTCTTCGTGCTCGCGACGCAAAACCCGCTCGAGATGGAAGGCACGTATCCGCTGCCTGAAGCGCAACTCGATCGCTTCTTCTTCAAGCTCGTCGTCGACTATCCGACGCGCGAGAACCTCCACACGATCCTCGACCGCACCACCACCGATCACAAGCCGACGCCCCAGGTCGTGATCAGCAAGGCGCGGATCATGGAGATGCGCGACCTCGTGCTCAAGGTGCCGCTCGCTCATCAGATCCGCGATTACGCCGTGCGCGTCGTGCTCGCCACCCACCCGGAGAATCAAGAAGCGACCGCGTTGTCCAAGCAGTTCATGCGCTACGGCGCGTCGCCGCGCGGCCTGCAGTCGATCATCCTGGCCGCGAAGATTCGCGCGCTGCTCGAAGGTCGCTACGCGGTCTCGATCGATGACATCCGCCACGTCGCGGCGCCCGCGCTGCGCCACCGGCTGATCCTCAACTTCGAAGGTGAAGCCGAAGGCGTGAAAGCGGACACGATCATCGCCGAAATCCTCAAGGCCACCAAAGAGGCGTAGTGGTCGCTGTTCCGGCACCAAAGCCTGCGCAGGCTGCGAAGGCGAATCCCGCCGAGGACCGCTCTGGTCTGTTCGACGAGCGTTTCCTCAAGACGCTCGAGCATCTGCACATGGTGTCGCGCAAGGTGTTCTCTGGAAACCTGCGCGCCGAGCGACGCACGCGCAAAGTCGGTTCCGGTATCGAGTTCGCCGATCACCGCACGTACGCGCGCGGCGACGACTTCCGCTACATCGACTGGAACCTCTACGGCCGGCTCGACAAGCTGCTGCTGCGGCTGTTCGAGGAAGAGGAAGACCTCGCGATCTACATCCTGATCGATGTCAGCGACTCGATGTCGATCGGCTCGCCGCTACCGAAGTTGCACTACGCGATGCAGATCGGTGCCGCGCTCACGTACGTGGGCCTCGCGAACCTCGATCGCGTCGCGATCATTCCGTTCGGCGATCGGCTGGTCGACCGCATGCCGCCGTCGCGCGGCAAGAACCGCATCTTCCGCGTGTTCGACTTCTTGCGGAAGTGCGACATCGGCGGCAAGACGAACATCGCCGAGTGCATGAAGGACTTCGTGACGCAGAACAAGCGTCGCGGGCTCGCGGTCGTGATCTCCGATTTCTACGATCCGGTCGGTTTCGAGCAGGGTATCAACACGCTCCGCTATCACAAGTTCGAGCCGTTCATCCTGCAGGCGTATGACCTGCGCGAGGCCTCGCCAGCCCTACACGGCGACCTCACGCTCGTCGACTGCGAGACCGGCGACACCCGCGAGGTGACGGTCAGCAAGTCGCTGCTCGAAGCGTACGAGAAGGAGCACGAGAAGTACTGCAAGGAGCTCGAGGGCTACTGCACGAAGTACGCGCTCCCGTTCTTCCGCACGCACACCTCGATCCCGTTCGACGAGCTCGTGCTCAAGATCTTCCGCTCGGGAGGCTTCCTCAGGTGAGCTTCCTCGGACCTCTCGCCGGCAGCATCTGGGCGTACTTCGCGCTCGGCGCGGCCGCGCTCGCGATCGGTGCGTACATCATCAAGATGCGGCGCCGCCGCTTCGAGGTGCCGTTCGTCCAGCTGTGGAAGCGCGTCCTCGAGCAGAAGGACGCCAACGCGCTGTGGAAGCAGCTCAAGCGGCTGATCTCGCTGCTGCTGATGCTGCTCATCCTCGGCTTGATCCTGTTCGCGGCGCTCGATCCGACACTCGGCATCGCCGATCGCAAGGCGCGCAGCGTGGTGATCCTCGTCGACAGCTCGGGCTCGATGAAGACGCTCGACGGCGACGAAGCGGGCACGAAGAGCCGCATCGAGGTCGCAAAGGCGAAGGCCGACGATCTGATCGATTCGATGGGTGGCGGCGACGTCGCGATGATCATGAAGGTCGATGGGCAGGCCACGCCGATGAGCCGGTTCACGAATGACAAGGCGATGCTGCACAAGCTGCTCCACGGCGTGGGCCGCAGCGCGAAGGAACAAAACCTCACGCTCGACGGCATCACCGCGAGTGACACGCCTGCGGATCTGTCGCGCGCGCTCGGCGCCGCCGCCGATGCACTACGCGATCGCAAGAACCCACTGATCGTGCTGATCAGCGACGGCGCGTTCCCCGAGTCACAGCTTGGCCTCGTGCAGTGGGACAAGAAAGTAGTCACCAAGACGGCCGCCGGGGAACCGGAGGTCCTCAAGAACCTCGCCGCAGTCGATCTGAGCGGCGTCGACGTCCGCTACATCCCGGTCGGCCGGCGCAGCGACAACGTCGGCATCGTCGCGTTCAACGTGCGCCGCTACATCGCGAACAAGGCCGCGTACGAAGTGTTCATCGAGATCCAGAACTTCGGTGCCGAGCCCGCGAAGCGCAAGCTGTCGCTGCAGAACGGGGTCAACACCGTCGACACGCGCGACATCACGCTCGCGCCCGGTCAGCGCATTCGCCAGATCTACGAGAAGCTGCCCGCGAGCGAGGACAGCAAGCTGCGCGCAGCGCTCTCCCCGTTCACGGAAGGCCCCGACAAGAAAATCGTCAAGGGCGGCAGCGACGCGTTCGCGCTCGACGACATCGCGTACGCGCTGCTGCCGGCGCGCAAGAAGCAGAAGGTCCTGATGGTCACGGTGGACAACCTGTTCCTCGAGGGCGCGTTGCTCGTCTACGACAACGTCGATCCGCTCAAGGTCACGCCGGCCGAGTACAACGCGAAGCCGCAGATCGCCGACGACATGGACGTCGTGATCTTCGACGACTTCACGCCCGAGATCGTGCCGCAACCGCCGACCAGCTTGCTCTACTTCCACCCGAGCGGTCCGCACTCGCCGTTCACGGTCAAGCGCGAGCTCGGCGGCAACCCACGGATCACCGAGATCGACGAGGACCACCCGGTCATGCGCTGGGTGACGATGAGTGACGTCAACACCGACAAGAGCGCGGTGTTCGCGATCGACGCCAAGAAAGGCGAGTCGACGATCGCGTATTCTGTGCGCGATCCGCTGATCGTCGCGCGCCGCGATGGCCGCCGTAAGATCCTCGCGATTGGCTTCTCGCTTCCCGCGGCCGGCCGCGAGGCGGGAACCGACTTGCCGATGCGCGTCGCATTCCCGATGATCCTCGTCAATACGCTCGACTGGTTCGCGGGTGACCAGACCGACCTATTGACCACGTACCCGACGGGTCAGCGCCAGCGCATTCCGCTCGACGGTGTCGTCGGTGCGGCCGAGGCCGTCGTCAAAGGTCCCGACGGCCGCGAGACCCGCACGCCGGTGATCGAAGGTCTCGCCACGTTCTACGGCTCGCAGGTCGGCTACTACGACGTCGCCGCGAAGGACGCCAAAGGCAACACGATGGCGCAGATCGCGCTCGCCGCGAACCTCGCTTCGATCAACGAGTCCGATATCGCCCCGTCCGTTCAGCTCACGCTCGGCGGCAAGAAGCTTGCTGCGCCCGAGGCATTCGAGATCACACGCAGCCAGAAGTTGTGGTGGTACTTCGTGCTGCTCGCGATGGTTCTCATCATCGCGGAGTGGATCACTTATCACCGGAGGATCACCGTCTAATGGCGCTGTCAGCCAAGAAGATTCTCCGCGAGCTGGCGCGCCCCGCCGTGTTCATTCGCATCCTGATCGCCGTCGGTGCGGCAATCGGCATCTACCTCGGCATCGATGCATGGGTCGCCGATCGCGCGACGGTTCCGGTCGACCTCGGCGATCGCCCGGTGACGCTACTCGATCCGAGCAAGCTGCTGCTGATCGCGATCGTGCCGTTCCTGTTCCTGCTCCGCGTGCTGTCGCTGACCGATCTGTCGGTGCTGCAGCAGGTCGTGCAGGCATCGCTGCGCTCGCTCGTGATCGCGGCGCTCGCGATCGCGGCGGCACGGCCGTCGTGGATCACCAACACCAGTAAGGTCGCGACGATCGTCCTCGTCGATGTCTCGGACTCGATCAGCGACAAGCAGCTCGAAGCCTCGAAGCAGTACGTCGACGAGCTGGCGAAGAGCCAGGGCGAAGGCAGCCTGCAGCTGATCACGTTCGCCGAGAAGCCACAGGTCGCACGCCCCGACGACGGCAAGCCGCTATCGAGCGCGATCAAGCGCCACCCGAGCGGCGGCGCTGGCACCGACACGCAGTCGGCGATGCAGCTCGGCTACGGGCTCTATCCCGACGGCTACCTGCCCCGCATGGTGATCGTCAGCGACGGTAACCAGACCGAGGGCGACCTCGCCGTCGAGGCGTATCGCGCCAAAGAGCTCAGCGTGAAGGTGTCGTGGCGCACGTTCGAAGCCGACAAGACCGCCGAAGTGCGCGTCGTCGGTCTCACGCTCCCCGACGACATCAAGGTCGGCCAGCCGTTCGAGGTCACCGCCGAAGTGTGGGCGACCGAGGCACAGAACGCGACGCTCGCGCTCCAGCAGGACGAGTTCCCGAACGGCCTCGAGCCGAGCAAGACCGTCGAGCTGCGCGAAGGCAAGAACCTCGTCAAGTTCAAGTCCGACGCCAAGCGCGCCGGCGCGACCACGTTCAAGCTGCGGCTGTCGAAGATCGACAAGGACACCGAGCAGAAGAACAACATGGCGGTGATGACCGCGCCGGTGCGTGGCCGCCCCAACGTGCTCTACGTCGAAGGCGGCGTGATGCGCGAGCCCGGCAGCGCGGCCTATCTCCAGAAAGCGCTCGAGCACGAGAACATCGATGTCTCGGTGCGCGGCCCGACGGGCATCCCGTCGAACGCGAAGGAGCTCGAGAAGTACGACCTCGTGCTCGTCAGCGACGTGCCGGCGCACCTGATGGGCGCGGGCCAGATGGCGGCGCTCGACACCTACGTCAAAGGCATGGGCGGCGGCCTCATCATGGCCGGCGGCGAGGACTCGTTTGGCTCGGGCGGCTACGAGCGCACGACGATCGAGAACATGATGCCGGTGCGCTTCGACTCGATGAAGATCAAGGAGCAGCCCGACATCGCGCTCGTGCTCGTGATCGACCGCTCCGGCTCGATGCAGGGCCCCAAGCTCGAAGCTGCGAAGGAATCGGCGCGCGTCACCGCCGAGGTGCTGTCGCCAAACGACATGATCGCGGTCGTCGCGTTCGACAGCGAGGCGCAGGTGTTCGTGCGGCCGACGCGCGCGAGCAACCGCCATCGCATCTCGAGCGACATCTCGCGCCTGCAGTCGGGCGGCGGCACGAACATCTTCCCCGGCCTCAAGGAAGCGCACGAGATCCTGCAAGGCATCAACGCGAAGGTCAAGCACGTGATTCTGCTCTCCGACGGTGAAGCACCGACCGACGGCATCGCGGAGCTCGTCGGCGACATGCGCGCGTCGCGTATCACGGTCTCGGCGGTCGGCGTGCAGGGTTCCGATCGCAACATGCTCGCGATGATCGCCGACAACGGCGAGGGTCGCCTCTACATGGTCGAGGACATCGGCGCGCTGCCGAAGATCTTCATGAAGGAGACGCAAGAGGCGCAGAAGAGCCAGCTCGTCGAAGATCTCATCCACGTGCGCGTCGCCAAGAAGGTCGAGGCGATCGAGGGCACGAACGTCGAGAACGCGCCGCCGCTACACGGCTACGTCACCACGAAGCCGAAGCCGACGGCGGAGACGATCCTGATCTCGGATCTCGGCGAGCCGATCCTCGCGCGCTGGCGCTACGGCTCGGGCTCGAGCGTGGCGTGGACGAGCGACGTCAAGAACCGATGGAGCGTCGACTGGATCCGCTGGGGCGGCTATCCGAAGTTCTGGGCGCAGGTCATTCGCAGCTCGATGCGCCGCAAGGTCTACGACAGCTACGATCTCTACGCGAAGGTCGCCGACGGTCGCGCTCAGATCACCGTCGACGCGATCGACTCGGGCGACAAGTTCGTCAACGAGCTCGACACCGAGCTGCAGGTCATCGACCCCGCAAACAACAAGGTCACCGAGACGGTACCGATGGCGCAGACCGCCGCGGGCCGCTACACGGCCGACTTCAAGATCCAGAAGTACGGCAGCTACCTGCTCAAGGCCGTGCACAAGCGCAACGGCAACACGGTCGCCGAATCGCTCGGCTCCGTCGCCCTCTCCTACCCGCTCGAGTACCTGCGCTCGTCGGCGGACACCGAGCCGCTCGCGCACGCGGCGCAGGTCTCCGGTGGCCACGACCAGGCGAAGGCGGCGCAGGTCTGGGACGCGCAAGGCGAGAAGGTGCCGTACACGGAAGACCTCTGGCCGTATGTGCTGCTCGCCGTCGTCGGCCTGTTCATCCTCGATCTCTACGCGAAGCGGGTGCGGTTGTTCGGTTACCGCACCATCCGCTTCCAATAGCCGCCTACGGGCACACCTCGACGTAAAGCTCGTCGAACGCGGCCGCCGTGCTGTACCCGGTGAGCGTGCCGAACCCGGCGAGCGTCGTTCCCGAGCTCGGCGTCACGCTGATAGGTCCGTTCATCGAGCCGCCGTTGATCCGGTAGCGGAAGCGCGACTGCGTCGGCTCGATGTCGAGCTCGATCGTGATCGCGGCACCAGTGAAGCCGGCGATCGTGACGAGGTCGTTGTCGCCCTGCCCCGCGATCGGGTTGACGAAGTTGACCTCTTGTTGGTTCGTGCCGGTCAGGTGCGCATCCGCGAACAGCGCCGCGTACGAGCCCGCGCCGATCGCGAAGTTGATATAGAACACCGCGCCGTGCGCGCCGGCAGTCGCGGTGCCGCGCATCCGCGTGCGCACGAGCGTGCGAGTCACGAAC
>DATDCH010000873.1:0-8143 GCA_036524455.1 Kofleriaceae bacterium | reverse complement strand
GTCGCCGACAGCTTCATCGTGCCGGCCAGGAACGTTGCGGCCGCGTTGAGCCTGCCGTCGTTTGGCGCGAGCCAGGGCAGGGCGTCGACGACGAACCGATACGTTGCCTCGCCGCCGGCGGGGATCGTGACTGGCTGCTCGCTCATCACGCCTTCGCGACGATCGACATCGCGCGAGCGAAACTGAGCATCGTTGCCGGCGAACGTCAGCGCGGTCGCGACGTCGATGATGTCGACGTCGAGCTCGTTGCGGAGCACCGCAGTGACCTCGATGCCGTAGCGGCCGGGCTGCAGCGAGGCGGCGTCGCTGGTCACCGATACGAAGAAGACCTTTGCAGTCGTGGGGGGCGCGTCACTGCCGCCGTCGACCTCGGGGACGCGCCCCGGGTAATACGCGCATGCTGCGAGCACGATCGATGCGATCGAAGCAACCGCCCTCACATGACCAGATTACGCGATCAGGCGCTGGCCGTGCCGAGCAATTGCTTGGACGCTGTGTCGCGCAGCCAACCGTGGATGAACTGTGCAAATGCCGCAGTTTCCTCTTTCGTATTCGGCGGCGGGAACAGCGTGATGCCGTAGATCGGGTTCATCGCGACCAGTTTGTCGTTCGTCTGCTTGACCGCAGCGGCCGTCTTCGGGCCGATGAAGCCATCGACGTCGAGCGGCTTGAACCCGACGACGTTCGTGAGCTTGTTGAGCTCGCGCTGGATCCCCATGAACTCGTCGTGCACGGCGCCTTTGCCGTATGCGATGTCGCCCTTGACGTTCCAGTCGCGGCCTTCGCCACGCTCGTACACGCGGAAGGTGGTGACGTCGAGGGTCTTGGCAGCGGTGGTGTGCAGCCACTCGCGGATCCGCGACGTATACTTCGCGACCTCTTCCACGCTGTCTGCGGTGAACGCCGCCGGCACGAGCAGCGAGTTCTTCGCGAGCACCGCGGCGATCACCTTCTTCACCGAGTCGAGCGTGCGCGCTCCGATGATGCCGTCGATCTTGATGCCGTCGAAGCCGGCGACTTGGGAGTAGAGGTTGAGGTCAGCCTGCAGGCTGCGGAACTCCGATAGCACCTCGTCCTTCGCCGTGAAGTTGCTCCCGCTCGCGGTGAAGTCTTTGCCGGCTACGTATTCGCGTTCCATCGAGTGCCTCCTTGAAGGCGGCACTCTAGCTCAGCAGGGGCAGCCAAAGAACGCGAGCGACAGGCGTTCGAGCTCCTCACCACTCCCGCGCACCACGACGGTGTCGAGGCCGAGCCACGGCTTGCCGATCACTTCGAGCTCGCCATCGTTGTCGAGGTCGACGAGCTGGTCGATCGACCACAAGTCGCCGAGCTTGCGCAGCTGGACCGCGGCAAGCGTGCCGTCGTCCTCGAGGCGGAACAGGCCCCACACGTTCACTTCCGGATCGCCGCAGCCATGATCCATGTGCGCGTGCATCGACACCCACGTGACGCCGGTCGTCGGGTGCTTGACGACCTGCGCGGTGAATTCTGCGTGCTCGGATTCCCACCAGTTCTGGTTTTGGTCGTACTCGAAGTAGTCGGTTTGCGTCTCGCGTGCCGGTGTCGACGCGATGACGGCTTGGCGCGCCTTCGCGACCAGCTCTCGGTTCGTCCGCTTCTCCGGAATGATGACGGGCGGTAGCGTCGCATCACGCGCGAACGTGCCGCTGCAGCCGTCGAGCTTGGCGGCGAGCACCGCGCTGCCGTGTGCGAGTACGTTGCTCGCCGTCCACGACTCGTCTTCGACGCCCGAGTAACCGGTGTCGCCGGTGAGTCGCGACACGATGTAGAAACCGGTGACGCTCGCGTCGCACGTGTTATCGACCTTGACGCGGGTCCACGCGCGATTCGCGTTGGCCACGTACGATTCGTCGACGCGCGCGATGGCGGTCTCGATGCCATCCGCGCTGATCAGCTTCGCTGCGTGATGCTTCGGCATGGTCTCTGCGGTGACGTCCGCGAGCTTCATGTACGTCGCACCTCCGGCCGAAAACACGAGCGCGATCTCGCTCGATCGCATTGGCGCGACGGGTGCGGCGACCTCTTGCGCGGTCGCGACCTCGCTGATCGATGGCTGCACGGTGATCGACGGAGGAACCACGGTGATCTGCGTTGACGCCCGCGGTGACGCCGCGAGGCCGAGTGCTGCGCCGATCGCGGTGAAGCCTGCCGCCGCGGCGAGCAGGCGACGCATGTGAGGACGTGCAGGCACCAGGATTTCGGACCGCAGCGGATTCATTAGAAGTGATTGGTGCAAGCCCTACGCCGCACGGTAGAGCCGAGCGCCCGCGGCCACTTGCATAAGCGTGCAGGCAGGCAGACACAGCGAGTGCGCCTCGTCAGACACGCCGGAATTTCTCACGCGAGTTGCGCGTTCGCGGCGACGAAAGATCACGTGTCTCGCGCGCCGGCGATCGTTCCCGCGCGCGAGTGTCCAAATCGTGCGCACCCATGCGTCGGGAGTAATGGCCACGAGGGCCTTTATGGCCGGCACATTACGGTAGGATGGCAGGCGATGCGCATCGTTGTCGCGCTCATGCTGTTTGCACGCCTCGCGCACGCCGACGTCGGCGTCGTCGTCAGCGGCGATCCGCAGATGCAGGCTTCTCTGATGGCCCACGTGCAGGGCTGGCTGCAGACTCGGGAGTTTGCTCTGGTCGCGGTGCCGATGGGGAGCGCTGCGAACTCGTTCATCGACTGTTTCGTGATGGACGACATGGGCTGCGCGAAGCGCACGTTCGACAAGGAATCGAAGGCGAGCAGCATCGTGTTCGCGCGCGCGGACCTGATGGCCGGCCGTGACTACACGGTGGTCACGTACTGGTTCATCAAGGGTCACGAGCCGCAGATGCAGAAGGCGCAGTGCAAGAACTGCGACGAGGCTCAGTTCGCCGCGATCGTGAAGACGTTGATGATCGGCCTCGAGAAAGCAACCGCGCCGATCAAGGGCCGGCTCAAGATCATGTCGGCGCTCGACGGCGTGATGGTCAGCATCGACAACGCGCAGGTCGGTCCGATTCCACTCGAGCGCGAGCTGTCGTCGGGCCCGCATCAACTGGCGTTCCTGTACCGCGGTAGCGTGATCGAGTCCAAGCCGATCAGGATCGAGCCGGGCGCCACGCTCGAAGTCAAACCGCCGCCGCTGCCTGCCGATCCAGCGCCGCCACCCAAGCCGAAATCACGCACGTTGCCGACGTCGCTGATCATCGGTGGTGCGGCGCTCGCGGTCGCGGGCGGGGTGTTCATGTATTACGGGTCGCTCGGCGGGCCCGACGAGCCGTACGTCTACACGAACGCCACGGAGATCGGAATTCCGCTCTCGATTGCTGGTGCGGTCGGTGTCGTCGGCGGCATCGTGTGGGCGGGGACGTTCTGATGCGCGCGTGGTGGCTCCTGCTCGCGGTCGGTTGCGGCAAGCAGCTCAACCCGGAGTTCTGCGCTGCGCATCCTGACGATTCACGTTGCCTTGCGGCGGGCGATGCGCTGACCGACGTCAACGATGGATTCAACGTCGCACATTTGTCGGTTGCGACCGAGGCGATGCTGACGAACACCGAGAACGTAACGATCTTGTCGTTCACGACGATCGATACTGCGATGGGCACGATCGATCCGCCTGTGGGTGGCCTCGTGATCCCCTCGGTCGCGCAAGACAGCGGTCCGATGGTGATGGTGTTCCAGGCAGCGAATATCACGCTCGGCGAGACCATCACCGTCATCGGCGACAAGCCACTGATCATCGTCGCGACCAATGACCTCGTCGTGAACGCCGTCGTCGATGCGGCCGCGGATATGGCGATGGCGGGCCCAGGTGGTGGTCAGCAGACGATGGGCATGGGCGCCGGCGGTACGGGCGGCGGCGGAAACAACCTCGCCGATTCGGGCGGTGGTGGTGGCGGCTTCGGCGGCGTGGGCGGTGCCGGCGGTGATGGCGACAACCGCATGGGCGGCGACGGAGGCGCGACGTACGGCGACGCGATGTCGTTGACCGGCGGCTCCGGTGGCGGGCGCGGCGGTGCGCCTGCCGCGTGTCCTGCGTCGGGCGGTTCGGGCGGTGGAGCGATTCAGCTCACCGCGCGCGACACGCTGACGCTCGACGGATCGATCGACGTAGGCGGTGGCGGCGCGAGTGCCGCTGCCGGTTGCAGCGGCGATGGCGCAGGCGGCGCAGGCGGTGGATCCGGCGGCATGATCTTCCTGCAGGCGCGCGTGTTCGCCGGCGCTGGGACACTTGGCGCAAATGGCGGCGGTGGTGGTGGTGGTGCGAGCCAGAGCGGAACGACGTTCGGCATGGCGGGCTCGAATGCGACCGTGACGAGCGGTGGCATGGGCGGCAGCGGTGGCAGCAGCGGCGGCCGTGGCGGCAACGGCGCGAGCGGTACGAACGTCGGGCAGGAAGGCGTTTCCAATACGAGCAGCGATCAGAATGGCGGTGGCGGGGGTGGCGGCACGGGGCGCATCTTCTATAGAGGGCCGCAGCCGTCCTACGCGTCGAGCCCCCCGGCTACGAACGGCTGATCGTGGGCTTGCCGGCGCTGTGGGGCATTGCCGGCGTCGTTGCGCTGCTCGCGAACGCGATCTATCGGCTTACGCCGTATGCGCTCGAGCTCGCAGAGCTCTCGCTCGGTACCGTCGAGCTCGTCGCGCTCGTTGGCTGGATCGCGCTCAACGCGTACTCGGAGGGCTACCGGGGATTTCAGCGCATGTTCTCGCCGCGCGTCGTCGCTCGCGCGCAGGCTCTCGATGCCGATCCGCGGCCGTGGCTCGTCGTGCTCGCGCCGCTCTACTGCATGGGACTCGTCCACGCGACGCGCAAGCGCCTGATCATTTCGTGGGTGCTCACGCTGGCGATCGTCGCGATCGTCGTCGTCGTGCGCCGGCTCGATCAGCCGTGGCGCGGCATCATCGATGCCGGCGTCGTCGTCGGGCTCGCATGGGGTGCGATCTCGATCGTATATTTTGCGGCGCGTTCGGTCGCCGGTCACACGATGCCGGTGTCGCCTGATCTACCGCCACAAGCCGCGCAGGCCGATCAGCGGTAGCAGCGCGAGACAGGCGAGCGTCACGAGGCGCCGGCGCCAGCGCCGCACCGGCGTCGGGCGGGTCACGACCCGTGGCCGCTCTGGCAATGCAGCAGCGCATTCGAGTACCGCGTTGGAGTCGCCTTGATGCAGCGCGACTGCACGGCGGGTCACGAGCATCCGCGCGATCGGCAGGTCGAGCTCGTCGTCGCGGCGCATCTCGTCGATCAGCTCGCGCGGAGGACGATCGTGGATCGCCGCCCAGCGCAGCGTACGGCCGTCGCGCACCACGCAGGCCTCACCGCAGCGGCGCAGGCGACGTGCGATGCGGCCGATCGCAAGGCGCACGCTGCTCGCAGCGTTCATGATGCGCAGGCCGTAGGCAGAGCAACTCTCCTCGCGCGCGAAGCTGCACTGCACGTTGCGCAACGGGCCGCGTCCCGACAGCCAGCGCCGGTAGACGACGATGAACCACGCGAGGATGCGGCGGATCAGAAGCACCCCGGATCGGGACACGGCAGATCGCACGACGACGCGACGTCGACCAGATCGAAGCAGTCGCCGGCATCACCCGCGCACTCGAACGCATCGCCGCAGCTGCGCTGTTCGTGGCCCGCCGGGACTGGGATCGTCGTGTCGATCGGTGCGTGGCCCAGCGCGCGGCGGATGTCGTCGAACGCGGCGCGCCGCTCGGGAATGCGGATGTCGAGATCGACGAGCATGCCGAGCACGTGGCCGATCGCGTCATTGCTGCTCGCCCGCGCGTGCACTTTGGGCCGGCCACCACACGACGCGACCATGATCGCGACGCGCTCGCGCTTACCGCCGATGAACAGCTGATCGCCGTCGAGCTGCGCGGGACGGCCCTGCGCGCGCACGTGTCCGCGGATGATGTCGAGCGTTATCAGGTAGTCGGTGAGAATTGTGATTTTGGCAAGCTGTGTCGCGGCTCGAACCTGTCAACTGGACTCGAGTGTCATGGTACGCAACTCCGCATGTCCATCTACGCCTCCGTGCTCGAGATGAAGAAACTGCTGCGTAACCTCGACGGCTGCATCGACAAAGCCGTCGCTTACGCGGCGACCAAGAAATTCGATCCGAACGTGCTCCTGCAGAGCCGGCTCTCGCCAGACATGTTCCCGTTCTTGCGCCAGGTCCAAGCAACGTGCGATCAGGCGAAGTTTGCGGCATCGCGCGTCTCCGGCCGCGACACCCCTTCGCATCCCGACACCGAACAGACAGTCGACGAGCTGAAGAAACGCATCGCGGCCGTGATCGCGTATCTCGACGAGTTCAGCGAGAAGGACTTCGCCGACAGCGACAACCGCTCGGTGACGACGCCGCGCTGGGAAGGCAAGTCGATGACCGCGACGAACTACTTCGTCCAGCACGCGCAGCCGAACTTCTTCTTCCACCTCACGACCGCGTACGCGATCCTGCGTCACAACGGCGTCGACGTCGGCAAGCGCGACTACCTCGGACAGATGACCTGGCGTTGATGCTCAGCGCGGAGCTGCGCCGCGCCCGGGCATTTTGAACTCGGTCTCGTCGCTAGGCTTCGCCTGTTGCGCTTGGTCGTCGGCGGGAATCAGCTCCATGTCGAGCTCGTAGGGACCAGCCTCGGTGACGACGACGACCTCCTCGGTGACGATCACAGGCTCGTCGAGATCGGCGAAGTCGAACGCGTCGATTTGCTGTTGCCGCGCGGTGGCCGCCCGCTTCGCGCGGATCGCCGCATAGGAGCCGGCTCCGAGCGCAACGAGTCCACCGAGCGCGAACATTTTTGTCATGGCCTTCATGACGATATGTGGAGCAACGCGTATGCCCGCATGCACATGCGAGGTTCGATGACGCGCGTGGTTGCGAGTTTGCACTCGGTTTCGGCATGCAGAAGAACGGCTCCCGCGCGCAGAAGCACGTCGACAAGTACCCCAAGCCGCCGTATCCGCCACAAAAGCTCGAAAAGCCCGGTTTGGAATCGGAGCTCGAGCCGAAGCCGCAGTACCAGGCACCGGAATATCGCGCGGCGAACAAGCTGAAGGGCAAGCGTGCGCTGATCACCGGTGGTGATTCCGGCATCGGTCGCGCAGTGGCTGTGCTGTTTGCGCGTGAGGGCGCCGACGTGGCCATCAACTACCTCGAGGCCGAACAGCGGGACGCAGAGGAGACGAAACGCGCCGTCGAAGCCGCGGGCCGGCGCTGCGTGCTCATCCCCGGTGATCTCACCGACGAGAAATTCTGTCGCGAGCTCGTCGACGAGACGATCGAACAGCTCGGCGGTCTCGAAATCTTGGTGTCGAACGCCGCGCACCAGAACCGCAAGCAGCTCGACGAGCTGACGCTCGACGAATTCGATCGAACGTTCAAGACGAACGTCTACGCGTACTACTTGCTGACGAAGCACGCAGTGCCGCACATGTCCCGAGGCTCGGCGATCATCGCGACGAGCTCGAGCACGGGGTTTCGCGGCAGCGACGAGCTGCCGGATTACTCGGCGACCAAGGGCGCGATCAATCAGTTCACGAAAGTGCTCGCGAAGCAGCTCGTCGACAAAGGCATTCGCGTCAACGCCGTCGCGCCGGGGCCGGTCTGGACGCCGCTGAACGCTGCCGACGAAGGCATGACGCCCGACCAGGTTGCCGAGTTCGGCAGCAAGACGCCACTCGAGCGACCCGCGCAGCCCGAAGAGGTCGCACCGGCGTACGTGTTCCTGGCGTCGGAGGCCGACTCGAGCTTCATCACCGGCATCATCTTGCCGGTGCTCGGCGGTGAGACGATCGGCGCGTAGCCAGTTTGTCCGTGCGCGCCGTGATGATTGACGCGTAGGCAACCAAGCGACGTGGTCGCTGTGTCGTAGCCTGCGAAATGTTCGCGAAGCAGACGATCTGGTCTGCCTCGCTCGTAGCTTTGTGTGGCGCCGCTGCGATCGCGCGCGCCGAGGACAATGCGTCCGCGCACAGCGACGGCGAGGTGCAACCTCCTGGCTCCATCCAACCCATGCCGGGACTGCCGGAGCTGGGTGACCTGCCGCATGATCCGCCTCCGGTCCCGCCACCGAAACCGAGCGGAACGTTCAGCATCGGCGCAGGCTTCTCGTCCGACGAGAGCTTCATCGCCGCAGC
>DATDCH010000872.1:0-11891 GCA_036524455.1 Kofleriaceae bacterium | reverse complement strand
GGTCGTTGCACTCGGCGGCGTCGCAGGTGGCGCCGTGATGCTGGCGCGCCGTGACCAGGTCGCGGACCGAGTCGCCGTTACCGACGACGCGCGGGCGGTCACGCCAGCCGACGCCGCACCGCCAGCGCCGACCACACCGGTCACGCCGGTGCGACTTGTGTCGCCCGCCGCGTCGATCGCGATCTCGCCCGACGCGAAGGAGTACGCGTATACGATCGAAGGCGGCAACCTGTTCGTCGCACCGCTCGCCGGCGGCAACCCGCGCGAATGGAAGCTGCCCGCGCTCGAGATTCGCACGGGCACCGATCCGCCGCGCAAGAGCGCCCTGATCACGACGTGGGCGTGCGGCTGGTTTTCGGATCGCTCGCTCGGCGTGATCGGCCTCGCCGACACTGGTATCTGGCACCTCGTGCGCGTCCACGAGGATGGCCGGCACAGCGTGTTGTTCTCGACGACCGATCGGTTCACCGCGACCGCAAACGGCGAGATCGCAGCGATCGGCGTGCACGAGACCGCGATCTATGTCGTGAGCGCCGACAAGCCCGAAGAGCTCGATCAGGTCGTCACGATGGGCAGCGGCGAGGCCGTGATGGCACTCGCGATCTCGCCCGACGGCAAACGCATCGCCGCGGCGCGCCTGCCCACCGGTGACAAGCCGGCGGTGATCCAGGTGATCACGCTCAGCGGTGACACCAAGGAGATCTGGACCGGCAAGGTCACCAACGACGTCGATCAGACGATCGCGTGGCTCGACGACCATCGGATCGCGTTCGTCCACCGCAGCGACAAACCCTCGACACTGTTCACGCACGATCTGCGCACCGGCGAGACGCGGCAGCGCTACGAGTGGAAGCAAGGCGAGTACGCCGGCATCGGCAGCGGGGCGCGCGGCGAGCTCCTGATCGTCGGTGGTCGCCTCGCCGCCGGCGTCGGCATCGGCGGTCCGCGCGCCGAGCGACTCGCTCCGGTGCACGATCCGGCCGGGTACGCCTCGTGGCCTGCGGGCTGGACTCCCGACGGCAAGCTCGTCTATCAGCTGCGCGACAAGCGCGGGGTCGATCGGGTCATGCGCATCGCGCCCGGTGGCGACGCCGAGCAGTGGCCGGGACTCGACGGCGGTGAGGTACCGAACACGATCGTCGGCGACAGCCTCATCGTGCATCGCAACGACGCGGCGAAGCACGAAACCGTGATCGAGCGCGTGAGCGCGACTGGCCGGCGCAAGGAGCTGCACCGCGGGCCGATCGTCGACGCGCGCTACCTGGTCCGCTGCGCCGGCGATCGCGACAAGCCGTGCTTCATCGAGGAAGCGAGCGGGCGAGAATTCACGTGGCGGTTGTTCTATCCGTTCAGTGGCGAAGTCGGCCGCGTGCTGCACAAGCGGCTACGCCGGCAGCGCAACATGCAGACCGCCGCGTTATCGGTCGACGGCAAGACGCTCGCGATCGTCGAAGGCACGAGCGAGCTGCACTTGGTCGACATCGCGACCAACAGCGTGCGCACGATCGACGCGGGAACCGGCGTCGAGCTGCAAACCGTCAGCTTTGCCGGCGATGGTGCGCTGTGGGCGACCGCGGTCGGCTACCGCGGCCACTTCTTCGCGCTGCTCAAGTTCGCGTCGCGCGATGGTCGCATCGCGAATCTGCCGAGCGACGTGCTGCACGGCCAGAACCGATTCTTCTGGCGCCCGACGCCGAGCCCCGACGGCAAGCATCTCGGCCTGCGTCTCATCGACTTCCACCTCGAGGCTTGGCGCCTGAGCGGCGTGTAACGCGTTCGAACGATCAATCGATCGAGCGATTCGATCACTCGATCGACCGCACGGGCCGGCGCATCGCGCAAGCGCTCGATTTGGTTCGTGCGAATCGCCGGCACGACGCGTGCTCTACGGCTCGACACCATGAAGACAACGATGACGATCCTCTTCTGTTTGATCTCGGCAACCGCGTTCGCACAGCCCAAGGCCGGTCAGTACACCGGCGTGCGCGAGTGCAAAGGCGCAGCTGGCAGTGTCGACGTCGAAGCGACGAGCAAGAAGACGATCGGCGTCGCCACGTGCAAGAGCGAGCTGCAGAAGAAGCTGATCGAAGGCGGCGCCTGCACCGGTCAGAAGAAGGGCACGCGCGTCGAGTACTCCTACAAGTTCGGTAAGGACGGCGAGCCCAACCAGGCGACCGGCACGGCCAAGCTCAGCTGCCCGTAGGCGGCAAGCCACACCCGGTACAAGCGAATGATGCCTCGCCTCGTCGTGCACGACCCCGGCGGTGTGACCTCGGCGCTCGACCTCGACGACACGCTCGAGATCGGTCGCGATGTGACGATGGCGGTCGTGCTCGCCGACACGAAGGCCTCGCGCCATCACGCGACGATCACGCGCGAAGCCGGCGAGTGGGTCGTGATCGACGCGCAGTCGCGGCACGGCACGTTCGTCAACGGCGAGCGCGTCACGCGCCGCGTACTGCACGCCGGTGATCAGCTGCAGATCGGTGCAACGCTGCTGCGGTTCGAGCACGGCACCGACACCAGCTCGATCGCACTGCGCATCGCAGCGACCGAGCAACGGCCGTCGGTCGACGAGCGGCTGCGCGTGTTCTATCAACTCGCCGAAGCGACCGCCGCGATCGATGATCCGGACGCCGCGCTCGGTCGTGCACTCGCCGCGATCGTCGCGGTGCTCGGTTGCGATCGCGGCGTGATCGCGCTTGGCACGTCGCTCCAGACGCTGCGCCGGGCGGCGGAGGTGCAGGCGCGCGACCTCGTGATCGGGCGCACCGTGGTCGATGCGGTGCTCACGCGCGGCGAGGCGCTGTTGATCGGCGCCGCCGAAATCTCCGCGTCGCTCGATCGCCAAGGCGTGCAGTCCGCGGTCGCTGCACCACTACGGATCGACAAGCGCACGCTCGGTCTCGTCTACATCGACGAGCGCACGCGCAGCGCGCGGTTCGCCGAGCCCGATCTCGAGCTGCTCGTCGCGGTCGCGCGCCTTGCTGCGGTCATCGTCGACGTCGCGAGCCGCTACCAGCGCGCGGTCACGCTTGTCGAGGTCGCGCACGCCGAGCGGGTCGCGCCCGAGCTCGTCGGCAGCAGCGAGCCGATGCGGCAGGTCCGGCGCGAGATCGAACGGTTCGCGGCCGCGGAGCTTCCGCTCCACCTCGTCGGCGAGAGTGGCGTCGGCAAGGAGCTCGTCGCGCGCGCGTTGCACGCGGCGTCGCCACGCAGCGCCTCCTCGTTCGTCGCGGTCAACTGCGCCGCGATGCCTGACACGCTGCTAGAGAGCGAGCTGTTCGGTCACGTGCGCGGCGCGTTCACCGGCGCTGACAAACCGCGCCGCGGCAAGCTCGCGCTCGCCGATCGCGGCACGCTGTTTCTCGACGAGATCGCCGACCTCAGTCTCGCGGCGCAGGCCAAGCTGCTCCGCGTGCTCGAGGACGGCGAGGTCGTGCCGGTCGGCAGCGAGACGCCGATCCGCATCGACACCCGCGTCGTGTCGGCAACCCACAAGGATCTGAAGCAAGCGGTCGCCGACTGCAGGTTCCGCCAGGATCTTTACTACCGCGTCGTCGGCGCGGAGATCGCGATCCCACCGCTGCGCGAACGCGGCGCAGACGTCATCGAGCTCGCCGAGACATTCCTCGCGCAGATCCGCCAGAAGCGGCGCGCACCAACGTGGCTATCGGCCGAAGCAATCGCGGCGTTGACCGCGTACGCGTGGCCCGGCAACGTGCGCGAGGTCCGCCACGCGATCGAGCGCGCGTGCGCGACCGCGAACGGCGACACGATCGAAGCCGCCGACCTCGCGCTGCCCAGAGGCAGCACGGCAGCGACTCAGACCGCAGGTACGCTCGCGAATCAGTTTTCGGCGCTCGACGAAACCGAGCGACGCCTCGTCAAAGAGGCGATGTCGCGCGCGCACGGCAACGTCTCCGAGGCCGCCCGCTTGCTCGGCATCACCCGGGTCATGATGAAGCGCCGACTCGAGCGCTACGAAGACGGCGACGCTTAGATCCGCTTCGCCTTCGCCTTGGCCTTGCGGCCGGCGTTCTTCACCGCGCGACCGGCCTGCTTGACCTTGTCGCCCGCGCGCTCCGCCGCCGCTTTGACCTTCGTTGCAGCGCGGTCGCTCGGACGGCGGTTCTTGTCGGCCGCGTCGGCCACCTTGTCGGTCGCCTTGCGCGCGCCACGGGCCACTGAATCGATTCCTGCTTTGGTTTTGTTTCGCATCATCGGCATGCGTCGCAGTTTTGCAATCTGCGGGCCGCGCGCGCTCGTTGTGCTCTCAGTGCGCGGTCAATGCCGCCCAGCTCGGACATTGATCGAATGATGTTGCGGCATGTAGCGCCAGCTCGCGCGAGACGACCAAGCCGAGGGGCCGCGGCAGGCTACGAATCAGTTGCAGTTTGGCGAGCTGATCCGCCGCGAGATGTGGCGCCAGCGCTCGACACGCGACGCGCACGATTGCGAAATCGTCGTCGAGCGAGACATCTCGGCAGCGCTCGATCGCGGCGCGCTTGGGGCCGAGCTCGCCCACGCGCGGCGGCTTCGCGATCCGCGCGCATGCAGCCCGCAGCGCCGGCATCGCCCTCGCAGCCTCGCCGAGCGCGAACGCCATCTGATCGGTGCCGATGCCAGTCAGCCACGCGAGCCCGTCACGCGGCTCGGTGATCGGGGGCAGCGTTGCCGTCGCCCAGCGCGCGAGCCAAACGTCGACGGGATCATTGCACTCGGTCAGGGCCGTGCGCGTGCGCACGGGCAGCGCAGCAAGCGCACTCTCGATCCAGCTCGGGTCGACGTGGCGCAAGCCAAGCGGAACCGGCGCGCGTACGGCGGCCAGGACCGCGCTGCGCGGCCGCTGCGCCGGTGTGCCGAAGCCGCGCAGCCGCGCGAGCACGCGTGGGGCATCATCGCCGAGGTGCTCGGCGGCGATCACGAGCGCATCTGCGATCACGGCAGTTCGTGGGTACCAGTCTCGGCGCGCCGCCGCCGGCGTTGCGGCCGCAGCTTGTAGCGCAGCAGCTTGCCGCCCGGCCCACGCGGGAGTGACTCGATAAACTCGATCCAGCGCGGATACTTGTACGGCGCGAGCGTCTGCTTGACGTAGTCGCGGAGCTCCTGCTCGAGCTTGGGGCCGCCGTCCCAGCCGACGTTCGTGACGACAAACGCGAGCGGCTTGATCAGGCCCTCGTCGTCATCGGCGCCGATCACCGCGCACTCCCACACGCCTTCGTGCGCCGTCAGCGCGCGCTCGACCTCGGCGGGCGAGACCCACTTGCCGCCCACCTTGAACAGATCGTCGACCCGGCCGCAGTGATGATAGAAGCCCTCGCGATCGACCATGAACCGATCGCGCGTCGTGAACCAACCGTCGGCGCGCACGTCGTGATTGCCGGTGCCGCCGCCCCAGTAGCCACCGAATAACGAGCTGCACTGCAGCTCGAGCGTGCCGATCTCGTCGACGCCAACCGGATCACCGTCTTCGTCGACAAGCCGGACCTGCACGCCCGCCAGCGGCTTGCCGCATACACCCGGGCGCGCGCCCGGATCATCGCTACGACCCGCGAGCGCGAACTGAAAGATCTCGGTGAGCCCGTAGCCGACCACGACCTCGGTGCCAAGCACGCTGCGAATGCGCGGGATCAACCGCTCGGGCATGCCCTCGGCACCGGCAACTGCGTTGCGCAGGCTCGCGAGCGGTTTGTCGCGTTTCTCTTTCTCGGCGTCGTGCGCCAGCTGCGCGTACACCGACGGCGTCGCGAACAACACGGTCGGCTTGAACTGATCGAGCACCTTGAACAGCTTGTCGGACTGCGGTTGCTCGGGGAACAACAGCGACTCCGCCTGCGTCGCGAGCGGCAGGAACAAGCCGGAGCCGATGCCGTACGCCGTCGACAATCGAGCGACGCACAAGATCCGATCCTGATCGCTCAGCTGCAGCAGTTGCTGCGCGAACGACCCGAACGCCGCGCGCACGGTACGCAGCGAATGCGGAACCGCGCGCAGCTCGCCGGGTCCCGAGCCGGCCGAGTAAAGCAGAAGCGCGACGTCATCCTCGCCGCTAGGCGCGGCCGGTTGTGCCTGCGCGCCCTCGATCAGTTTTGCAAAGTCGTGACTGCCGGCGAGCTTCGGCCCGACGGCAACGACCTCGCGCAGATCTGGCGTCTCGTTGCGAATCGCTTCGAGCACAGCTTCGTGCGAGCCGTCGGTCACCGCGATCACGGCGCCGGCGTGCTGCACGTAGTCCTGCACGTCATCGGGCGTCGCGAGCTCGGAGATCGGAACCGCGATCGCCCCCGCGTGGATCGTGCCGAGGATCGCGGCCGCGGCCTCGAGTGTGTCGCGCATCAGGATCAGCACGCGTTCGCCGCGTTGCAGGCGTAATCCGCGTAGTGCCGCCGACGTTCGCGAGACGTGATCGGCCAGCTCGTCGAAGGTCCAGGCTCGGCCACCTTCGCGCAACGCCGTGCGGGGTCCCGCCCCCTTCGCGAGCGCCCCGTCGACCAGCCATGCTGCAAGGTTCCCGACCATAGAGCTGCGCTGGCAATCGTATCGGAGTACCGCGGCGAGAACAAAAAGAAGTCGTACATTCCTCGGGACATGCGCATCGTCCGCGGCAGCCTCGGCGGCAGGGTGCTTCGCGCCCCCCACGGCGCGGACACCCGGCCCACGTCGGAAAAGGTCCGAGAGGCGATCTTCAACATCCTGCCCGATGTCGAAGGCATGCAGGTGCTCGACATGTTCGCGGGATCCGGCGCACTCGGTATCGAAGCGCTGTCCCGCGGCGCGGCGCACGCGACGTTCATCGACCAAGCAAAGTCTGCGCTCGCCGCCGTGCGCGCGAACCTGCGCGAGCTCGACCTCGAAGCGCGCTCGACCGTGCTGGCAGGCGACGCGGTGTCGCTCGCGGCGCGCCATGTACCGGCGTCACCCTGGCAGCTGGTGTTCATCGATCCGCCGTATCGCTCGGATCTCGCAGCTCGCGCCGTTCAGACGCTCGCTCACCTCGCGCCCGATGCGGTGATCGTCATCGAGCACGATCGCCGCAACGCGCCTCCCGACGAGCTAGGATCTCTGCTACGAACGGACCAACGCCGTTACGGCGACACCTTGGTCTCGTTCTATCGGGGGGCCGCATGACGATCAAAGACGAAGTCACCACGATCGCCGTCTATCCCGGCACATTCGATCCGATCACGAACGGCCACCTCGACATCCTTCACCGCGCACTGCGCCTGTTCGATCACGTGATCGTCACGCTCGCAGTCAACCAGCGCAAGCAACCACTGTTCACGGCCGAAGAGCGCATCCAGTTCATCCGAGATGCGATGCCGCAGGCGGGCCATCGCCTACAGTTCGAACAGTTCGACGGCCTGCTCGTCGACTTCTGTCGCGCACACAAGGCCACCGTGATCGTGCGCGGCCTGCGCGCCCTCGCCGACTTCGAGTACGAGTTCCAGTTCTCGCACATGAACCGGCGGCTCGCGCCGAACATCGACTCGGTGTTCTTCATGACCGACGAGAGGAACCACTACGTGTCGTCGTCGCTCGTCAAAGAGGTCGCGAGCCTCGGCGGTGACGTCAACGGTCTCGTGCCCGCTCCCGTGGTCGCGGCGCTCGCCGCGAAGTACAAGAGGACGTAAGCCATGCCGACTCCGATCAAGCTCGCCAGCCGTTTGGATCCGATCAAGCCGTCGATCACGCTCGCCGTCACTGCGAAGGCGGCGAAGCTCAAAGCCGACGGCATCGACGTCGTCAGCTTCGGCGCCGGCGAGCCTGACTTCGACACGCCCGATCATATCAAGGACGCCGCGCGTGCCGCGCTCGACAAGGGCGTAGGCAAGTACACCGAGGTCGGCGGCATCCTGCCGCTGCGCAAAGCAATCGCCGCCGAGCTATCGGCCGTGCACAAGACGTCGATCGACCCCGATCAGATCCTCGTCTCCACGGGCGCGAAGCACTCGCTCTACAACTTGTTCATGGCGCTCATCGATCCGGGCGACGAGGTCCTGATCCCAGCGCCGTACTGGGTCAGCTACCCCGACATGGTGATGCTCGCCGGCGGCCGCCCGGTCGTGCTCGAGACAAAAGCAGAACACGACTTCGCCGTTACGGCCGAGCAAGTTGCGGCCGCCTGCTCGCCACGCACACGCGCGATCGTGCTCAACAACCCGTCGAACCCGACCGGTGCGGTCTACACCCGCGCGCAGATCGAAGCGCTCGCGAAGGTCGTCGTCGAGAAAGACCTGCTCGTCATCTCCGACGACATCTATCGCCAGCTCGTCTACGGCGATGCCGAGTATGTGTCGATGGCCGCGGTCGGCCCCGAAGTCGCCAAGCGCACCGTGCTCGTCGACGGCGTCAGCAAGACGTACGCGATGACCGGCTGGCGCATCGGCTACACCGCCGGTCCGCTGCCGCTGATCAAAGCGATGAGCAAGATCCAGGGCCAGTCGACGTCGAACCCGACGCACATCTCGCAGATCGCCGCGCTCGCCGCGCTGACCGGTCCGCAAGACTGCGTCGGCACGATGCGCAAAGCGTTCGACGAGCGGCGGAAGAAGATGGTCGAGCTCCTGCGTGCGATTCCCGGCGTCAACTGCCGCGAGCCGAAGGGCGCGTTCTACGCGTTCCCCGATGTCTCGGCGTATGTCGGCAAGAAGACGCCCGAAGGCTCGATGCTCGACGACGATGTGCAGCTCTGCGACTGGCTCGTCGAGGTCGGCAAGGTCGCGGTGGTGCCCGGCTCGGGCTTCGGCGCGCCCGGCTACGTGCGCCTGTCGTACGCGTGCTCGATGAAGAACATCGAGGACGGCGTCGGCCGGCTCGCGAAAGCGCTCGGCTCGCTCGAGTAGCTACGCGTTGCCCGGCGGGTTGTCTCGGAACCACTCGGAGATGCCCGACATCTCCGACTCGAACTCGCCGTTCGTGAAGTCGAGCAGGCCTGCACGCGCATCGCTGCGGTTCTCGAAGTCGTGCGTGGTGCCGCCCGGGATCAGCACGAACGAACCGGCCGGCGCGTCGATCCACTCGTCGCCGATCATGACCGACATAATACCCGCGAGGATGAAGAACACGTCGTCCTCCGGATGCGAGTGCGGGCCAGGGCCTTTCGTGTGCGGCTCGAGCCACCACTCGGAGATCGAGTACTGCTCGGCGGTCTCGTCGCCGTCGGCTTTGAACACGGCGCTGATCCGACCCATCGGATAGGAGCGGCCATCGCCGGGCCGCAGCACGATTGGTTTGCGCGCTTTCGCCATGCCAATCGTGTAGCACCTCCGCGCTAGAGTCGGCCCATGATCTGGGTCACCAAGCAACGCATCAAGGTCAATCGCGCGGCGACGGCTTGGCTGATCCGCCGCTTCATCGATCCGCAAGCCGAGATCCGGTTCGTCTCTCCCGAGGAGGTCGCAGTCGTACAGCGCGAGCACGGTGCGATCGGTTTCGACGCGCCGAACGCGAAGTATCCGCACCGCGACGACCGCGGCCGCTGCTCGTTCGAAGCGCTCGTCGACGAGCACGTGCCGAACGATCCGGCGCTCGCGCGGATGGCACGCATCGTTCACTGCGCCGACTTCCGCGAGGAGATCGACGGCGTGCCCGAGGCGCGCGGCTTGCGCGCGATCAGCGATGGCTTTCCGCTGATCACGAACGACGACGACGATACCGTGACGCGCGCGAGCTTCCTCTACGACGCGATGTATGCCGCGCTCGACGAGGAAGAACACCGCATCGCGTAGCCTCAGGCCGGATGGGTCTTGTCGGTCGTCATCGAATCGCGGCGCGAGCGCCGGATCGGCAGCGAACCACGCGCCAGGCGGCCTGCGCGAGTCTCGAGCTCGGCATCGACGGTGCCGGTCAGCGCGGCGCGCAGGTCGCGCGCGAGCTCGGCAGCCGTCTCGTAGCGTTCGTTGCGCTGCTTGGCCATCGCGATCGCGACGACATGCGCGACCGGTTGCGGCGCCTGCGGCGCGAGCTCGCCGATCGGCACCGGATCGGCCTCGCAGATCTGGTGCATCAGCGCCGGTATGGAGTCGGCGATGAACGGATGCTTCGTCGTCAGCATCGAGTAGATCACGCCGCCGAGCGAGAACACGTCGGAGCGGCCGTCGACTTCTTCAGTGCGCCCCGTCGCTTGCTCGGGTGACATGTAATCCGGCGTGCCGAGGATCGCGACGTCCTGGGTAAGCGCCGTCACGTTGCCACGCAACTTCGACACCCCGAAGTCGAGCAGCTTGACGCTGGTGCTGCCGTCGTTGCGCGGGCACAAGAACACATTCTCGGGCTTGAGGTCGCGGTGCACCACGCCCGCGCGATGCGCGAGCTCGAGCGCATCCGCGATCTGATCGACGACGTCGGCGATCTGCGAGGGCTCGAGCGCGCCGCGGTGCTTGATGCGCTGGGCGAGGTTCTCGCCGTCGAGCAGCTCG
This sequence comes from Kofleriaceae bacterium, assembly GCA_036524455.1. Taxonomy (GTDB): domain Bacteria; phylum Myxococcota_A; class Polyangia; order Haliangiales; family Haliangiaceae; genus JABFXX01. The sequence goes on along the minus strand of DATDCH010000872.1, from coordinate 1,470 downwards.
AGCACGAGGAACGGGTGACCGTCGTCTTCATCGACGTCGAGGATCTGGACGATGTGATCGCTGCCGAGCTTGCCTGTGACCTCAGCCTCGCGGCGGAAGCGTGCCAGCACGGTCGAGTCCTCGACGAAGTGCGGGTGCAGCATCTTGACCGCGACCTTGCGGCGCGTGCGCAGGTGCGTCGCCTCGTAGACCTCACCCATCCCGCCGACGCCGAGCACCTTGCCGAGCGCGTAGGTGTCGCGCAGCGTGCGGCCGGTGTGGCGACCGATCTTGCCGTCTTCGGTGGCGTGCAGCTGCTCGCGCAACAGGCGAATCGCGAGCTCCTTGTGACGCATGCGGCCGACCGCCCAGTTCGCGACCACGAACGCGAGGAGCAACATCACCGAGAGCGTCACCATCCCGCCGAGGTGACGCGCCCCGCTCCCGTAGACCGCGTCGAGCGCCGCGCCGCCGATCGGCTGTACCGGCAACACGCCCGCCATCTCGGCGCCGACGACGGCCCATTGCCCGAGGAAGATGATGCCGAACGCGAGCAGTCCGCAGCGCAGATCGAACGCGAGGCGGTACGCCATGATGAACACGACCTCGACGCCGATGAACGGCGAGTTGACGCTGCCGTAGATCCACGACGCGGCAACCGACGCGACCATCTCGAGCACGATGCAGAAGTACGTGATCCAGCGCATCGCGCGCGGCGTGAGCTTCGCGCGCCACAACACGACACCGAGCCAGAGGTCGAGGACGTGCACACTGAGGATGATGGGGAAGAACCGCCAGTGCACGTCGGGGTCGAAGCCGAGCTTCTCGACCTGCGGCGCCATCGCGAGGTTCGAGAGTACGAACAACGTATTCGCGAACGCGCGCAGCTTGCCCGAGAGCCGATAGAAGTCCGGTGACACGCGCTCGTCGAACCGCGGCAGCAGCGACGAGAACACGCTCGTGCGCGACCCCGACGCAGACGGACTACGCCCGCTCCCGCTCACCCTGGTCTCGGTCACCAACACCCAGTGTACCTGGCTGGAACAGCGCGCGCCTCGCTGATTCGGTACATTGCGCGCCAATGGCCCGCGAGTTTGCATTTCCTGGCACGCGCCCCCGGTTCGCGCCCGATCGCGTCGTCGACATCCAGCACATCGCGCTCGTGCTCGACGTCGATCCGACCAAACGCACGGTCGCAGGCACCGCCACACTGCGCGCGATGGTGATCGCGCCGAACACGAAGGTCGTCGAGCTCGATGCCGTCGAGCTCGTCGATCTCGGCCCACCAGTCAGGAAAGTCGAGGACCTCCCGAGCGACCAGCCAAGCGCGAGCGACGTCGGTGACCGAGGCACCGGTGTCTTCGGTCATGCGATGGTCGTACGAGATGCCCGAGAGGTTGACCATCTGGTTGACGATCTGGGTCGCGGCGATCTCGCGGCGCAGGCGATGACGCCGGATGTACGGCAAGTACATGTCTCGCAGCGGTGTCG
>DATDCH010000871.1:0-6784 GCA_036524455.1 Kofleriaceae bacterium | reverse complement strand
ATCGGTCACAGCCTTCATGTTCATTGCCGGCTGGACGAAATTCGAGCTCGGCGGCCTGTTCGTCGTGCCCTACGTTATCCCACTCGCCGTGTTCGGGTTGTTGCTCATGTATGGGATGAAGAAGAGCGTCTAAGATCAGGGTGTGAGGATCGCGCTCGCTGTCGCGTTACTGGTCGCTTGTGGCGACGACGGCCACACCACGGGCGACGGCGGCCCCGGCGACGGCGGCATGGATGACGACGCGATGATCGACGCCGATCCGAACATGCGCGGGACGGTAACGGTGCGCGTCGTCGACAAGAACGGCTTCCCGATTGGCGCCATGTACGTCGTGTTCATCGACACCGATTCGACGGTGACCGAGCGGATGACCGATGCCGCGGGCCTCGCGGTCGCCGATGTGTATCCGAACGCGAGCGTGACGGCGATCCGCAACCGCGGCATGTCGTACGCGATCGCGACCGTGCAGGCGCTCAATCCTGGGGACGTGATCACCCTGATCAGCGCGTCGCCCACCGTGTCGTCGTCGGAGGATCCATTCAGCCAGCGCGTCGTGCCGATGCCGAGCGCGGACATCGCGGCGAGCCCGAACGGGGCGACGAAGTCGGGCTCGATCGCGACCTTCACGACGGTCGGCCCACACGGGCTGAACGGCAACGACCGGGTGATCGTCGCGAACGTCGGCGTCGCCGGCTACAACGGTGTGTGGACGGTCGCGAGCACGCCGACGCCGACCACGTTCACCGCAAACCTAGGCTCGGGCTCACTCGCGAATTCCGGCACTGTCGCGACCGGTGGCGCGACAGCGACGAAAGCCGTGCAATTCACGATCAACTACCCCGCGTTCGCCGCCGACACCTACCAGGTGCACACACGCTGCGGCTCCGTCGACGTCGGCTCGGTGACGTCGGCCGTACTCGATCTGCCGATCACCTGCACAGGGCCGATGCAGGAGGTCGAGGTGCGCGCGCAGACGAGCGCCGGCATCACGTTCGCGACAAAGGCACAGAGCAACATCAACGTGACCCACGGCGGCTCGGTCACCCTGACCGGTTCGTGGAGCGGGGTGGCGACGCTGGCTGCGACCTTCACGAACCCGACGCAACAGGTCTCGCAGATCACGTTCGCGCGGTTCTCGCCGCATGTGCGCGGGCTGCCGTTCGCTGAAACCACGCAAGCCGCGATGGCGACGACACTCGCGTCGCTGAACGTGTCGCTTCCATCGTCGGCGGGTAACGTCACGACGCTGACCTGTTTCAACGGCTCCGCGCCGGGTTGTCTGTCGACGGCGAGCGGAGCGACCTCGCAACGCATTACTCACCACGTCGGCGGCTCGAGCTCGTACTCGCTCGACATCGGTGCGAATCTGTTGCCGTGGGTGGTTGCCGTGTACAACGCGGCCGCGACGACGCTCGATATCACCGTCATGGGCTCGGCGCCGTACGACATCTTCGAGGCCAACCTCCGCTACGTCCGCGGTCAGAGCATCTATACGTGGCGCGTGTTCGGACCGATCGCGGGATCGGTCAAGTTCCCGACGCTGCCGACCACAGCGCCCGGCGATCCGACGCTACTCACGAGCGACATTCCGTCGAGCTTCCAAGCATTCGTTGGCGAGTCCGACGCGATCAACGGTTACCGCGACGCGATCAAGAATCCGTTCGAATCGCTCGGCCACTGCGAAGCGAGCGCGAACCCAATGCTCAAGTCCTACGTCGGCACGCAGAACCGCATCAGCCAGTGGAACTGATCAGCTTGACCAGCTCGGCCGGCTCGCTGACCGGCGGAGCGCACGTCGCGCCGCTGCACACGAACGCACGCGCCCGTGCGCCGTCGTCGGTCTTGCCATCGAGGATCGACGGCTGCGCCCAGGGGCCTGCGATCGCAGCAGTCGGGCTGTAGCTGCGGCGCGTCGCGGCGAGCAGCTCGGCACGGCCCTCGCCGCTCGTGATCACGATCTCCTTCGCGTGCAGATAGAAATCGAGCGCGTCGAGCAGCCCCGACATCATGTACGCGCTCGGCCCGGTCTGCGCGGTCAGTCGCTGCGCGAGGTACTGCTCGGCGAGCTCGAGCGACGCGGTATCGCCGGCGACGAGTCCGAGCCGGAGCAGCGCATGAACCGCGATCGCTGCGCCCGACGGAATCGCGCCGTCGTGGTGCGACTCGGGCCGGTGCACGAGCAGCGGATCGCCTGCGGCCGCCAAATAGAAGATGACAACGCCGTCACGAGACCCTTGGGAATCCCCGACGGGGGAAGTCTCGACGAAGTCCTTGCGCACCGCCTGCATCAGCTGCGCGCCGAGATCCCACCACAGCCGATCGCCGGTCGCTTCGGCAAGCTCGAGCAAGCCCTGCGCGACGAACGCATAGTCGTCGAGCGTGCCGTCGAGCTCCTTCGTGACGCCGCCGTGGAACACGCGCGCGATCCGACCGTCGCGGATCATCTTGTCGCGCAAGAACGAGGCGACGCGCAGCGCGAGCGTTAGCGCCGGTTGCTGCTGCGTGGCGCGCCACGCGGCGACGAGCCCACTGATCGCAAGGCCGTTCCAGCCTGCGAGCACCTTGTCGTCGGTGCCGGGCCGCACACGCTGCGCCCGCGCCGCGAACAGCTTCGTGCGCAGCTCGGCCAGCTGTTCCTCCTCGAGCGGCGAGGTCCGCGGTGTGATGCGCGACAGCACCGTCGCCTTGTGCTCGAAGTTGCCCTGCTCGGTCACGCCGTACGCCTGCGCGAGCACGAGCGCGTTGACCGGGCCGAGCACCTCGCGCAGCTGCGCCGGCGTCCACACGTAAAACTTGCCCTCTTCGCCTTCGCTGTCGGCGTCGAGTGACGACCACAGACCGCCCGCCGGATCCGAAAGCTCGCGCTCGAGAAACGCGACCGTCTCTGCGATCACTTCCTCGGCGCGTAACGCGAACGCTCCACCCATCGCGACGACGCTCGCGTAGATGCCAAGCAGCTGTGCCTGGTCGTACAGCATCTTCTCGAAGTGCGGCACGAGCCACTTCGCATCGACCGAGTAACGCGCGAACCCGCCGCCGAGATGATCGTAGATGCCGCCCTCGGCCATGCCGCGCGCCCACGCGTCGAACGCCGCGCGTGCGTTGTCGCCGAACGGCAGCCGGCTCGCGCGCGCGAGCAAATCGTGGCTCGAGCTCGACGGGAATTTCGGCGCGCCGCCGAGCCCGCCGTGCTTCGGATCGCAACGCTCGGCGAGCTGCTTGCCCGCTGCAATGATCATCGACGCGTCGAGCTTGCCGACGTCCCCGTTCTCCGCGCCGCGCCGGTAGTGCTCGTCGACGCGCTGCAGCCCGTCGATCAGCGCGAGCGCGTTGTCCTCGGCATCGGCGCGGCGCTTGCGATACGCGTCGTGCATCGCGCGCAGCAAATCCGAAAAGCTCGGCCGGCCGAAGCGCGGCTGCTTCGGATAGTACGTGCCGAGGTAGTACGGCCGGCCATCCGGCAAGCAAAACGCGTTGAGCGGCCAACCGCCGCCCTCGCCCATCACTTGGATCGCGTTCATGAAGATCGCGTCGACGTCGGGGCGCTCCTCGCGATCGACCTTGATGTTGACGAACAGCTCGTTCATCAGCTTCGCGGTCGCTTCATCCTCGAAGCTCTCGTGCGCCATCACGTGGCACCAGTGGCACGCCGCGTAACCGATCGACACGAAGATCGGCTTGTCGGTGCGCTTGGCCTCAGCGAACGCTTCTGCCGTCCATGGCCACCACTCGACGGGATTGTCGGCGTGTTGCCGCAAGTACGGCGAGCTCTCGGTCGCGAGGCGATTCGGCATGCGCACACCCTACCCAACTCCGTGAGAGCGAAGCTAGACGCACTGGCGTGCGGTTCGCATCGGGGAAGCGAGACCCAGAAAGGACCCTACCTATGAGGCTGATCGCTTCCACGCTCTGTGCTCTGACGCTCGCCGCGTGCGGCACCAATGACTCCGACGATCCCAACAGTGGATCTACGCGTGAGTTCCAACTCAAGATCGAGAACATTGCGCCGTGGAAACTGCTCAAGGTGGGCGCCCAAAGCACGATCGCCGGCACGATGACGCAAAGCAACTTGTATCCCGGCCATGCCTACGAGGTGCGGTTCACGGCCGGCCCGGGCCACAAGCTCACGTTTGCAATGTCGTTGATCGAGTCGAACGACTGGTTCTTTGCGCCTGATCCCGCAGGCCTCCCGCTCTATGCCGATGGCAAGCGCGTGCTGGGCGATATCACCAGCACCGTGCGCCTGTGGGACGCGGGTACCGAGGCGAATCAGGAGCTGGGTGTCGGCAACGCGACGTGCGCAAATCAACCAATGCGCGACTATGGCGCGCCCGATCCGGACAACCACGTGCGTCTCGTCACCGAGACGCAGATCAACGGCCAGCCGATTCCGGCGATCAACTCGATGATCAAAGTGACGCTCGCGGCGGGTGTCGCTGCCGACGGCTTCGTGCTGCGCATCGAGAACATCTCGACCGACACCACGCTGCAGACGTCGGTCGGTACGAAGTTCGTGCGCATCTCGCCCGTTGCGTGGGCAGTGTCGCGCCACCCGAACGCGTTCTTCGACGCGAACCAGGGCGTTCGCCCGAACGGCTTCGCGACGCTGGCCGAAGCAGGTCTTGCCGACGCGCTGACCACGGCATTGCGCTACGAGCGCGGCGTCGCCACCGCGCTGGGCCGCGGCGTGTTCGTCGTCCACACCGAGCCGGGTCCGCTGTTCTATATCGACAACGGCGACTACGGCGTTGGCCTCGAGGCGCTCGCCGAAGACGGCGATGAAGCGGGCCTGCTCGCGAATCTAAAGGCCGAAAACCGCGACGCGAACGTCGCCGGCGCATTCAGCACGCCGGTCGGCGCCACCGGTGCCTCGGCGGCGGAGCCAGGCCAGTCGTTCGAGTTCACGTTCAAGGCGAAGCCCGGCGACAAGCTCGCGCTCGCGACATCGTTCGTCGCAGCCAACGACTGGTTCTTTGGCTCGCCGATGGAGGGCATCGAGCTGTTCCTCGGCGACCTGCCGCGCTGGGAGGACGTGACGCCCGACATCAAGCTGTTCGACCTCGGCACCGAGTACGACGAGGAGCTCGACGTCGGTCTCAACACCGGCGTGCAGCAGGCGATGCCGAACAGCGGCCGCATCGACGGCAAGGCAACCGCGCGCGAGATCACGCCAGACAAGTACGCGACGCCGGTCAACGAGCACGTGCGCGTGACGCTGACGCCGGCTGACAACCTCTAGTCGTTCAGCGGCTGTGATCCACGGCCGGTCGGCGCCATGCGCGTCGGCCGGCTTTTGCTGCGCTTGCCCTCGGAAGCGCTATCCTTGACGCGAGTGCCCGACCGGCTTGCATCAGCGATCGTGGACCGCTTTCCCAGCGCCACCTGCACGCACGAATCGACGAGCGTGCGCGTCGAGCTGACGGTCCACGACATGGCGTATCGCGCACGTGCGCAGATGGAGCCGGTCGGCCGCGTCGCGGTGCAGCTGCCGAGCACCGACGGCTTCGAGCTCAGCGTGAGCTGGACCGACCGGGTGCTCCACACGCCGCGCCAGCCATCGTTCGATGACAGCTGCCTTGTCGAGACCAATGACGTCTCGCTCGCGTCGCTGTGGCTCGACGGTGAAGCGCGCAGCGCGCTGCTTGCCTCGCGCTACGTGTCGGGCACGCCCGAACCGCTGCGCGTAACCGTACCGATGATGCGCGACGGTGCGTGGCAGCACGAGCTGCGCAGCGACGAGGTGATGGCGTCGCGCTCCGACGCCGAGTCGTCGCCCGAGCGCGTCGCCGACATGCTCGCGGCCACGCTCGCACTCGCCACGCGCCCCGTGCGCTGGGCCAGACTGTTCGCGCCCGTCGCCAAAGCCCTCGGCGGCGAAGCCGCGTCGCGCGTCGAGCTCGGCGGTCGCCCAGTGGTGCGCGTGCGGCGCGGCCAGGTCGACGTCACCGTGCGACTGCTGCGCCGGCTCGGTCCCGCCGATCAAGGCCGGTTGCGCACCGTCGTCGGTGCACATCGCCTCGGCACCAGCGGCGAGACGCTGACGCTGATCTCAGACAATCTGCCGCGCACCGCGTGGCCGCCGGCTAACGGTCACAGCACCGAGGCGCTCCGCATCGACGACCGCGCGCGTGGGCTACTCGATACGGCTCGGCCCGGGACGACGATCGTTCGCCGCCATGATGTCGAGATCACGTTCGATGGCGCGTTCGGTGACACCGAGCGACTCGGTGCAGCGATCGAGCTCGCCGCGTACTGGGCCGGCGAGCGCAATCACGTCGGCCCCTATCGCTAGGACTACAGAAACCAGATGCAGCCGACGACCATCGTCCAACTTCCAGCCGTGAGGGGAATCATGAGTGGAACGTCGATGGCCCCCCAGCTCACGATGCCGGTCGGCTGTGTCACGTCGACGTTCGGAAATAGCACGTAGTCACCGATCGGTCCGGCGCTCCACGCGAGCTCATGGCCGCCCTGTTCGGACGCGACCAGCATCGAGCCGTGCGGGCGATCGAGTAGAGGCTCGTCGCGATCACACGCGTTCAGCACGAGGACGTGGGCCTTCGTCGCGTCGAACGCGACCCCGAGCTGCGCCGAATAGAATGCAGACGCGCGCGCGGGCGTGATCGACCTCAGGATCATCGGAGGGTTGTACTTGAACGAGGCATGGTACGACGCGATCACGACGCCGTCGAAGTAGTCCCCGGGCGCGTCGATGTCGAGCCGCTGCGTGTCGTCTCCGCCTACCGGCACGCACAACTCGACGAGCCCGTCGGCGGCCGATATC
>DATDCH010000870.1:0-6995 GCA_036524455.1 Kofleriaceae bacterium | reverse complement strand
TACAACGAACGAGGAGACGAACCATGGACCGCTTCACTGGCGGTTGCCTGTGCGGCAACGTTCGAATTGTCGCGTCGGGACGCCCATACCGGGTCGGCCTTTGTCACTGCCTCGACTGCCGGAAGCATCATGGGGCGCTTTTTCACGCTTCCGCGGTGTTCCCTCACGATGCGGTGACGATCGAGGGCGAAACACGCGACTATGCCGGGCGGTTCTTCTGTCCCCGCTGCGGCTCGACCGTTTTCGGATGCACGGCGGACGAAATCGAAGTGAACCTGGGATCCCTGGATACCTCTGACCAATTGAGTCCAACCTATGAGCTCTGGACCGTCCGTCGCGAGTCCTGGTTGCCGCCGTTTCCGCTCACGAGACGATACGACCGCGATCGTGACGCCACGGGTCGCTCGGAGGAGTAGGTCGCTCAGCGCGGCTTGTGCCACGCGCGTGACGCGAACACGATCACCTCGACCATCAGCGTGAGCGCGACCGACGCTGCGGCGCAGGCGACCGCAACCTCGACGGCGGGAATCAGCACGAGCCATAGCGGCGGCGGCACCGCGACGTACGGCGGCGGGAAGAATGCCCACGCGAAACCCGCGGGCACCATCGCGAGCATCAGGCCCATCCACGCGATGCCGTTTGCGGTCGCGAGGCGCTCGGCGAGCGTGCGTTGGCTGCGCAGCATCCAGAGGCTGAACAGGAGCTGGACGCCGAGACCGGCGAGACCGTACTGCGCCATCGTGGCGGCGAGGTGGCCTTTCGCGGGCAGCAGTGACGGCGAGAAGCGCTGACCGAGGAGGCCGATCAGGCCGTAATAGACGACGAAGAATGCGGGGACCGAGACGAGCAGCACGCGGAGGTCGAGGCGCAGCACGCGGCGGCGGATGAGCAGTGTTGCGAGCGCGATCGCGAGCGCGGCGCCGCACACGACGAGGCCGATGCGCATCGCGCGGTTCTCGAGCACGTCGATCTCGGCGGTGGCTTCGGCGCCGGCGACGACGGCGCGCGTCATCGTGAGGCGCTGGGTGTCGGCGACTTGGCGCGACACGCTGGTTGCCGTGTCGATTGCGAGGATCTCGGTGAGCGTGCGGCCGAGGCCGTGACCGGGAGCCGCGATGCCGAGCAGGGCGGCGACGGTGGGGGCGACGTCGATCAGGCGCGCGTCGATGGCCTGGGCGTCGGGCTTGATACCGGCGCCTGCGGCGATGAGCGGCACGGTCAGGACTTCAGGCTCGACGCCGCCGTGACCGCCGCGGTCGGTATGGCCGTGATCGGAGGTGATGATGACCGCGTCGTGCTCGAGATCGATGCGGGCGAGCGCCCGCGAGAGAGCGCGGTCGGCGATGAGGACGGCGTCGCGATACTGCGCGCTGTCGCCACCGTGACGATGGCCCGCGAGATCGACGGCGCCGAGCAGCAGGACGACGAGCTCGGTGTTGCCCGTGGTGAGTGCGTCGCCGGCTTCGGAGAAGCCGCCGGGCCAGGGCGCATAGCGTGCGTCGTCGAACGGCGATTGGAGATTGGCGTCGGGAGCGCGGACCGCGGCGGCGACCTCCTTGTCGGTGGCGACGTCGAGGTTGTCGGCGTCCTCGTCGGTGTGGTCGTCCTCGTCGTCGGAGGCTGGCGCCGGCACGGGCACGACGCCGGGCACGAGCTCGCCGGTGCGAGGCGTGCGAGCGCGCAGGAACAGGCGTGGCAAGACGTCGTAGTCGGTGGCGCTGCCCGTGGTGAGGCCGGCGGCTTTGGCGCGATCCATGAGCGAGTCGAGCGCGACGGGCGTGGAGTGATGGTTCGTACGTACGCCGGATGCGCTGGGCGGCACGCCGGTCAGGATCGAGACGTAGTTCGGGCGCGACCAAGTCGGATAATGGGATTGGGCTTCCCCATCGACGCCACGCCGGCGCAGACCATCGATGAACGGCAGCTCGTAGGACTTGTCGAGCCGCAGGCCGTCGATGATGACGACGAACACGCGACGCGCGAGCCGCGGCGTGTGCGGATCGAACACAGCGGGCGCGACGCGGGTGAGCGCTGGGCGTTCTTGCTCGAGGTCGAACATGAACTCGCCACCCGCGCGGCCGGCTTGCAGGGCGCCGACACCGCCGAGCACGAGCAGCGTGAGCGCGGCGATTACGACTTGCCGCGTCGGCGCTGTTTCGCGGGGCGCGAGTCGCTTCACTCCACAGGTTAGCGTGTGCGCGTGAACGCGGCACCTAGCCGGAACGAGCACGCCCTGATATACGTTGGATCTCATGTGGTACTTGGGCTCTGTCCCGCACCAGCCCGACGTCGATTGAGGTCGCTCTCGCTCTGATTACCGGCCGGCCGACCTCTTTCTTGACGACCGCGAGGACTCCCATGGACCAACTCAAAACAATCGGTCAGCGCGCCCCAGGCGACGAACCGATTCAACATCTGAAGCCGCAAGTCGATCCGTCGACTCTGCAGCATCGCCAGCTGCTCGACGGCCCGTTCTGGCAACGGATTCCGGCGTACAAGGCGGTCGACGAAGCGACGTTTCTCGATCACACCTGGCAGGCGAAAAACTCGATCACGAATCCGGCGAAGCTGCTCGCCACCGTTCAGGATTTGGTGCCGCGCGAGTTCTACGCAGACGTCGAGGAGGGCTTTCACCGAGCGCCGATGTCGATCCGGGTGTCGCCGTATCTGCTGTCGCTGATCGATTGGAGCGATCCGGAGAGCGATCCGCTGCGCCGGCAGTTCATTCCGATCGCGTCTCGGCTGTTGCCCGATCATCCGAAGCTGACGCTCGACTCGCTACACGAGCAAGCGGATGCGCCGGTGCCGGGCCTGACTCATCGCTATCCCGACAAGGCGCTGTTCCTCGTGCTCGACACGTGCCCGGTGTACTGCCGGTTCTGCACGCGCAGCTACGCGGTTGGCGTCGACACGGACTTTGTCGACAAGGTCAGCCTGAAGGCGACCGAGGATCGCTGGGAGCGCGCGTTCCGCTACATCTCGGAGCGCGACGAGCTCGAGGACATCGTGGTGTCGGGCGGCGATAGCTTCCAGCTCAAGGCACGGCAGATCACGCTGATCGGCAACCGGTTGCTCGAGATGCCGAACATCCGGCGCATCCGGTTTGCGACCAAAGGCCCCGCGGTGATGCCGATGAAGCTCATCACCGATCACGAGTGGGTCGATGCGCTGACCGCAGTCGTCGAACGCGGCCGCAAGCTGCACAAAGAGGTCGTGCTGCACACGCACTTCAACCATCCGAACGAGATCACCGCGATCACGAAGCGCGCTCTCGACGGCGTATTCGAGCGCGGCATCATCACGCGCAACCAGTCGGTGCTGCAGCGTGGCGTCAACGATCGCGTCGACACCATGCAGCTGCTCGTCAAGCGCCTCGGTCACTGCCAGGTCCATCCGTATTACGTCTACGTGCACGACCTCGTGAAGGGCGTCGAAGATCTGCGCACCACGCTGCAGACTGCACTCGATATCGAGAAGGGCGTGCGTGGCGTGACCGCAGGCTTCCACACGCCGACGTTTGTCGTCGACGCGCCCGGCGGTGGCGGCAAGCGCGTCGCGCACAGCTTCGAGCACTACGATCGCGAGACCGGCATTTCGGTGTTCGCTGCACCTTCGGTGAAGCCCGGCTTCTTCTTGTACTTCGATCCGGTCGACACGCTGGCGCCCGAGATTCAAGACAAGTGGAAGCACACGGCGGAGCAAGACCGCATGGTCGAAGCCGCGATCGCGCAGGCGCGGCTCAATCAAGTCGCGAACGCGAAGGCCTCGAGCATCCGTTAGGCTGGCACTGACACGTGCCAGCTTGATCGGTGAGGGCGCGGTTAGCAGATTCCTGCCACCACGCGCGTGCATCGCCGCACTTGACGCACATCGGAGGTGCTCATGCGACGATCGTTGTTCACGGTGCTGGCGGCTGCGCTCGGTTTCACGGTGGCCTGTGGCTCGGACCTGATCATGGGAGTGCGCTCCGACGGCGTGACCGTGTGGTGCAACGAGGGCGAGTACTACTACGAGTGCACGCCGGACTATCCAGACAAGGCGCCGCCCGGCAACGAGGACGGCGACGGAAGCGGTGACGGTAGTGGCGACGGCAGCGGTAGTGGCGACGGCAGCGGTAGTGGTGACGGCAGCGGTGACGGTAGCGGCGACGGCAGCGGCAGCGATGGCGGTGGCAGCGGCACCTGCGGTCCCGACACGTACCCGTGCGATGAAGGTGACGGCGGTGGTGGTGACGGCGGCGGTGGTGATGGCGGCGGCGGCGGCGACGACGGCGGCGGCGGTGACGAATGCGAGCCGTGGCCGGTCGGCACGGCGACGATCCTGTGGCCACCGAATCACAAGCTGCACACGTACACGCTCGCCGACTGCGCGAAGGTCGACGTGTGCCCGAACGGCTCGGCGATCGCCGAAGGCAACGTCACGAAGATCACCGTCGACGAAGACATCGAAGTCGGTCGCGGTGGCGATGGCCACACCGTGATCTACGACGCGGCGATCATCGACTCCCAGCACTTCGAGCTGCGCAGCGAGCGACAAGGCGGCATGGACGGTCGCGTCTACACCGTCTACTACGTCGACTCCGACGGTAACGAAGGCAGCTGTCAGTTCCTCGTTCCGCACAACCGCGGCCCGCACGAGGGGGCTGTCGACAGCGGCACGCGCGTGACCATCCTGCCCTGACCGAACGTTTCCTTGGCGAAGGTCACGCCGGGTTGTCCTTCCACCACGACAGCACCTCCAAGCGCCGTCGTGGGCCCGGCGTGATCCTCGAGTTTTGCGCGCGTGCGTTCAGAAGTCGATCACGCGCACGTTACCCTTCCAATCGGTAACGACGGCGAGCTTCGGTTGACCGTGCGTGGTGAGGCCGACCTGCAAGCGATCGCCCTTGGCGACTTCGGCGCCTTCCCACGGCAGCGTCACGCTGCGATTGCCGGCTTTGACGACGACGAGCTTCTTGCCGGTGAACAGCACCTCGGCTTCGTAGAGCTTCGGCGCGACGACAGGCCGGCTGAGGTTCGGGTCCCAGAACCTGACGTGCTTGCGCAGCGTGCCGCGCGCGGTCGGCGGCAGCGCCGCATCGATGCGCATCAGCTGCTCGGGACTGTGCTCCCCGAATCGCGCGAGGAACGCAGCTGCCGCCACACGCTGCAGGTCTGTCGAGTCCGCGCCATCGAGCATCGCGAAGGCGAATTCGGTCGTTTCACCCGGCGCCTCGCCGAGCTCGATCAGCGCGAGTAGCACCTCGGGCTCGACGCGCTCGGCGCCTTCGATCGCGGCGAGGTAGAGCGTGCGCAGCGCCGGCACGTGAACGGCGAGTGCGGCGAGCGCGCGGTCGTAATGCCCCCACCACCGCACGATGTCGGCGGAGTGATCACCGATGATCTGGAGCAAGTGATCACCGAGCGGTGCTTCGAGTGTCTTGGAGGCGGATGCGTAGAGCGCGATCAGATCGGCGATGCGCTCGCTGATCGGCTCCGCCGAACGCGCCGGCCAAGAGGCGGGCCCGTTCGGATCTTTGACACGGGGGCGCAGGGTCGCGAACAAGAACGGCAGCGTCGCGAGCGCGACCGGGAAGAGCTGGCCCTCTTTGATCACGTGCTGCTCGAGCACGGCGAACGCTTCTTCGATCTCTTGCGGGTACTCGCGATAGATCTCCGAGTGGCGCAGCACACCGAGCGCGCTCGGCACGTTCGAGCCTGCGCCGGCGGTGCCATCGGACGGGCCGCAGGCGCCGCGCAGCACACCCCACGACAGGTTGACGACGGAATGCTCGAGTCCGGGGACGTCGACGGGTCCGGTCGGCTCGAATCTTCCCATTGCGGAACGGACCATAGTGCAAGCCGGCTCGGGATAGCGAGTTACATCTGCTGATCTCGCCGCTGCGAGACAGGGGCTTTTCGTACTGATGCCAGCTGGTTGCACTGCATCGTGCGAGTCGCAGTGCCGGCTCGCAGGCGAATTAGAACGCCGGCGTCGCGCAGGTGGCCTGGCCCGCCTGCACGAAGTTCCAGTTGTTGTTCGCCGCGTCGAGCGCGTTCTTGAGCGCCTCTTGGTACGCGCGCACCGGGCTATCCGAGAGCACGACGCCGCTGCCGGCGAGCGCCGTGTTGGCCTCGGCGATCAGCTCGGCGATCGTGGTGAAGCCGAGCGCGTTGCCGCTGTTCGTGCCGGGTGCGTAGACGATCGCGTCGTCCTCGACGAGGTTGTTGCGGACGTTGAGCACGGTCGCCGACAGCTGCGCCGACAGCATGTACGCCATGTTCACCGCGGTCGCGCTCAGCACCCACGTGCGATAGCCCTTCGCCGACACCGGGTCGAAGTCGCTGCCGTTGACGTTGCGCAGGTGGAGCCCGCGCAGTGCGTACAGGTCGCCCGAATCGATCAACGCTTGACCGTTCTTGTTCGACCAGAACCCGATCGTCTTGCCGCCGCCTGCACCGAGGCAGACGTTGCCGAAGAAGAGGCCCGCGACGGTCTGGTCGTCGTCGACCGTGATCGTGTACGTCATGTCGCCGTTGAGCGTGGCGGTGGCACCGCCGGTCGTCGAGGTTTGATCGACCGTGTTGCCGGTCTGCATCCACGTGCCGGAGATCGACTGCTTCTCGACGAACAGGTACGTGTCGGGGATCAGCTCGAGCGTGAACAGGCCGTTCGGGCCGGTCTCGATCGTGCCGCTGATCATGTCGTGGTAGTCGATCTGCCAGCTCGCAATGCCGACCTCGCCGCCGTCCCACTGGCCGTTGACGTTCGCGTCGTAGTACTTGCCGCCGTGCGCGAGCGGGAATTGCGGCGTCGGATCGTCCGGATCGCCGTTCTTGATGCGGAACGCGTCGTACTTGCACTGCGACGGATCGGTCGCGCCCGTCGCACAGATCGCGAGGATGTAGACACCGCCGTTATTGTCGGTGTCGTCGAACGGGAACAGGCTGATCGCGGCGCGGCCGTTGGGCGTGGTGCCCACCGGATGCGTGCCCGTGTAGATCAGGATCTCGTTC
>DATDCH010000869.1:0-19092 GCA_036524455.1 Kofleriaceae bacterium | reverse complement strand
ATGATGTTCGAGAGGGTGGGGCGTGCGTCGCTTCATCATGGCGCCGCCTGCTTCACGCTTCGGGCCAGCGCGCGCGCGAGCGAAGTCGGCGGGTTATCGCGCGAGCGTCCGCAGAGTCCGGCCGAGCCGCGGACTGTGCGTCCGCCGAAGAGACGATAAGCTGGGACGTGGCACGCCGGATTCGCGCGAGCACGATCTTCAACCTCGTCGTGCTGGCGATCGGGATCGTGGCGTTCGGCTTCGTCGTCGATCACCTCGGCTGGTCGGGCATCGAGCAGGCCGTGGTCAGCACCGGCGCTTGGTTCGTCGTGATCGCGCTGATCGATCTGTTCTCGGCGACGTTCGACGCATTCTCGATCTACGGCTTTCTCCGGCCGAAGCAGCGCGTGAGCTACTGGCGCGTCTACGCGGCGCAGCTGAGCGGTATGGCGATCAACCGGCTGACCCCCGGCAACTCGCTTGGCGAGCCGGTCAAGGTCACGATGCTGGTCCGCAGCGTGCCGGTGGAACACGCAGTATCGGCGGTCGTGATGTTCAACCTGACGACGATGTACGTCGGCATCGCGGCGATCGTCGTCGGTGTACCGCTCACCGCGCTGCTGCTCGATCTGCCCGAGCGTATCGCGCTGATCGTGTGGATCGGGCTCGCCGTGCTCGTCGTGTTTGCGATCGCGGTCGCGATCCTCGTGCGGCGCGGCGCGCTCGCCACGCTGATCGACGGGCTCGTCGGGCTACACGTCATCTCGGCGGCCCGGGGCACGCGTTGGCGCGCGAAGATCGTCGCCATCGACGGCCGGCTGCGTGGCATCGGCGATACGCGCAATTCGGGGATCGTGGCCGGCCTCGCCGGCGTGCTCGGCTCGCGCGTGACGAACTGGGTCGGCACGATCGTCGTCCTCTACGCGGCCGACATTCCGATGACCGCGCCGCTCGTGATCGCGTCGCTGAGCGTCGGGATCCTGGTGACTTGGATGTCGAATGTCGTGCCGCTCGGGCTCGGCCTCGCCGACGGCACCAACTACGTGCTCTACGGCCTGCTCGGTGCCGCGCCCGTCGCCGGGCTCACGTTTACGCTTCTGAATCGCCTGCGCACCGTCGTGCTCGCGCTGCTCGGGCTCACGGCGATGGCAATCGCAAACGCGCTACATCGGAGAAACACGCCGGTGAGCGCCCCCTCTGTTATCAGCGAGACCCCGTAGCGGCTATATAGTGAGAGAGCCATGCCGCGGACGTTCGTGATGGGAGACCCCCAGGCCCCCTTCGCGAAGGTGCTGGAAGTTCTCGACTGGCACCGCGCGCTGGCCGGCGATCGCATCGCGCCCGACGTCGTGCTCGTCTCGATCGGCGATCACTTCGACTACGATCTGAAAAACCCGCACACGGCCGCGCAGGAGGGCATGAACCTGCTGCGCTGGCTCGCGAGCCACGATCCGGCGCAGGTGACGCTCCTGCTCGGCAATCACGACGCGTCGCGCGTGATGGAGATGGCGCGGCTCACCGACGAGCAGTTCGAGGCGGCCCGCAAGCTCGCGCGCTCGATCGACGAGACCGAGCACCGCGACGGCGACGCGGCCGCCAAGCAACGCACCCAGACCGAGTACATTCCGGCGTTCCCCGAGCTGCCGCCGCCCGGCGTGCTCGGCCGCGACTACGCGTCGTTCACCACCGAGCAACGCGCGCTCGTCCAGGAGCTGTTGCTCGCGGGCCGCTTTCATCTCGCGAAGACCGGCGAGCTGCCGGACGGCCGCGCAGCACTGATCACGCACGCCGGCGTGACGACGCGCGAGCTCGGCTTGATCGGTCACGAGGAAGCCGAGCCGCGCGCGATCGCCGAAGCACTCGAGGCGCAGCTACGCACTGCCGTCGATGCCGTGCGTGCGGACTGGGAGCGCGGCGTCAGCACGCCACTGTCGCTCGAGCCGCTGCATGTCCCGGGTGGCAACGGCGAGGAAGGTGGCGGGCTGCTCTATCACCGGCCGTCGAACCCCGATAGGCCCGACGCCGACAAGGCGTGGTCACTCGCGGTAACCAGGCCGCGTCGCTTCGATCCGCGCACGCTACCGATCGGCGTCACGCAGATCGTGGGCCACAGCGGTCACGCCAAGTGCGTGCACGAGCTCGGCCCGTGGGTCGCCGAGCCGGCGAAGCAACGCAAGCACGGCGGCATTCGCACGCTGCGCGTGGAGGGCGAACGTGTCGTCTACGACATGGGCATCGCGCCCGCTGCCGACGGTGTCGCGGACCTGATCCTGATCGACGGTGAGCTGCGCCGCGTGCCTTCGACCGAGGTCGCGTTGCTACCGCTGGCG
Source organism: Kofleriaceae bacterium (assembly GCA_036524455.1). Classification (GTDB taxonomy): domain Bacteria; phylum Myxococcota_A; class Polyangia; order Haliangiales; family Haliangiaceae; genus JABFXX01. Next base: position 16,783 of record DATDCH010000869.1, on the reverse strand, counting down.
CGTTTGCACGAGGATTAGAGATACGCGGGGTCGCGATATTCGCCGAGCTCGCTGCGGAACAGATCGCAGATCTCGCCGAGCGTGACGTGCTGCTTTACGGCGTCGAAGATCGGCGGCATCACGTTCTGCTTGTCGTCCTTGAGCGCAGCGCGCACCGCAGCGAGCGCCCGTTCGGCCTGCGCCTCGTCACGCGAGCCGCGGAACTGCTTCACCTTCTGGATCTGGTTGTGCTCGGTCTCGAGCTCGATCTTGAGCGTCGGGATGTGATCGCCTTCGCCGGGCGTCGTGTACTTGTTGACGCCGACGATCGAGCGGCGGCCGCTATCGACTTCACGCTGGAACTCGAACGCGGCGCGCGCGATCTCGCGCTGCGGGTAACCTTCTTCGACGGCCTTCACGATGCCGCCCATCGCGGCGATCTTGTTGATGTACTCCCACGCAGCCGCCTCGACCTGATCGGTCAGCGTCTCGACGAAGTAGCTGCCGGCGAGCGGATCAGCAACGTTGGCGACGCCGGTCTCTTCGTAGATCACCTGCTGCGTGCGCAGCGCAACCTCGGCCGCGGCTTCGGTCGGCAGCGCGTACGTCTCGTCGTAGCTGTTCGTATGCAGCGACTGGGTGCCGCCGAGTACCGCGGCGAGCGCCTGCACCGTCGTGCGCACGATGTTGTTGAGCGGTTGCTGTGCCATCAGCGAGACGCCGGCGGTCTGTGCGTGCGTGCGCAACAGCCACGACTTCGGATTCTTCGCGCCGAAGCGCTCGCGCATGATCTTCGCCCACATGCGGCGGCCGGCGCGGAACTTCGCGATCTCCTCGAAGAAGTCGTTGTGGACGTCCCAGAAGTACGACAGGCGCGGCCCGAACTCGTCGACGTCGAGGCCACCCTCGATGCCGAGCTGGACGTAGCCGATGCCGTCGGCGATCGTGAACGCGAGCTCTTGCACGCCCGTCGCACCGGCTTCGCGGATGTGATAGCCGCTGATCGAAATCGTGTTCCACTGCGGCATCGTTCGCGTGCACCACACGAGCATGTCGCGGATGATCCGCATGTGGCCGCGGATCGGGCTGATCCACTCCTTCTGCGCGATGAACTCCTTGAGCATGTCGTTCTGGAGCGTGCCGCGCAGCTTGTCGGGTGACACGCCTTGCTTCTCGGCGACCGCGACATAGAGCGCGAGCAGCACCGCCGCGGGTGCGTTGATCGTCATCGACGTCGACACCTTGTCGAGCGGGATGTCGCCGAACAGCCGCATCATGTCGTCGAGCGTCGCGACTGACACGCCTTCGCGGCCGACCTCACCGAGCGAGCGCGTGTGATCGGGGTCGTAGCCCATCAGCGTCGGCATATCGAACGCGGTCGACAGACCGGTCTGGCCGTTCGCGAGCAAGAACTTGAAGCGCTGGTTCGTGTCCTCGGGGGTGCCGAAGCCGGCGAACATGCGCATCGTCCACGGCTTGCCGCGATACATCGTCGCGTGCGGTCCGCGCGTGAACGGGTATTGGCCGGCGTTGCCGAGCTTGTCGTCGTACGTCCACCCGCGAGACGTGAGGTCTTCGGGCGTGTAGACGGCCTTGAGCGGGATGCCGCTCATGGTCTTGTACTCCTGCGGGGTCTCGGGCTTCTTCACCGGGGCCATGCCCTCATCTACCATGGGTCGCGGCGCCATGAGCGGGGGACAGTGCCGACGCGTGACGGTGTGGTGCATGCACCACGCGGCGGCCGCTCCCAACGCGTGAAGATGACCCACGCAGCGAGCGGCACGAGAAATGCTGCGGCGCGTGAGCCATGCGCGCCGCCGTCCTTGTCCTGGTTACTGGTTGCTTCAGCTCCTCGATGCGGCCGGCCGTGATCCCGAAGCTCTCGGAGCTGCCGGTGGTCGAAGACCCGGCGCGCGCGAAGGGCGTGCTCGACAGCGCGCACGCCCAGCCGGGCCCCGAGCAGCAGCCGGTCTCGAAAAAGGCGCGCAAGGCCGAGACGGCGGCGGCCACCGCGGCGGCCGTGCTGGGCGTGTTGTTGTCAGACCACGCGAACGTCACACTCGGCGGCGCAGCGGCGATCGACGAGAACCTCTTGTTCGAGGACAGGCCCGAGCGCAAGCAGGACGGCGACGGCGAGCAGAAGAAGACCGAGCCGCCGCCGCTCGAGCCGGGCGACGAAGCCCTGCTGCCGTGGATCCGACTCAAGTAGCGCCGTCGACGAGGCGCACGAGCGTATCGATCGCGACCGGTTTCGCCAGGTGCGCGTGGAAACCGGCGTCGAGCGCGCGCGCGCGATCGGATTCCTGACCGTAGCCAGTTACCGCGATCAAGCGCACGCCCGAGAGGCTCGGGGTCGCTCGCATGCGTTCGGCGAGCTCGTAGCCGTCCATCACCGGCAGGCCGATGTCGAGCACCGCGACCTCGGGGTGGAACTCGTCGGCAACGCGCAACGCCGATGGACCGTCGAGCGCAGTGCGGATGTGATGGCCGTGCGCGACCAGCACCTCCGCGAGCAGGTTTGCCGCGTCCTCGTTGTCGTCGACGACGAGGATGCGGCGCGCGACCACGGCGCGCGGCAACTGCGGCGCGCGCTCCGGCTCGATCACGGCGACCGGTTCTGGCGCGGTGGGGAGTCGGATCGAGAACTCCGAGCCCTTGCCTTTGCCCGCGCTCGTCGCAGAGACCGTGCCGCCGTGCATCTCGACGAGGCTCTTCACGATGGTGAGACCCAGGCCAAGACCGCCGCGCGTGCGCGCGCTCGGCTGTGGCGCTTGTACGAACAGGTCGAAGATCTGCGGCAGGAAGTCGGCAGCGATGCCGATGCCGTTGTCGCGGACGGCAAGCTCGACCATGCCGTTACTGCGGTGGCCGAACACCGAAATCGAGCCCTGGTTGTGGGTGTACTTCGCGGCGTTCGAGAGCAAGTTGGCGATGATCTGCGCGAGCCGCGTCGGATCTCCGGACACGGAGAGATCGGCCGGCACGTCGACGATCAGCCGGTGCTGCGACTGTTCGAACAGCGGGCTGGTCTGCTCGATCGCCTTGCTAGTGACGCTCGCGAGCGACACGCGCTCTCGGCGCAGCTCGACCTTGCCACGCGTGATGCGCGAAACATCGAGCAGATCGTCGACGAGACGGGACAGGTGAGCGACCTGGCGTTCGATCACAGCGCGTTCGCGTTGCAGCTGCTCTGGCGCGCGCATGCGCATGAGCTCGAGTGCGGTGACGAGCGGTGCGAGCGGGTTGCGCAGCTCGTGGCCGAGCATCGCGAGGAACTCGTCCTTCGCGCGGCTCGCGTCCTCCGCCTCGCGGCGGGCGGTGCGCGCGTCCTCGAACAGCCGCGCGTTCTCGATCGCGGTCGCGGCATGGTTCGCGAGCTGCATCGCGATCGAGACGTCGAGCTCATCGAAGTTGCGCGTGCACGACGCGAGCGTGAGCGCGCCGAACGTGCGCTCGCCGCTGATCATCGGCACTGACACGAACGAGCGCATCGCGAGCGAGCGCATGGCCTGCAGGTGAGCTTCATCGCGCGCGATCCGCTTGAGCGTCTCGTCGGTGATGTCGTGCGCGAGCTTGATCTTGCCGGTCCTGATCGCCTCGCTCACACCGCCGCGTCCGTCGTGGACAAGCCGGCGCGGAATCGGCAGTCCGGGCGCAGCCTCCTCGCGGCTGACCGCGACGCGCTCGAGGATGCCGTCGTCGCCGAGCAGATCGACGCAGCACCAGTCCGCGAAGTGCTCGAGCGGCAGCTGCACGACCTCGTCGAGCGTGCGCCGCCAGTCGAGCGAGCGCGCGAAGATCGCGCTTGCTCCGGCGATCAGCTCGCGGCCACGTTCGACGCGCTTGCGTTGCGAGATGTCGACGATCAGCGATAGGCACATCGTGCGTCCGTCGCTGAACGTGATCGGCGCTGCATGGCACTCGGCATCGAACGACTCGCCGTTCGCGCGTAACCGGCGCGCCTCGCGGCCGTGCACCTCTTCGCCCGCGAGCGCGCGGCGCAGCGTATCCAGGGCATCCGGTTGCAGATCGAGCTCGGGTAGGGGCTTGCCGATCACGTCGATGGCGGAGATGCCGAAGATGCGCTCGGCGGCAGCATTCCACGCGTGGACGATCGAGTGCGAGTCGAGCAACATGATCGCCGCCGGCGACGCCTGGATCATCGCGGCTCGCGTCTCGCTGACGTCGCGCAGCTCGGCATAGATGTTCGCGCGGCGCAGCGCCTCCGCACCGTGCAGCGCGAGCACTTCGAAATACGTGCGCTCTTCGTTCGACAGGCGGCGCCCGTCGTAGAACGAGAAGTTCAGGCATCCGATCACGCGGCCCTCGATCACGAGTGGCAGCACCGCAAACGACAGCGGTGGCGACCCCTGCGGGCGATGCACGGGTTCGAGGAGCGGATACAGCGCTGCGTACTCCTCGCGCGACGACACGAACACCGGGCGGCCCGTCTGCACGCAGTCGGTGATCGGGCCGGGCGTAGTGGTCTTGAGCCGGCGATACGTCAGCACGAGCTCCTCGCGCATGCCGCGTTCGCGGACGAGTACGAGCTCGCGCGAGTCGGCCGACAGCGTCCACATGCCGGCGAACGATGCCTCGAGCGCTTCGAACGTCGCGTCGACGAGCGTACGCTCGACGTCTTCACGACGCGCCGCACCGGCAAGCTTCGCGGTGACGACGAGTAACGTCTCGAGCCGTGCCGCTGCACGCCGCTCGGCGTCGCGCTGCGTGCGCTCTAGATCATTGATCCGCACCTCGGCGGTGACGTCTTGCACGAGCACCGCGAAACCTTCGACCACACCGTGCGCATCGACGAGCGGCATGTACTGCGCGTCGATATCGCGCGCTCCGCTCGGGTACGTGATGCGCTCGCGAAACCGCACTTGCCGGCCGGCCAGCGCTTGTTCGACGTGCGGCGCGAGCTTGGCATACGCTTCCTCGCCGAGCATCTCGCGCATGTGATGTCCGACGTACTTGTCGCGCGGTACGCCGAACCAGCGCTCGTAGCTCGCGTTGACGTACTGGTAGCGTTGGTCGCGATCGATGAACGACACCAGCGCAGGAATCGCGTCGGCGAGCGCGGCCAAGCGATTGCGCAACGACCCCGCTTCGGCGCGGCGACTCGCGAGCGCGAGGTAGAGCCCGATGCTCGGAGCGACCTCCTCGAGTAGCGTGCGATCGTGGTGCGTGAGCGGCGCGCTGCGTGGGCCGCGAGTCGCGATCATCACGCCGACCGGATGCTCGCCAACGATGAGCGGCACGACGAGCAGCGTACTTGGCGCATAGCGATCGACGAGGTCGCGCAGCTTTGGATCGTCGATCGAGCTGATGGTATTCGCGAGCTGATCGGCCTGCGCGAGCACCGCCGTGCGCGTACGCAGCGCTTCGCCCGCATGACCGCTGCGTGCACTCCACCGCGTCAGCTCGGGCATCAGCGAGGCGTACTCTTCACGCGCGCCGTGCGCGACGGGCTCGAGCCACTGGCGATCCTCCGACAACAGCGCGATCACGCACTCCGCTTGCAGCGTGTCGGTCACGATCTGCGCGACGGCCTGCGCGGTTCCCCGCAGATCGAGCTCGTTGCGCGTCAACGCCTCGGAGATTTTCGCGAGCGCCTCGGAGCGGCGCCGCGCTCGCTGCTCGTCCGTGACGTCGCGCGCGTAGACGTGAACGCGGTCGTCGACGCGCACGACGTGGCCCGCGAACCAGCGGTCGAAGCGCGGATAATAGTGTTCGTATGACTGTGGCGCCGCGCCGGCGACGACGCTCTCGAACGCGCGATGGAACGCAGTGCCGATCGCATCGGGATAGAGGTCGAACAGTCGCTTGCCGCGCAGCTCGGCAAACGTCACGCCCATCATCCGCTCGGTGACCGCGTTCATGTAGAGCACGGTCGAGTCGAATCCGTACATCGAAACACTCTCGGGCGAATGCACGAGCGCGGCACTGAGCAACTGCTCCTCAGTCACGCGCGGAGACTACCAACTCAATCGCACCGCACAAGGAATGATCGGTCAATGTTTACCGAGCGCTAGCGCACGTTGCCCGACGTGAAAAGTCGGTCCGCTGCCACACCACTGCCCAGCCCACCGATCCCATGCTGGTATTCGTGTGAAATCCAGAGCCGTCGTTCTCCCGTACGAGTAGTTGCCACCTGGTAGCGACGACTGAGCCGAAGTCCCGCGCGCGGCACGTCACGAACCGCGAATCTCGTCTCCGGCCAGGTACTCAGCAACACGCCATACGGAGCGGCGCGCAAGACTTGCGGTACGAGCGTCGCGGCGAGGAGCTGGTCGCGTGCCTGCTCCGACCAGCCGTCGATCACCAGTAGCTCGCTCGCGTCATCGGGCTGCCCGAATACGAGCAGCTCACCACTCTCGGTACGTAGACGTTTACCGGCGAGAAGCTCGGGGTCGATGAGCAGCAACAGATCGAGTGGCTCCAGCGCGCTGCGCACACGGCCGAGATCCGAGATCGCGGCCGCGATCTCGTGCGGTGCCGCCGCAACGCTAGACAGCGCCGCCAACGAACCGATCGGCGCGGGTACGGCAAGCTCGCCAAGCACAGCGGCTCGTGGATCCGCCCCGGCCCGTGCGATGAGAGCCTCGACGCCGGCGCGCAGCGCGACCGGATCAGCCGCGAGCGACGGCCCAAGCAGTGCGGCGCCTGCGATGCGGGCGCCGGCCGGCATGACGAGCGCGGCGAGTGCGGCCATGATCTGACCGCTTCGATCGCGCGGAGCATCGATTTGGAGACTGCCGAGGTCGCCCGCGACCGGCGTGCGCGCTGCGCGAAACAGACGCACTCCAGTTCTCCGTCTCGAGTATTTCGAATCCGAGCTTTTGCGCGGCGACGTCGAGAAGGAGTGCGCCCGCATAAGCCGCGAACGCGACGCGTAAAGGCTTCGAATCTTCGTGATCTCGAAACAGCACGTCCCAGCCGCCAGCGAGCACTGTGGCAATGCTGTCTGCCAGGTATGCCTCGGGAACCTGCGCTGCGATTCGATCATCGATCATCGCGACGTTGGCAGGAACATGCGTAGGACAACGTCGAGGCCGCGCGCAGCGGCTTCGGCCGCGCTCACCCGGTACCGGATCGCTGAGCCTTGCCGACTCGATGAGTCCGTCGATGATGTCGAGCGCGTCTGCGAGCACCTGCGCGCTTGCTTCTTGCTCGGCGAGCGCATTCATGCGCTGGAGCAAGTGGGCCGGAATCGGTGGAGCCCCGACCGACTCGCGGTACACGCGAAAGTGCCACGGCACGATCATCATGTGGCCGATCTCGCGAAAGACGGACTTGACCAGGTTCCACAGCTCGCGCGGGATGTCCCCGAGATCGCTCATGGCGGTGGGGGCTCCGACAGGCTGTAGCCGAACCCGCCGCACAACGCGACGCCGACGAACCAGGCGCCATCGCTGAGCTCGGGAAATAACCGGTTCGCGGTCGCGCCGATCGCCCACGTGAACCACCGCGCACGGCCGGCGTCACGGTTTGACATGCCGACTCCGCTGAACGCGTCGAAGTACGACACGCGTTGCGCCTCATCGCCCGGGCTGCCGCCGAGACCGAACGACAACGTCGTTAGCGAGACGATCGATTTTTGGTACGTGAAGGCCGGTGGCGTCCCGCCTCCGTTGGCATCGAGTGAGTACCAGAGACGCATGAGTGCGATCTCGGCGCGTACGTGCGGGCCGCCTGCAATCCACGGCAGCCCCCCGTCGTCGGAGCCGAGCGCGCCGTACATCGAGACGCCGCCGCCGACGTGTCCCCACTTCGCCGAGCGCTCCCCGCCGGAGGTCGCGACAAAGTGTCCCGTCCAGCTGCCGTTGCCCTGCTTCGTCGGCGCGACCGGGCCGCCGCGCAGATCGAGATAGCAACCCGACGCCGCGGCGAATGACACGAGCAGCAACCAGCGTGTCATCACGGCTCCAGCGCTTGATCGGGTGGAATTTCGTCGAGCGGATCCAACACGACGCGATATTGCGTGTACGCGTCTGCCGGGAGACGTGCATCGGGCCATGGCATATCGCGCGGGCTTGGCCCACCACCGGGACCGAGCTCCATTTGATCCCACGAGTACATCGAGTGCACGACCGCGAGCGGCCGCGTCGTCCTTCGCGGTGAGCTTGTACTTCTTGTCGAGCGTCACCGAGTAGTGTTTCGCGCCGGCGTACCAAGCGGGTGTGAACAGTGCTGCGAGCGCCTGCAGGTCCGCCGCCGAACCGACAAACGCGGCGCTGACGCCGCTTGCGATCGTCGACGGTGGTGCGGGTGCCGGCGGGTTGGAGATCGAGCTCCAAAACTCCTGCCAAGCGTCGTGCGGATCGCGCGGATTCCAGTCCTTCTCGTGGGGATCAACCGCAGTGTGTGCGTCGATCGCGCGGCAGGCAGGCGGCAATAGCCGCCAGCCGTGGATGAACGGCAGCCGCTCCCCGATCTTGTCTGACAGGGCATAGTGCGGGTTGGTCGACAGTCGAAACTTGTAGTGGCCGAGGATGCTCGCGAAGCTCCCCCGCCACGCCTCCAAGTATTCGCGTACGCGCTGGGCGCGTTCAGTGTGAAGCGTTTGCCACGTCTGCGGGTCGTCCAGGTGCGGCCATCTCGTGTTGCACAACGTCAGCAAGTACTCGGCCGCGATCGTGCGCTCAGGATCTGTTCGACAATTTGATCGATGCCGACGCCGCGCGTGACTTGTGCGAACACGGTGGGGCCGTTGCCGCGCATCTTCTTTGCATCGCGATCCATCACGGCGAGGTCGGCCCCGACGTGCGGTGCAAGATCGGTCTTGTTGATCACGAGCAGGTCGCTCTGCGTGATGCCGGGCCCGCCCTTGCGCGGGACCTTGTCTCCGCCGGCGACGTCGATCACGTAGATCGTGTAGTCGACGAGCTCGCGGCTGTACTGCGCGGCGAGGTTGTCGCCGCCGCTCTCGACGAACAGCAGCTCGGGTTTGACCGCGGCCATCAGGTCTTCGAGCGCCATCAAGTTCGGGCTGATGTCTTCGCGGATCGCGGCATGCGGACATCCCCCCGTCTCGACCGCGCGGATCTGTGCTGCTGGAAGTGCCTCGTTGCGCGTGAGGAACTCGGCATCCTCGCGCGTGAAGATGTCGTTCGTGACGACGCCGAGACGGAGCGTGTCGCGGAGCGCGCGGCACAGCGCGAGCAGTAGCGCCGTCTTGCCGCTGCCAACCGGACCGCCGATGCCGACCGTGAACGCGCGCTGCGTGAAGTCGCGCACGCGCATCGCGTCGCGCTCTTCGTAGCGGCCCGGATGATCCCAGTGCTCGTGCTCGTGATCGTGGCCGACGTCGTGACCCATGGTGCTCCTAACTCTGGAAGAGGCGCGAGTAGAGACGATCGTGTGTCGCCTGCACGAGCTCGACGAGCGGCGCGGTCTGGGCGACGTCCTCGACGCGAAACGTGCGTGCGCGCGCGAGCGCAGCTTCGAGCGCGGGATGCAGGCGATGGTGCAGCGCCTGGGCTTCGCTCGGCCCGCTGCAGCCGAGCCGCACCGCCGCCGATAGCGCGCCGCGCACGCCGAGGTGAAGGAACGTGGCGAGCGCTTCGTCGCGCGCAACACCGAGCGCCCGCGTGACGAAGCCGAAGCTCGGCGCGAGGTGACCGTCGAGCTCGTTACGCTGCACGCGTGCGCGCGCATCGACGAGCGACGCGTGGCCAAAGCTGCGCGCGGCGACATCGAGCAGCGCACGGCCTTGCGTGCGGCTGGCGCGAGCCGCGACGTGGCTCCACAGCGTCGCGCGCGTGAACGCGTCGAGCTCGGCGACACGGGTCGGATCGTCGTGCACCGCGGCTGCGATTGGCAGCGAGCCATGCGCGAGCTGATCGATGAGCTCGCGGCAAAACCGCTCGACATTCGTCAGCTCGCCCGTCTGCAGCATCGCCTCGAGTCCCGCGGAGTGAGCGAATCCGCCGGTCGGAAACGCGGAATCCGCGAGCTGCAGCACGATCCACGACGTCACGGCCGGGGTTATAACGTGTGCGAGATGAACAAGTGAACGAGCTGCGCACCTATACCGTCGATCTCGTCGAGCGCGCGAAGCAGGGCAAGCTCGATCCGGTGATCGGTCGCGACGCCGAGATTCGCCGCACGCTGCAGATCCTCGGCCGTCGCACGAAGAACAACCCGGTGCTCGTCGGGCTGCCCGGCGTCGGCAAGACCGCGATCGTCGAAGGGCTCGCACTGCGCATCGCGCTCGGCGACGTGCCCGACAGCATGAAGGCGCGCCGGATTCTCGCACTCGATCTCGCGCAGCTGCTCGGTGGCACGCGGTTTCGCGGCGACTTCGAGGAGCGTCTCAAATCGATCATCGCGAGCGTGCTTGCCGCGCCCGACGTGATCCTGTTCATCGACGAGCTGCACACGGTCGTCGGCGCGGGTAGTCGCGAAGGTGCGCTCGACGCGGGCGACATCTTGAAGCCCGTGCTCGCCCGGCGCGAGTTCTCCTGCATCGGCGCGACCACGACCGACGAGTACGACAAGTACTTGAGCCGCGACAAAGCGTTGCTGCGCCGGTTTCAACCGGTGCGCATCAACGAGCCGACGCTCGACGACGCGGTCGTGATCCTGCGCGGCATCAAAGATCGTTACGAGGCGCACCACCGCATCCGCATCTCTGATGCTGCGGTCGTCGCGGCGGTCGAGCTGTCGATCCGACACATCAAGGATCGCTACCTGCCCGACAAAGCGATCGACCTGATCGACGAAGCAGCGAGTCAGCTCAAGCTCGAAGCGGAGAGCGTACCGGCCGATGTCGCCGCGGCCGAGCAGATGCTCGTCCGGCTCGATATCGAGAACCGCGCGCTGCAGAACGAGGAGGGCGACGTCGCGGAGCGGCGCCGCGGCTGGCTCGCCGACGAGCTCGTGAAAGTGGGCGCGCAGGCCCAAGAGCTGCGTGCGCGGTGGAATGCGCAGAAGCAGATGGTCGCGAGCATTCGCGAGCTGATTCACACCGAGGAGCTGCTGCGCGCCGAGGAAGATCACGCGCGCCGCACCGGCGAGCTCGGTCGCGCGGCCGAGATCGCATATCGCGGGATGCCCGAGGTCAGCCGCCGCATCGAGGAGCTCGAAGCGCAGCTCGAGGCTGTACAGACGCCGGGGCTGATGCTGCGCGAGACCGTGACCGCGCAGGACATCGCGGCGATCGTGGCGAGCTGGACCGGCGTCGCGCCGAGCTCGTGAGTTGTGCAAGCGGTTGCACTTTGTACGATTTCTTGCGACTGCGGGTGATGCGGCGTCTCGACCGCTCAAGATGAAGAAGCCGGCCCTCGTCGCAATTTCCATTTCATTCGCAGCATGCCTTCCGACCGGACCGTCGCAGTCCGCGTCCGCCGCATATCCGGCGTACACCTCGCCCGGGTTCCAGCAAACACAACAGGACCTCGACAATCTGGTTGCTGCCGAGATCGAAGGTAAGGGTTACGCCGCCGAGGGCAAACCTGTGCAAGGCACGCTCGAGCGCTTCGCTCCGTTGCCGCTCAGCCTCGCGCGCGGCAAGTGCTACAAGGTCGTGCTCCGGCTCGATCCGAATACGCAGTTCTCCGCGCACGCCAGGCAAGGCGTCGGCTTCGTGTTCAAAGGCATCGATCAATACGGCCAGGTCAACGGCGGGCCGGGCATCGCGGGTCCAGGTGGCGTCGGCTCGGCAGGCTGCCCCAAGCAGAAGGCGCCGTCGGCGACATTCGATCTGCAAGCGACTTTTGGCTCCGCGCTCGACGCGAGTCGCATCCACGATCTCGGTCAAGGCGGCTACACGGTGCAGCTCTACTCCAAGCCCATCTCGGATGCGGAGCTCGCCGCGATCCAAGCCGACGAGAATCGTCAGATCGCGAGACAGGAGGCGTTCATGCAACAGGAATGCGCCGCGTGCGCTCGCAAGCTCGACGCCTGCAACGCCGACTGGAGACGTGGTGCCACGCGCAGCATGTGCGAGCGCGACTACTCTGATTGCGTGATGACTCGCGCGTTGCAGTGCAGATAGTCGCCGATCCACACTCGAGCCAATGCGAGCTTGTCTCCTCTGGTTGGTTGTCGTCTTGGTCGCGTGCGGTGGTAAGCAACCGGCGCCGGCGCCCGTCTCCAACACCGAGCCGGCGAAGCCCGCCGAGCAGACCGCGGGCGCGGGTGAAGCACGAGTGCTCCAGCGCACGCAGGCGGGCGGAGTGATCGAGCTTGCGGGTGACCGCGGTGCAGCGATGGAAGCTGCCAACGCCGAGATGAACAAGCACTGCGGCGCGAACGCGTACACCATCGTGCAGGAAGGCGAGGAAGCGGTCGGAGCCCCTGGTGGCGGAATGGCAGTCGCCTGGCGCGTGCACTACCAATGCAACCATTAGAACAGCGAGTAGCGCTGCGTCAGCGGTAGCGTCTTCGCGGGCTCGCACGTCAAGGATTCGCCGTCGGCGCGCACCTCGTACGTCTCGGGATCGATCTCGAGCTTCGGCAGCGTGTCGTTGAGCTTCATCTGCTTCTTGCCGATGCCGCGGCAGCCGCGCACGATCGAGAACTGCTTCGTCAGGCCGAGTGCGCGCACGTGACCTTCCTGCCACGCGCGCTCGGAGATAAACGCGAGTGACGTGCGGCCGATCGCGCGGGCGCGCGCGCCGAACATCGGCCGCATCAGCAGTGGCTCAGGTGTCGGGATCGACGCATTCGCGTCACCCATCTGCGCCCACGCGACGAAGCCGCCCTTGAGCACGAGCTCGGGACGAATGCCGAAGAACGCCGGCCGCCACAACACGAGGTCGGCCCACTTGCCGACTTCGACCGAGCCGATGTCGTGCGACATGCCGTGCGCGATCGCGGGATTGATCGTGTACTTCGCGACGTAGCGGCGAATCCGATTGTTGTCGTTGTTGCCTTGCTCGCTCGGCAGCTTGCCGCGCTGCTCGCGCATCTTGTGCGCGGTCTGCCACGTGCGCGTGATGACCTCGCCGACGCGCCCCATCGCTTGGCTGTCGCTCGAGATGATCGACAGCGCGCCGATGTCGTGCAGGATGTCCTCGGCCGCGATCGTTTCGCCGCGAATCCGGCTCTCGGCGAACGCGACGTCTTCGGGAATCTCGCGATCGAGGTGGTGACACACCATGAGCATGTCGAGGTGCTCGTCGAGCGTGTTCACCGTGTACGGCCGCGTCGGGTTCGTCGAGCTCGGGATGACGTTCGGCTCGCCGCACACGCGCATGATGTCGGGGGCGTGGCCGCCGCCTGCACCCTCGGTGTGATAGGTGTGAATCGTGCGGCCCTTGAACGCCGCGATCGAATCGTCGACGTAGCCCGACTCGTTGAGCGTGTCGGTGTGGATCGTGACCTGGATATCTTCGTCGTCGGCGACGGAGAGACAGCAGTCGATCGCAGCCGGTGTCGTGCCCCAGTCCTCGTGCAGCTTGAGCCCGATCGCGCCGGCGCGAATTTGATCGAGCAGGCCGTTCGACAGTGATGTGTTGCCCTTGCCGGTCAGCCCGATGTTGAGCGGAATGGTGTCGGTCGCCTGCAGCATCAGCTCGATGTGGCGCGCGCCGGGCGTGCACGTGGTCGCATTCGTGCCCGTGGTCGGCCCGGTACCGCCGCCGACGAAAGTAGTCATGCCGCTCGCGAGCGCTTCGTCCGATTGCTGCGGGCAAATGAAGTGAATATGCGTGTCGATACCGCCGGCGGTGAGGATGAGACCTTCGCCCGCGATCGCTTCGGTCGTCACGCCGACGATCATCGCGGGATGCACGCCGACCATCACGGTCGGGTTGCCGGCTTTGCCGATACCGACGATGCGACCATTCTTGATCCCGATGTCTGCTTTGAAGATGCCGGTCCAATCGACGACGAGCGCGTTCGTGATCACGACGTCGAGTGCTTCGGAATCGTCGGCGCCGGCGAATTGCCCCATGCGGTCGCGCAGCACCTTGCCGCCGCCGAACTTGCACTCGTCGCCGTAGACCGCGAAGTCGCGCTCGACTTCGGCGACGAGGCCGGTATCGCCGAGCCGCACGCGATCGCCGGTCGTCGGGCCGTAGAGCTCGGCGTAGCCGCGCCGCGATAGCGTATGGCTCACGACGCGTCACTCCTGCTCGCGGCGTCGCGCCGCCTGCGACCGGGAACGAGACGCACCGTCTTTTGTTCGCCTGGCTCGAACCGCACCGCAGCGCCGGCCGGAATGTCGAGGTGCATGCCGTGCACGCTCTCGCGATCGAAAGCGAGCGCGCGGTTCGTTTCGTAGAAGTGATAGTGACTGCCGACCTGGATCGGTCGGTCGCCGGTGTTCGTCACGACGATCTCGCGTGGCGCGCGTCCTTCGTTGAGCACGATGTCGCCGTCGCCGACGAGCACTTCTCCGGCGGCGAGTGGCTGCGGCACCTCGGCGAACTTCGCGCGGTCGGGCACCGGCAGGAAGCTGCCGTACAGCGCGAGCTCGAGATCGCCGTGGTCGGCGACAATCGGATGATGCACGGTGACGAGCTTCGTGCCGTCGGGAAACGTGCCCTCGACCTGGACCTCGCCGACCAGCTCCGGCACGCCGTCCATCACTTGGTAGCGGCCGAGGATCGTGCGGCCGATGTCCATCAGCTCTGCGACGGAGCGGCCGTCGCGGATCAATTCCAACAGCTGCGTCGCGATGAGCGCGACCGCTTCGGGATAGTTGAGCCGCACGCCGCGCGCGAGGCGCTTCTGGGCGAGAAAGCCCGCGTTGTGGAGCAGCAGCTTGTCGACGTCACGGGGTGCCAGCCTCACGCGCCGTTCGTATCACCGTTGGCGCGGTTGAGGTACGCTCGCTTCGATGATCGCGCGAGTGGTCGCACTGGCAGCCGCGCTGGCGCTGTCCGGATGCTCGTTGGTATTCGTCGACGGCGGGCGCAAACCCAACCATCACGAGCCGCCGCCACGCGACACTTCGCGGTCCCGATCGTCGACGCGGCGATCGCGGCGCTGGCGCTTGGCGGCGTGATCTACTTCGCGACGTCGGACCACGAGAACAAAGAGCTCGGCATGATCGTCGAGGGAAGCCTCGCGGCTGGGTTCGGGATCTCGGCGCTGCTAGGCCGCGCCTGGGTCCGGCGCTGCCGCTCGTATCCGCATGTTTAGCTCACCATTTGCGCGACCACGGATCCTCGCCGAGCTGCGCGCACGCATCGCGGAGCAAAGCGCGGGTCGCGACCACGACCGCTTCGACATCCTCGCCGCAGATCCGGAATAGTGCGCCGCCGACGAGTGGTGAACCGGCGACGATCACTGGAGCGCCGCGCTCGACGACACCGAGCGCAGCGAGCTGACCTGCTGCGAGCTCGGTCACGCGCGGACCGACGAGCAGCGCGGTCGCGAGTGCGGTGAACCGCTGCATGTGCGCGGCCACGTCGCCGGCGAGCACGATCCGATCGTGGAGCGCGAGCGAGCCGTCGATCGAGATGCGTAGCGTGGTGTCGAGCCGTGTTGCGGACCAGCGCTCGCCGTACGCGACGCGTCCAGCGGTGAGCACGTCGCAGAGCACGAGCGTGCTGTCGCGTGCGAGCTCGACATCGGTGACTTGCACGAACGCCGCGTCGCGATACGGCACGACCGGATCGGGCACGACGAGCACCGCGCCGTCGCCCGCCACCGTCACGCGCGTGCGTTGCTGCGAGCTGCCCTTGTAGACCTTCGTCGAGGCCTGCGTCGTCACGACGGCGGTGGCACCGGCATCGACGCTGACTTCGAGCGCGACCGCGTCGCCGTCGACGAGGCCGCCGCCGAGGCTGCTCGTCACGATCCACGCTGCGTCGCCCGCAGCGCGAGGGCAGAGCAGGCGGAGCGGGCCGGCACCACGCGCCCGATGGACGTCGCTGCGCCCGATGCCGGGTCGCACGACGGCCGAAGCCACGTCGATCCGGCGGGTCGGCGCGAGTCCGCCCGGCTCCATATTGGGCACCGACGTACTGTACGCTCGCGAGGTATGCCCGTGCACCTGCGAGAGGTCATCGGTTACCTCGACAGCACACTCGAAATCGATCGCTTCAAAGATTACGCGCCGAACGGCCTGCAGGTCGAAGGCGTGCTCGAGGTCGAGCGCATCGTGACTGGCGTGTCGGCATCGGCGGAGCTGATCACGCGCGCGATCGAGCTCGGCGCCGATTTGATCGTCGTGCACCATGGGCTCGTGTGGGGGCCAGGGCTCACGAAGATCGCCGGCCCGCTCGCGCGCCGCTTGAAGCTGCTGCTCGGCAACGACGTGTCGCTTGCTGCGTATCACCTGCCGCTCGACAAGCACGCACGCCTCGGCAACAACACCGGCCTGTGCGACGCGCTCGCGCTCGGGGCCACGCGCGACGCGTTCGGTGACGTGCGCGGTACGCTGCTCGGTCTCGCCGGCACGTGGTCGCCAGCGCTGTCGCAGCAAGATGCGATCGCGCGCGTGGCCTCAGGTGTCTGCAATGGAGAGACGCCGCGCTTCGTGTTTCCGTACGGGCCCGAGCTCGTACGCAAGGTTGGCGTGTGCACCGGCGCGGCGAGCGACCTGCTTGAAGCCGCGGCGTTATCCGGTTGCGACATGTTCGTGACCGGCGAGCTTGCGGAGCGTTCCGGCGATCTCGCGAAGGAGCTGCAGATCACGCTCGTCGCTGCGGGTCATGTCGCGACCGAGGTGTTCGGGCCGATGCGGCTCGCCGACGAGCTGCGCATGCGGTTTCCGAGCGTCGAGACCCAGTTCGTGTACGTGGCGAATCCGCTCTAACGAAGCATGAACGTCTTCGTCACGGGCAGATGATCGCACTCGCAGACGTAGCGCTCTTCGTACGTCGGGGGGCCATCGACGAGATCC
>DATDCH010000868.1:0-13329 GCA_036524455.1 Kofleriaceae bacterium | reverse complement strand
CGAGCTCGCCGCGTCGGTGGAGCTGTTGCCGAAGCAGCCGTCGTTTACCGACGAGAAATCGTGGCAGAGCGTCGGCTTTGCAGTGCGCAGCCCGCTCGGCCGGCACATCGCGCTCGCGCTCGGTGGTGGTGGCGGTCATCTCATGAGCCATCAAGGCCAATGGATCGGCGAGTCGCTCTCGATCGAGTGGAAGAAGCCGGTGCACGAAGACTTCCTCGCGTTCGACGTCCAGGCAGGCGTCAACGGCCTCGGTTTGTCATCGCCGAATTCAACGAAGTCGACCGCGTTCCTCACCGAGGTATCGCTGCGCACGACGGCGCTGTTTCACGAGCCGAAGGGACATTGGGGCGCTTGGATCGGGATCGGCTACGCAGTGCCGGTGCAGTACAGCGGCAAGGATCCGACCACCGAGATGGCGATCGACCCGCAGCCGCGCCTCAACTTCCACATGGGCACCGTGCTGTCGGCCGTGAAGAAGTGGGACATCTACATCGACTTCGCGATCGTCGATCGGGGCGACGCGGCCAGCCCCGCGACCCAGCTGCCGATCCTCGATGGCGGCTTCGACCAAAAGCAGATCATCTTCGGCGTCACACGCCATATCGAGAGCCGCCGCAAGCCGCGTGACTACGACGACGACGACGGGGATGGCTCGGTTCGGCTGGGTAGCTTGTAGGGGTAGTTTCTTACCCGGGTGAGTCGCGAGCTACCCCCGAAGAACTCTGAGTGCAGTCGGTATGCTGCTGACTTCGCTGGGCTCTAGACAGGGTATCGACCTGATTCTCGTTGGCTTGAGGGTTGTACTTAGCCGACGCCATGCAGGCCTTCGGCACCCCGACGTCACGGACGCCCTCGACCCGTGACCGGCTCATCCGCGACCACGCCGCCATCGCCCGCCGCATCGCGCTCCGCGTGGCACGTCGCTGCCCCGAGTGGGTTGCGCGCGAAGACCTCATTTCGGCGGGCATGGTCGGCCTCGTCGAAGCGGCCGACCGCTACGACCACAGCCGTCAGGAGCCGTTCATCTCGTTCGCCGAGCACCGCATCCGCGGCGCGATCCTCGACGAGCTGCGCCGCGGCGACATCATGCCGCGCCGCGTGCGCCAGCTGGCTCGCAAGATCAGCGCGGCGATCACGGAGCTCGAGAAGGACGGCGAGCAGGCGAGCGACCAGCGCGTTGCTGATGCGCTCGGCGTCTCGGTCAACCAGTATCAGGCGGGACTCGCGCAGCTCGTTCATGTCGAAGTCGCGCCGCTCGATGGCGAAGCGACCCGCCTCGCTGCAAACGACGAGCTGCCCGACGCGCAGGCGAACCATCGCCAGACCCTCGCGCGCGTGTGCATGGCGCTCGATCGCCTCGAAGCACGCGACGCGATGATCCTCGGCCTCCACTATGTGGAAGACCTCACGTATCAAGAGATCGCAGACACGCTGAAGATCACGCCGTCGCGCGTGTGCCAGCTGCTGTGGCGCGCGGTCGATCGCATTCGCGCGCACCTCGGTGCGGAAGTCGAGCAACCGCAACCGGCGGCAGCCTCGTGATCAGCTGGATTCCAGCGTACGCGCATGCGAACTTCGTCGCTCCGCGCATGGAGGTGCCGTCGGTAATTGCCAAGGTCATGGTCCTCGAAGACGACGAGGACGTGTCACGCGCGATCGCCCGCAAGCTGCGCGCCGATGGATTTGGCATCGAGGAATCGATGGATCCCGTCGACGTTCTACGCCGGCTCGACGCAGGCGATGGTGACTGGGACGTCGTCATCCTCGACATGGGGCTTCCGGTGATGACCGGCCTCGAAGTGCTGCAGCGGTTCCGTCACGCCGGATCGCACGCGGCCTGCATCATGTTGACCGGAGATCTCAGCGCACAGACCGCGACCGAGTGCATGCGCGCCGGTGCGTTCTACTACCTGACGAAGCCGTTCGAACCGTTCCAGCTGTCGTCGATGGTGCAATCGGCGGCGCGCTATTCGCAGATGCGGCGCAAGCTCGCCGGCGTCGAGAGCACACAGAACGACCAGGTGCTCGTCGGTGCATCGGCTTCGATGCGCAAGCTGCGCGCGTCGCTCGATCGGCTCGGCGAGCAAGATGTGCCGATCTTGATCCAGGGCGAGAGCGGCACCGGTAAAGAGCTCGTCGCGCGCGCGTTGCACGAGCGCGGTGCGCGGCGCCGTAAACGGTTCGTCGCGCTCAACTGCGGCGCGATTCCCGAGTCGTTGATCGACAGCGAGCTGTTCGGTCACGTCAAGGGCTCGTTCACCGGCGCGACCACCGATCGTGCGGGCGTGTTCGTCGAGGCCGATGGCGGCACGCTATTCCTCGACGAAATCGGCGACATGCCGCTCGCCGTGCAGGCGCGACTGCTCCGCGTGCTGCAGGAGAGTGAAGTGCGCCCGGTCGGCGGCAGCAACACGCGCAAGATCGACGTCCGCGTGATCGCCGCGAGTCACGTCGACCTCGCTGCTGCCGTCGAGCAGGGTCGGTTTCGCCAGGACTTGTACTACCGGCTCAACGTGGTCGTGGTTGGGGTGCCGCCGCTGCGCGAGCGTCTCGACGACCTCCCGTTGCTCGCCGCGCACCTGTTGCGCAAGCATGGCGGCGCGCGGCCACCGAGCTTGTCGCCCGATGCGCTGGAGGCGATGACCACCTACCCGTGGCCCGGCAACGTGCGCGAGCTCGAGAACGCGGTGTTGCATTCGATCGCGCTCCATCACGGCGATGTGATCGGTCCGGAGTCACTGCCCGCAGCGATCAGCGGCAGGACCCGCAGTAGCGCTTCACCTGCGCCAGGTCTCGACGACCGCGAGCACGAGCCGCTGACCGAGGCGAAGCGACGCGCGAGCGCAGTATTCGAGAAGCGCTATCTGGTCAAGGTCATGGAGAAGGCGAAGGGCTCGGTCTCGGAGGCTGCGCGACTCGCCGGTCTCGACCGGACGAACTTCCGCCGGCTGTTGCAGCGCCACGGCATCGACGCCGCGACGTTCAAGTAGCGCAACAGTCCGTCTTACCGGCGGCTGACGGCTGGCCCTTCACAGCCCTGAAGTCAGGTCGATTCAGTCAGCATGCCGCCAGAACAACTGAGTGCTGAAGCCCTGCATGCGATCGGCGTGCGGATGCGCAGCGCGACTCACGACCTGAACAACTACATTGCCGCGATCATGTCGTTCGCCGAGCTCGTGCTTCTCGACCTGCCGGGCTCCCACCCGCTGCGCAACGAAGTGCAGGGCATCCTGCTCGCGGGCAAGCGCGCCGACGAGAAGACTCGCGAGCTCGAACAGATCGCGCGCAAGCTTGCACCGATCGGTCTGTCATGAGCGCCGCGATGATGATCACCGCCATCGAGCAGGCGATCCTGCTCGCCGAGACGCGTGACACCGAACACCTCGCGCGCGGCGTGCAGCAGCTCGAAGGCGAAATCGCCGCGATCCTGTCGATCGTCGATATCGCGCTCGACGAGCTCGCCGAAACCGATCCGATCCGCGCCGACCTGGAAGAGATCCGCGCGGCCGCGCGGCTCGCCGTAGCGAAAGCAGAGACGCTCGCGGCACGGACGAAGCCCAGGCCGCTACTCCGCGCCGTGTAGCTCGGCTACGCTGTGCGCGTTGTCGAACGCGTCGGTGCATCTGATCCTACTGGCGGCTCAGGTGTGCTTCGCGTCGTTGCCGGTCGCGGGCCGACTCGCGATGCAAGGCAGCATCGGTCCGGCGGGCATCGTGCTCGCACGCATGCTCGGCGGTGCGCTCGTGTTCGCGCTCATCGCATGGCAGCGCGGCGTGCTGCGCCTCGACCGCCGCGACATCCCGGCGATGATCGGATGCGCTCTGATCGGCGTCGCCGCGAACCAAGAGCTGTTCGTGCAAGGCCTTGCGCGCACGACCGCGACCAATGCGAGTGTGCTCGGTTCGACGATTCCGGTGTTCACTGCACTCGTCGCGATCGCGCTCGGTCGCGAGCGTGCGCAGCCACGACGACTCGCGGGTATTGGGGTCGCGTTCTGCGGAGTCGCAGCGCTGGTCGGCGCGGATCAGATGTCGATCGCATCGGGCCACCTGCTCGGCAGCGTACTGATCCTGATCAACTCGCTGTGTTACGGCACGTACCTCGTCGTCGTGCGGCCGCTCGCCGAGAAGTACGATCCGCTCGGCCTCATCGCGTGGTTGTTCCTCTTCTCGGTACCGATGGTCGCGCCGCTCGGCCTGGTCGAGATCAGCGACGCGCCACCGCTGCACGCCGGCGACATCGGGTTCTTCGCATTCCTGATCGCAGTGCCGACCGTCGCCGCCTACGGCTTCGTGCAGATCGCACTGCGCACCACCGAATCGTCGCTGGTCGCCGCCTATATCTATCTGCAGCCGGTGCTCGCGACGGTGGGTGCGATGTTTCTGCTCGATGAAGAGCCGACGCTGCGCACAGCGGTGTGCGGCGCTATCGTGCTGCTCGGCGTCTGGCTAGCAGCAAGGCGAGCGCGATGAGCAATCCGCTGCCCGGTCGCGCCGTGCGGCAGCCGCAACCGTCGTCGGCGGCGATGCCCTGCACGTAGATGTGACTCGTGACGACGAGCCGTTGGTTGAGGTCGTTGATGAGCTCGACGCGATAACGATGCGACCCGACGCCGGGCTCGTCATCGAACGTAAGCGTCGCGTCGTTGCCGACCACCGATTTTTGGTCGCGCTTGACGCCGTTGCGCCACAGCTGCACGAACGTGCCGTCGCCGCCGGTGACGTGCACGGTGAGATTCGCGGTCGCGACGCTCTCGACCTCGTCGCCGAGCTCGGCGTCTCCGAACGTTAGCTCGACGTCCGGATCGTCGGGGTTGCGCAGCTTGACGATCGTGCGGCCTTTGCGAACCGCATCGACGATCGCCGCTTCGCTCAAGTTGTCTGCGAGCACGAGCGTGGTGGGGCTGCCGATCGGCGATGACGTCGGTCCGGTGTCCATGCCGGCGCGGTGATCGTCACTGCCGCCGACCACGCCGATGCGGTGACCTTGCTCGAGTAGCGAGTCCCACAGCGTGATCACGCGCGGCACGAACGCCTGGATGCCGATGTCGAACGGTCCGGTGATCAGCTCCATCGCCGACACCTTGTCCCACGGCGTGTCGTCGACGTGGTTCCACACGCAGCCGATGCATTCGCTGCCGAGGTCGAGCACCGGATGATTGACGATGAACACGCCGCCCTGCGCCTCGACGTCGTCGACGATGCCGGCGACCGTACGCCCGTTGTAGCCGAGCCGGTGCTCGACGTAGCTGCTCGTGCCGGCCGAGTTGCCGTGGCCGCTGTAGGTCGTGATCTCGCTGCCGCGCAGCATGAGCAGTGCGGGCTCACTCTGCTGGAACGCCGCGATCAGCGCGTGCTGCGAGAACGTGTTGTGATCGGACAGGTTGACGAAGTCGAGGCCGCGGCTCTTCGCGAGCGTCGCGATCTGGTCGAACGTCGCGCTCGCGTCGCCGCTCTGGATCGAGTGGACGTGAAAGTCGCCCTTGTACCAGCGGCGTTCGGGGTTCAGCACGACCGGCGAGAACGGCGCCTTCGGTTGCACGGGCAGCGTCGCGTTGTCGCGGCACACGACATCGATCGAGTAGTGCCCCATGCCGTTGGCGAGCTTCGCCTTGCCGATCGAGATCGTCCACGTGCCCGGCGTGATCGGGCCTGGCAGATAGCTGCGGTTCGATTGCTCGACGCCGATGATCGCGTCATCGGTGAGCCCGCCGGCCCAGCCGCGAAAGCCCTCCGGGCTCCACACGCCCCAGTCGAGGATCACGTTCGAATCGCCATCCGTATGTGTGATCTGGATCTCGACAGTGCCCGCAGGCACTGCAAACTGCACGTCGACGTAGTCGCCGCCATCGGCGGTGACGTCACCTTCGTAGTGCATGGTCGAGAGCACCGCGGCGACGATGATCAGCCCCATCGGCCTATTGTACTCTGCTGCGTATGAGGCCTGTCATCTGCGCGGTGGTACTCGCAGGCTGTGGCGGCGGTGCGGATCCCAACCCGACGATGCGTCAGCACGACGCTCGCTTCGTCGGGTTGTGGGCCGTCACGCAGCCGTATCACGCGCTGTACGAGCAGACGCATTACTGGTTTCACAACGATGGCGCGCTCGTGACAGGTGCGTCGCTGCCTGCGGACTGCAGTGGGCACCTCAGCGAGCACTGCGTGACCGGTTCGGTCGCGAACTGCGTTCCGCCGGCGGGGCAGGTTCGCTGCACGTCGCCGCTGACCTGCGTCTTCGGGGCTGAATGGCACAGCCTCGATGCAGCGACGCTCGTGATCGCCGGTGACTGCAGCGACAACGTCGCGCGCCCGATCGTGCTCGCGTTCAACCCCGATTCATCGATGAACACCGGCTTCGGCGCGAACGCGACGATCGTTTCAGTCGACGGCGACGCGAATTGGTCGCACGACAATTGGGAGTGGGCATTCCAGCACTGCCCCGACGGCGTCGAAGCGACGTGCCCGTCGACGAACCCGTTTCCTTAGGCGGGCAGGCCGGTCCACTCGGCGGACTTCGTCCACAGCTGCTTCGCGAGCTCTTCATCGTTCGCGAGCTGGTTTGGGCTGCGCTCCTTGCCGTCGCGATCGTAGTAGCGGCCGGTCTCGCTCGCGAGCTCCGGCGCGGTCGCGCAGCGAATACTCGTCTGTGCGCCTTCCTCGGGCGTCACCATGAACTTCTTCATCACCCAGCGCACCGGGCTCGGCACGCGGCGCCACACGTCGGTCGCGACCACGCCGGGATGCAGCGCGTACGTGGTGACGTTCGTGCCCTCGAGCCGGCGCGCGAGCTCTTTGGTGAACAGCACGTTCGATAGTTTCGACACCGCGTACTCCGCCATGCCCGTGCGCGACTTCGTCTTCGCGCGCAGCGCCTCCCAGTTGATGCCCTTCGCCTGATAGTGCGACGCGCTCGCGACATTGACGATGCGCGCCGGGCCGCTCTGCTTCATGCGATCGAGGAGCATGCGCGTGAGCAGGTAGTGGCCGAGGTGGTTCGTGCCGAACGTCAGCTCGAAGCCATCCTTCGTGGTGCCGCGCGAGCCGGCGAGGCCCGCGTTGTTGATGAGGGCGTGGATCGGAATGTTGCGGGCGAGCAGCTCGTCGGCGCAGCGGCGCACCGACGCGAGGTCCGCGAGATCGAGCGCGATGAATTCGATCTTGTCGTTGCCGGTCTCCTGCTTCAGCGCGTCGATCACGGGCTGGGTCTTGTCGGCGGACCGACAGGCGAGGATGACGTGGGCGCCGCGCTTCGCGAGCTCCCGGGCGGTGATCTTGCCGATACCGGTGTTCGCACCGGTGATGACGAACGTCTTGCCTTGGAGGTCGCTCATGGGTGGGCGAAACATGGGGCCTTCGCGCGTCGCGTCAAGTCGCGTTTCGTACTGGGCGTGCGACTTCGTGCATCTACCGGCATCGAGGCAGCATGAAAATTCGATCTCGTGGGAACCGTGGGCTGGCTTCCAACGGTTTCTGCTGCGACGCCGCCTCATCAATCGTTGACCAGTCGTCATTTAATTGTCGATTGACCCGAGTACCTCGTCGGGATACGAGCGCCGCACCTATGAAGCGTTTGCTCGTGGTGTTGGCGTTGTTTGGTGTGCTGTTTAGTGCCGGGCCCGTGTGGGCCGACGACGATGACCAGGGAAACGGCGCAGCCGAGCAGGCGCAAGCTCCGGAGCCCGACGATCCGCCGGCAGCCGCGAAGGACGACGATCCGCCCGCGAGTGGCGGCGCGCCCGACGACACGGCTGACGATGGCAAGCCGGATGGCGCGGCGGATGATGGCAAGCCCGATGCCGATAACGACGGCAAGCCCGATACCGCGGGCGCGGCCGATGATGGCAAACCCGACAACGATGGCGACGCCGACAACGACGGCACGCCCGATGCGATCGACAACGACGACGATAACGACGGCACGCCCGACGCGGCCGACAACGACGACGATAACGACGGCAAGGCCGACGCGGCCGACGGCGACGCCGACAACGACGGCACTCCGGATGATCGCGAAGACGCCGACGGCGATGGCATCAGCGACGCCGATGAAGCCAAGGCGAACGCGGACGACGACGACGAGGACGAGGTCCCGTACAACAAGTTCGATCTCGACGGCGACGGCAAGTCGGATCCCGCGCTCGAGAAAGAGTGGGCAGAAACCACCGCGGGCTTCTCCGCGAAGATGGACGAAGCCGCGATCGATGCCGAGCTCGACGCGCGTCCCGAGGACGCCGAGCTCGCGCCGTCGATGTCGCCCGAGCAGTTCCGCAAGATCGTGATGCTCGTGAAAAAGATCGTGCTCGAGAAGATGGAGAAGAAGATGGCGAACAAAGCCGCCAAGAAGATGGCGACGTTTTCGCTTGGCATCTTCTGCTTCTCGCTGCTCGGCTTTGGCCTGCTCTTGATGCCGCTGTTCCTCAAGAAGAAGTACCCGGGCAAGGGCGGCGTGCTGTTCAAGTACTCCGCGCTCGCCGGCGTCACGTTCTTCCTCACCGTCAACCTGTTCGGCGGCGTGCTGTTCGGCATGAAGACCGCGCAAGGTGCGCTCGGCAGCGCGACGAACCCGTCGCTCGCCGTCGCGAGTGGCACGTTCGACACGCTCTACGACAACGCCGACGACTACCTGTCGATGGGTAAGGCGCTGTTCGTGCCGACGCTGCTCGCACTCGAGGGCAACTCGAACGAGCAGCCGGCCGTGTTGCTGATCGAGAACGGCATGAAGATCGTCAACGACGCGAAGGTCTTCAAGTCGATCGCCGGCATGTTCAAGAAGATCGACTTCGTGTTCGGCGTGCTGCCGATAGTCTTGTTCTTGGTAACGATGATCCTGTTCGCGATCGCGGTGAAGCCGACGCTCACCGAGATCGTCAAGCTGCCGATGCGCGCCGCATCCGGTGAAGCCGGTGCGGGCAAACAGACCACGAAGAACGCGATCAAGCGGGTGTGGGGCGAGCTCCGCGCCACCATATGCACGATCGGTGTGCTCACCGTGCTGACGCTCGTGTCGGCGTTCGTGCTCGGCAAGATCGTGCAGCCGGCGCTCGAGGCGCTGATCGGTTACTTCAACCTCGCGGTGATGTACCTGCAGTTCGTCGAGGGTGCGTCGAGCGGCACGGTGTTCCTCGCGCTGTTCAGCGTGATCCTGTTCCTCGCGCTGAACCTCGCGACGCTGATCCTCTCGATGTCGTTCTTCCTCGGCAAGTGCCAGAAGATCTTCCAGGCGCGCTTCAACGACGGCACGCCGATCGCCGCCCACAAGCGGTTCTTCAAGTGGGGCATCCCGTCGGTGTTGTTCGTCCAGCTGTTCCCGCTGCTGTTCGTCTATGTCGCGGGCATGGCGCTCGACAAGATCAACGAAGCACTGATGTCGGGCATCCAGGATGCCGACGCGGTGCCGTGGACGAAGATCATGCTCGCTGGCCCGTTCTTCCTGGTCGCGGCGTTCATGCTGCTGTTCTGGGCGGCACGCGGTCTCAAGGCGATCGGCTTTTTGTTCTCGTACAAGGTCAAGCCGAAGGCGGTGCGCCCGACCGTGCCGTCGCAGCCAGCCGAAGCCGTCTAGCGATGCGCCTGCTGCTCGTGATCGTGCTCGTTTTCTCGTTCGTTGCGTGCGGCCCCAGGTCGCAACCGAGCACGCTCACGCAGCCAGCCGGACCGGTGCTCTACGATCGCATCGGCCGCATGGATGTGATCAAGGACATCGTCAAAGACTTCATCGAGCAGCAGCTGATGAAGGGCGAGCTCGCTGCGCGGTTCGTCAACGTCAACACCGCGCTACTCGCCGACAACCTCGCGACGCAGCTGTGCGAGCTATCGGGCGGCCCGTGCAAGTACGCCGGGCGCTCGATGCGCGAGGCGCACGCAGAGCTCGCGATCACCGAGGCGGACTTCACCGCGTTCGTCGGCGCGCTCGAGCAGTCGCTCGTGAAATACAAGATCGACGCGAAGGCGCAGAGCGAGCTGATCGCGCTCGTCCGCAAGCACCGCGACGACGTCGTCGCTCAGTAAGGCGCGCCGCCGCTGTTGCCGCCCGGGCCGTAGTCGCAGACGATCGTGCTGCCGTACTGCAGGCTCGGGCAGTTCTGCAGCGCGCAGCCGAGGTTCACCGACGTACGCCACACGATCTGCGTGTAGTGGCCGCACACGCCGTTGCAGCCGTTCGGATACGTGAAGTTCGCCTTCTCCGACGCCCACGAATTGACGGCGCCCATCGCGGTGGCGGTGCCGCCCGCGCCGAAGATGTTCTCGCCGATATACGAGTAGCCGGCGACGTTCTGGCGCGCCGGGTTGTGATCGATGAGACCGTTGACGCCGTCGCCACCGTCTTTGCACATCGCCGCCCATGCCGCGGCGTACGCGGCGAGATCGGGATCCCACTGCATCGCCGGCAACGGCGTCGTGGTCTGCACCGCCGCGCGCACCTGGTTGTGATAGAGCGTGATGCCCATGAGGTTCGCGGGCTCGCCGATGCCGCCGGGCGCATCCGCGGTGCCCATCGAGCCATCACCGCCTCCGCCACCGCCATCGGTGCCTGAGGACACGTCGCCATTACATGCGGCGAGTAGCACGGTTACGACGACCCTCTTCATGCCTCCACGATAACGTGGTACAGCCCGGCGCGGAGGCTCGAACCGCAGCACGAGAACACGCACAACTCCGACGGAAGTAGGGAAGCTGGTGACGATCGACCTCGATCTAGCCCAGCACAGCCCCCGCTACTGTGACCGGGGACGACGCGGCACGGCGAACGTGCCAGCCACTGGGAAACTGGGAAGGCGCCGCGAAGGACGAACCGGAAGTCAGGACACCTCTCCGTCGCGATCTCGGGATGGAGAACGCGTTGTGCGCTCGTTATCCCGCGTTACGTGGGGTGACGAATGAAGCAACTCGGATCCATAGGTCTCATCTGCGCGCTGGCGAATGGCGCGGGCGCCGACGATACGGTCGGCGAGGAGACCATCATCGTGATCGATCGGGCACCCGATCGCGATGCGGATCCCAAGGCGCGGGACCGCGACCGCGCACTCGGCGACGCCCCGTTCGTCACGATCATCCACGCCGAAGATCATCCGGCGACGGCATCGGTCGCCGATGCGCTCGGCGCTTCCGTGGGCGTGCAGTCGCGCTCGCTCGGCGGGCTCGGCGCGTACGAATCGATCTCGGTGCGCGGCGCGGCGCCGGGCCACACCACGGTGCTCGTCGATGGTGTGCCGCTCGCTCGCCTCGCGGCGGTGACCACCGATCTGGGGCGCTACGCGCTCGACAGTTACGGACAGGTCGAGCTGTATCGCGGCGCGGTTCCCGTCGAGCTCGGCGGCGCAGGGGTCGGCGGTGCGGTGAACCTCGTGACCCGGCTCGGCCGTGGCGAGCGCGGTGAGCGCATCAACGCGTCGGCGGGGATGGGCTCGTTCGGCGCGCGTCACTTGCGGCTCGCGTACGGCGACGACCACCGCGACGGCCGCGTGGTGTCGGCGTCGATGCTCGGCTATCAAGCCGCCGCCGGCGACTACTCGTTCTTCTTCGACAACGGCACGCCGCTCAACGCCACCGACGACACGTACGAGACGCGGCGCAACAACGGCTTCGATCAGCTCGATGCGGCGACGCGCTGGGGCGTCGTCGATCGCAGCGCGGTCGCCGGTCTGCGGTTCGCCGGCAAGCACCAAGGCTTGCCCGGCAGCGCGACGCAACCATCGCTCGAGGCATCGCTGTCCACGTACGACCTGATCGGCGACGGGCACGTCGAGCACGACGTCGGCGTGGCGACCGCGCGCGAGCAGCTGTTCGTGCTCGTCGAGCGCCAGCGGCTGCGCGATCCCGCGGGCGAGCTCGGCCTCGGCACGCAGAACCGCGGTTACCTGACTCTGTCGGGGGGCGCAGCCTCGACGTGGCGGTTACCGATCGCGCGCCATCGCGGCACCGCGGGCATCGAGCTGCGCGCGGATCGGTTTCGCGACGAGGATCTCGATAATGGCGGCGCGCCGCTGACGGGCGATCGCGAGGCGGGTGCGCTGCTCGCCGGCTTCGACATCGCGCTCGATCCCGCCGCGACGATCGTCGTCACGCCGGCGGCACGCTTCGATCTCGTGCGCACCGCTCCATCGCCGATGTCGAGCGGACCGACCGCGGGCATGGAGCTACCGCCGCGCTTCGACGCGGTGCCGAGCCCGCGCCTGACCGCACGAGCTGCGGTCGCGACCGACGTGTCGATCAAGGCGAGCGCCGGCTGGTACGTGCGGCTGCCGACCTTGATCGAGCTGTTCGGCAATCGCGGCTCGATCATCGGCTCGCCGGAGCTGTTGCCCGAGCGCGGACCATCGACCGACGTCGGCGTCGTGTGGGCTCCGAGCGAAGCGCTCGGCCCCATCGACCGTATCCTCGTCGAGGCGAGTGCGTTCGGCACGCGGGCTCGTGACACGATCGCGTTCGTATCGAGCGTTGGCTTCGTCGCGCGCGCGATGAACGTCGCGAACAGCCAGAGCTATGGCGGCGAGCTCGTCGCGTCGGCGCGGTTGGCGCGCACGGTGTCGGTGACTGCGAACTACACGCGGCTCGTCACCCAGCAGCTCACCGAGGAGGTCAGCTTCGCGAACAAGGCGCTGCCGCGCCAGCCCGGCCATGCGGTGTACGCGCGCGTCGACGTTGTACGCCGCGTGCTCGCTCGCAACGCATCGCTGTGGCTCGACGGCAGCTTTCAATCGCGCACGTTCCTCGACCAGGCGAACCTCATGACGGTGCCGGGACGCGCGCTCGCCGGCGCCGGCATGCGCGTCGAGATCGCCGGTGGCCTCGCCGCTGCGCTCGCCGTCGAAAACCTGACCGACGCGCGCATTCAATTCCTCCCGCTCGATCCACCGCCTCGGCCCGATCTCACCGAGACAAAGGCCGCGCTCGCCGACCTGGCGGGCTTCCCGCTTCCGGGACGCACCTTTTACGTGTCCCTCGATTGGAGTCACTGATGAATCGCTTGCTTGTCATTCCCCTCGTCCTCGCCGGCTGCGGCGACAACCTCAGCTCGCCCGATGCGCGCGGTCCCGCCGACGCATCCAGCGATGCGCCTCACGTGCCCGTGCCGCGCGCGATCGCGGTCGCCGGCGACTTCATGTCTCCCGGCACCGGCGTCGTGTCGAAGCTCGAGCTCGAAGCACTCGACATGCGGCAGAACCTCGTCGCGAGCGCGGCCCAAGGCGATCCGGTGCTGCGCGAATACGATGGCAAGTTGTACATCGTCAATCGGTTCGGCTCGAACAACGTGACGATCCTCGACGGCAAGTCGATGCAGCTCGTCGAGCAGATCAGCACCGGCGCGAATTCGAATCCGCAGGACGTC
>DATDCH010000867.1:0-9784 GCA_036524455.1 Kofleriaceae bacterium | reverse complement strand
CAGGCCGCAATGCACGTTCGACAGTCCCACTCGACTTCGCCATGGCCGCGCGACGTTGCAACCCGCGAACCGCTCGTCCCGTTCTCCCCGTGCGATCTTGTTCCGCGAGTCTGTACGCTCCCGACTCGATGTAACGTGTCGGCATGGCGAAATCTTGCTCGCCGGTCCCACGTTGACAGCGTACCAACCATGCATCGTCTGCGGTGACGCACGCGGCCCGGTCGAGACGGCCGACGTACCCTCGAACGTGCGCGCGTTTCGCGACCAGCGGTTCGCGGTCTGGCGCTGTTCAGGTTGCCGCTCGATCCACGCGCGTGACGAGGTCGATCTCGCCAGCTACTACGCGGCGTATCCGATGCACGGCGAAGGCGGCGGCGCTGCCATGCGCGCATTCTTCGGCGTGCAGCGCCGGCGACTACGCGCTGCCGGCCTCGCCAACGGCGCGACGGTGCTCGACTACGGCTGCGGCGCCGGCGCGTTCGTCCGTTACCTCGAAGGCGCGCGCGTGACCGCAACCGGCTACGACGCGTTCGCGCCGGCGTACGCCGATCGCGGTGCGCTCGCGCGCAGCTACGACGCGGTCGTCGTGCAGGACGTGATCGAGCACGTCGACGATCCAAGCGCGCTGCTCGCCGAGCTCGATGGCCTCGTGCGGCCGGGTGGGCTCGTGTTGATCGGCACGCCCGACGCCGACGCGATCGATCTGCGGCGCGTCGCGCGCTTCACACACGCACTGCACGCGCCCTATCACCGTCACATCCTGGCGCGTGGCGAGCTCGTTCGTCGCGGCGAGAGCTTGGGTTGGTCGCTCGTGCGGTTGTATCGCTCGCACTACGCGAACACGGCGCGGCCATTCCTCAACGCCCGGTTCGTGCACCACTACCTGCGCACGCGCGATAACACGCTCGACGCTGCGCTCGATCCTCCGCGCATCGGCGTGCGGCTCCTGCTGGACCCAAGAACCTACGTGTTCGGCTTGTTCGGCGCGCTCGCGCCACCTCGCGAGGACGTGTGCGCGGTGTTTCAAAAGCCCGCCGCCGAGGTTCGTTGACCGACCGCTACACGGCCGCGCGCGCCGCGATCGCCGCCGCCATCGTCAGCGCACGAGCACGAGTGCCGCTATGCTGCGACTGCGTTACCGGCCAGCGCGACGTTCGAGCCGACGGACCTGATCGTTCGACGCTTGCAGGTCACTGCGCGCGCGCTCACTCTCGGCGCGCGAATGCTCGGCACGGTCCTGTGCCTCACGCTCGGCCTTCAGCGCTGCCGTTTGGCGCGCTGTGTTCTTCTGCTTGGTCGCGGTGTCGAGATGAATGCGCGCGGTCGCAACGTCGCGTTCCGCGATCGTCGCCTGCATCTCGTAGTACGAGACGCGAGTCGATGCGTCGTGGACGCTTTGTCGAGCCGTGACGAGCTCGTCGTGAGGACCAGCCAACGCCGTGGCAGATGAGATGAGGAGCGCTGCGAGAACTTTGAATCTCATACCGTTCCTGAAAGCAGTACTCGTACCGCTCCCGCACGACACGAGAACGTACACTTCCGCCGACAGCCGAACCACGATCGAGCGCTCGCGCACGGCGCTCAGCGGGCATTGCGCGTCAGAGCTTTGCGATCTCTTCGCGAATGTCTTTGGCCGGCACGAGCTCGCTGGGATCGCCGCCAGTATCTCATCGCCCCTTGCAACATTCGAGGCGACGACGAAAATGTGCGCATCCCGTGGTAGCCGTGCGTGTAATGGGTATGGCTCGTGGATTCGTGCTCGCCGGCAGCGTGGCGCTCGCGGCGTGCATCGGCATGTCCACGCATCGGCCCCGCGTGCCACAGCCCGAGGACGACCTGCCGCTGCCGCCGCCCGCCGAACCGGCCGCGCGCATCCCGGGGCCGCTATCGCTCGTCACCAAGTATCCGGAGCCCGCATGGTCCGACGTCCAGCGCACGCGGCGACAGCGCGACGAGCGCTACATCGGCAAGCGGATCATGCGCGACGACGTCGCTGCCTACCTCGCGCTCGTCGACGAGTTCTATGCTGCGCGCACCCCCGCGCAAAAGGACGCGCACCAGTACGCACGCGAGCAGCTCGCACTGCTCGAGAAGCTGGCGCCGTACGCGCTCGAGAGCACGCTCGGCGGATTTCACGGCGTGAGTCAGCGGTTCGGCCTCTGCGTTCGCACGCACGACGTGATGGCGCACTGCGATTACGAATTCAAACCGCCGCCGTCTGCGCCGGTCCCGTTCGAGCTGACGACCGTCGCGCCGGGTATCGTTTCGCTACGCATCCTCGATCTGTCGAACGCGAACGATCCGGCGTGGGCAAAGTTTCCCGTCGGTGAGCTGCGGCGGGCAAAGGCGATCCTGCTCGACATGCGAGGCGCGACCGGAACCGATCCACGGCCGCTGATTCCGTGGCTCGAGAGCGTGACCGGCATCAAACCGCTGAAGCCACTGCGCGCCGTCGAGCGCCCCGCGTCGGCCGATAAGTATGTCGCGGCGTACGCAGCGCGGTTTGTTCCCGAATCGCGCGACGCAGCCGTGTGGGCGAGCCTCGTCGGTAACGAACCAGCGCGCGCGGCACCGAGCGCCAAACCGATCGCGATCGTCGTCGGCAGACATTGCGGCGCTGCCTGCGAGCTGATCGCACGCGTACTTGAGACCTATGCAGGCGCGACGGTGACGGGAAGCGCCGTCCCGACGAGCGGTCGGCTGGCGCGCGACGAGCCCGCGCTGCTCACGCTGCCGCACACAAAGCTCGCCGTGTTCTTCCACGCAACGCGCTACGTACTCGCCCCCGAGATCGAAGCGGCGACCGGTCCGTCGGATCTGTGGACGAGCGCCGTCCTCGGCGGCGATCCGATCGACGGTGACACGACGCCGTTCGCCGTTCGCGAGCTCACCGCGCGACTCGCCGGTGGCTGGCCGCGCTGCGATTCGTTTCGCACGTACCGCTCGGTGGCCGAGCTAACGCCGGAGATGCACCAAAAGCTACAGATGGCGCAGTGGCTCGACGCCTCGATGTGCACGCGCACGCCGCGCCGCGTTCAGCTGAGGGCGCAGGCACCGCAGAGCGCGATACGCCGGTACTTGACCACCTGTGCGGGTCCGATCTCGATCGAACAGCACTGGTACGTGACGAACAACTTCGAGCTCGTCGTTCCCAAGGGGATGGCCGCACTCGGGCCGCTCTCGCAGCTCGCACAGAGTCCGCTGGTCGAGTCGATCGCGATCGAGTGCGAGCAGGAGGTGCACTTCGAGCTCGATAGCGACTAGGCCATCCGCCGTCGCCTCGGCTAGCGCGCCGGCTCGAACAGCTCGATCGGGTTCCCGTCGGGATCCTCGATCTGGATCTGTTTGCCGCCAGGTCCCTTCTCGATGTCGTTCCGAAACCGGATCCCGGTTGTCTTCAGCGTGTCGATGAACGCTTCCAGATCGTTGACCCGGAGCACGACGCGGTTCCAGCCGCCGGCTTCCTGCTTCCGGCCGTCA
The DNA here is from genome assembly GCA_036524455.1 of Kofleriaceae bacterium. Taxonomy (GTDB): domain Bacteria; phylum Myxococcota_A; class Polyangia; order Haliangiales; family Haliangiaceae; genus JABFXX01. Next base: position 6,304 of record DATDCH010000867.1, on the reverse strand, counting down.
GGCATCGGCCGAGATCCCGACGCTTGCGGGCCGCTGAGCAGAATCTTCACGTCGCCGAGCGAGACGCTGGCAAACGCGGGAAGCTGCTGGTGCTCGAGCGCGAAGCCGAGACGCTCCGTGTAGAACGGGACTGCGCGAGCGACGTCGGTCACCTGATAGCGGACACCGTGCACGCCCTGCACGAACCGGTGCGTTCCGCGTTGGTCCTGGTTCTTCGTTTGTTCAGCCATCGCCGTCTCCTCTTTCTCCGATGAGAAATTCTCGATCACATACTCACCTGCCTGTTGAGCATGCACCAAGCGATCCACGGGCGATTGCCGCGGCCGAACGATCAGCTGGCGGCCTTCGTCATGTACGCCGCATGCTCGCGGCGCACGCGCGCGACGGAGGGGCGGTCGAACGCGCGGTCGACATACGCGCTGAGGTGTTTCCAGCGATCGAGTGGATGCGCGTCGCGGTGATTCGCGAGCGGCGGGATCAGCGAACAATCCGCGAGCGTGAACGTGTCACCCATGATCCACGGACGATTCGCGAGATGAGCGTCGATGCCGGCGAACATCGCGTCGAGGCGCTCGCGCGCCTTCGCGACACGCTCGGTCGCATCGGCCTCGCGCACGATCGTGCGTAGCGAGTCGTTGACGTAGAGATCGGCGATCCGATCGTGAAAGCGCGTCTGGCGCGCGAGGTCGCGGTCTTCGGGAATCAGCCGCGGCCCGCTCGCGTGAGCGTCGATGTACTCGATGATGATCGACGACTCTGGGATCTTCCAGCCGTTGTCGAGCACGAGGACCGGCACCTTGCCGATCGGCGTGATCTTGGCGAGCTCGACGCGATCGTCGGCGCTGCCGGGGTAGAGCGCGATCGGCGTGAACGAGACCTGCTTCTCGTAGAGCGCGATCAACACCTTCTGCGAATAGGACGAGAGTGGGTGGTAGTAGAGCTTCATGAGCGTAGCCTCCTGCAGTGAAGACGACGCTCGGTGCCCAAACTCATCGCGCGAGTTGCGCCGGGACGCCGAATCGCGGCAGCAGCGTCGCATCGAGAAACGCGTGCGCTTCGCCGATGCGGCCATCGCGCGACTGCACGACGTGCACCGCGTAACCGTCGAGCGGAAACTCCGCACCGCGATAGAACGCGAACACGAGGTCGTCGGCGGCGGCAACGCGGATCACTCGGCGCGTGACCGGCATCTCCATGCGCGTCGCGAAGAACGTGGCCACCGCGGCGCGGCCGCGGAACCAGCCCGGCAGCGGCGGCATGCTGATCGTCACGTCGTCGTGCAGCAGCGCGACGAGCGCGTCGAGGTTGCCTGATTCCCAGGCCGCGATGTAGCGCTCGGCGAGCGGGTCGGCGGCGGGTTTCGGCTCGGCGTGCGGCCGCGTCGCGAGCGCGGTGCGCGCACGCTGCAGCGCACTGTTGACTGCAGCGACGGTGGTGTCGAGCAGCGTTGCGACTTCACTCGCCGACCAACCGAGCACATCGCGCAGGATCAACGCCGCGCGCGGCACCGCGGGCAAGTGTTGCAACGCGACGATGAATGCGAGCTGCACGCTCTCGCGTAGCGAATACCTCGCCTCTGCGCTCTGCGCGCCCTCCCACATGCCAGGAGGACACGGCTCGACCCACAAGAGCTCACCGCCGCGTACGAGCGGTGCGGTCGGATCGCCGGGCTCGCCGTGGTCGGGCGGCATGCCGTGGCGCGGCCGGCGGCGGATCTCGTCGAGGCACCGGTTCGTCGCAATCTTGTAGAGCCACCCGCGCAGCGACGCACGGCCTTCGAAGCCATCGATGCCGCGCCACGCAGAGAGCAACGTCTCCTGAACTTGATCCTCGGCGTCCTGCAGCGAGCCGAGCATGCGGTAGCAGTGTGCTGCCAGCTCGCGACGGAACGGCCGCACGAGATCTTCGAACGCATCTGGAGTCATGACCATAGAGACGTAACCGATGGGGCAAACTCATCGTACGATCGACTGGTCGTCAAACAACGGCTTGCGATCGCGACGATTTCGCAAGATCGTGCATCCAAGCGTGGTGACGCGACTCGCCGTGTTGTCGAGGCTGACGGGCATGGCGACGTTGGTTGCCGTGCTCGCGACGGTGGCGTTGCGCGTGATCGGTCACGAGTCCTGGCAGACCGCGTTTGCCGTCGCGCTCGCGCTGCTCGGCGTTCGCGTGGCGGTGATGGCGTGGTGCGTGGTACGGCGCGAGCTGCCGTGGCCGCGCTTGTTGCTGCCGGGGATCATCTTGCTCGAGGCTGTTGGCCTGTCGTGGCGCGGTTCCGCGGTCCTGTGGCAAGTGCGGCTGGGAACCGCTGTGATGCTCGAGCTCGCGTTCATCGTGGTGGCGGTGCGCGAGCTGCGCCGTACCACTGCCGGCGACGATCCGCTAGAGGCGCGCATCGCGCGGGCACTCGATGCACTGCTGCCGCCGCGTGTGGCGCGGCTCGTCGCGTTCGAGCTCGTCATCGTGGGCGCGGCGCTGCGATTCCTGATCGGTGGTTGGCGGCGGCGCATTCCGGACGGCTTCACGTACCACCGCGAGAGCAACCTGCGCTTGCTGCTGCCGATCATCCCGCTCCTTGCAGTCGGCGACATCTTGCTCCTCGAGCTCGTGTTCCTCCCGCACGCCGCGACGTGGCTTCGCGTGGTGGTTCACGGCCTCGCGATCTACGGCCTGATCTGGCTCGTCGGTCTATATGCATCGCTACGCGCGCGGCCGCACACGCTCGCGGATGGTCGCCTGATGCTCCATCGCGGGATCTTGGGACGCGTCGCCGTACCCGTGGCGCAGCTCGAATCGATCGACGGGTTACCGAGCTTCGCCGACGACTGGAAGAAACGCGCGTACTGCAAGGACGCGATCCGGATCGACATCGCCGGCCCAACGATCCTCGAGCTTCGACTGCGTGCCCCGGTGCGACCGATCGGCGTGCTCGGCGAGCGCGCCGCGGGCACGCGTCTGCTCGTTGCGGTCGATGATCCGGCGGCGTTCCGCGCAGCGCTGGGAGCAAAGCCCCAGCTCCAATCGCTGTAACAGAACCCACACCGCGAAGCTGATCCGGGCGCGCCCGCTCGCGACGAAGCGGCGCGCTGCGCTATGGAGCACGCGGAGGCGCATGTCCGACCGACGCCCACCTGATTGGCGTCGCGACCTTGCGAGGCGCGTGTCGTCGAGCCAAGTCGCGAAGCGGGGCACACGAGGTGCACACCATGTGTCGCCATGACCCGCGCGGAGCTCGAGACCACCGCCCCGATCAAGCGCGACGAGTTGCTCGACTTGCTCAACACGATGTCTCCTGAGCAAGAGCCGATCACGGCGCGACGTCGCACCTCCCATTCCGACGCAGTGCAGGCGCGCGCGGCCCGCAAAGCTGCCAAGCGAGCTGCGAGGAAAGCGGCGAAGAAAGCGGCGAAGGCCGCCGCGAAGGAAGCGAGTGCCGATCGCCTGGAGGACGATGTCGACTGGGTCGACTGGGATCAACTCGCGACCGCTCCGGCGATGATCACGCCGGCGCCGCCGGAACCCGTTCCGCTGGCGATTCGCAACTCGACGAGCGAGAGCTCGAAACCGCAGCGAAACTATCCGTTCGCGCACGTCGCCGCGCTGCTGCCTCCTTGTGAACCGACGCGGTTTCCGCGCGCGACGCGCCCACCGCTCGTGCGTGCGAGCACGCCGAGTGCGACGAGTGATACGGCCGGCGCGCAGAAGGCAGCGCAGGCGGTCGCCGAAGTACGCGCCAGACTCGACACCGCCGAGGAGACAGCAGCAGAGCGGGCCGCCTCGCGCGAGCGCGTTTCGTTCGCGGCGATGTCGCCTCAGGTCGTCGCGCAGCTGAGCGCCGAAGAGATCGCGATGCTGTCGATCGAGCGGACGCCAGAGGGTTGGCACTCGACGACGCCGCCACACATTGCGATGACGCCCGACGATGTCGTCGCGATTCACTCTGTACCGTGCAACGAGCGCGGCCATGCGATCCGTGTCAGCACACGCGAGCGAGCCGGCAACGCACTGGAGCTCGCGACGATCATCACGAGCCTTGCAGCGACGTTCGTCGTCGGGATTTACGTCGTGTACTTCCTGCTCTGACCCGACGCAGCGATCTCGTTATTGCGGTGGCGGCGCTGGAGGGGCCGGCGGTGCGGGTGCCGGTGCCGGCGGGACCTCTCCCGGTGCGGGCACAGGCGCAGGCGGTGGCGGGCCGACCGGAGCCGCGGGCGGCGGCCACGTTCCGACGCCCGGTTGCGGCTGCATACCGCCCGGTTGCATTTGACGAGCGACGAGCTCGTTCTTCGCCTGGCGACAGCTCCCCGTTCTCGAGAACCCGTAGTACATGCCGGCGACGCCGAGCCCCGCGAGCGCGACGTAGAGCGGCAGCGCGGTCGAGCGCGCGAGCGGCGCGTCGCCGCCATACATATCGTCCCACTCGGCATCTGACTGCGACGCTGCAGTTGCGATGTTGAGCCCCTGCAAGATGCTCCACGCGACGTCGAGGCCGGGGCCTAGGCGCGAGGTCGTGCAGTCGAACGAGGGCAGCTCTCGGTGGTTTGCGGGCGGACCGCTCACCAGCGCGAACGAACAGCCGGACATTGCCATCACCAAGATCGCCGCACGCAGCATCCGTGTCCTATACAGTCGGACCCAGAATGCCGTCAACAACATCTCTGTCGCTCGCGGCGTTGATGGTCACGGCGTGCGTCACACCACGGATTCCAGGGCCCGCGCATCCCCCTGCGCCCGATCGCTATGCGAGAGCCGCGTTGCCAGATCCTGCCGCGCGCGCCAGCGCCGCCGACGAGCTGACCTACGACCCAGCTCCCGCTGCCACGCAGATGCTGATCACGCTGCACATGCGCGACACCGATCCGGCCGTGCGTGCACGCGCCGCCGTCGCCATCGAGAATCGGCGCGACACATCGCTCGACGCTGTGCTCGCTCAGTCCGCACGGCGCGATCCGGATCCGACAGTGCGAGCGGCTTCGGCGAAGTCCTACGAGCGGCTCCATGCGTGGCGAAAGCGTCCCGGTACCGCAGCCGCGCTCTCCCTACTCTGTCCGGGATGCGGACACTTTTACCAGGGCAAGTCCGAGGGCTGGGCCTACCTGCTTTCCGCCGGTGCGCTCGTCGGCACGGGCATCGGTCTCATCAGTGGCGAGACGGTGTCGCTGTCGGGCGGATCGTCCTCGGCGCGCGCGCCGATCGGTCTTGCACTCGTGACCACCGGCCAGAACCTGTGGTTCTATTCGATCTTCGACGCCTACCGCGATGCACGCGTCGCGCGCGGCGATCTCGGTTACCGCATCCCGATCACGCGCGAGTCGCTCGACTATCTCGTCACCGCACCGTTCCGACCGAGCGCGCTCAAGAGCCCGTGGGTGTGGGCCGGCGTGCCCGCCATGCTCGCGACCGGCATCGCGGTCTCGTACCTCGTGGCCCGCGGCGACAGCTCGACGAGCCCGCCGACGATCTTCGACGTCGATACGGTCAACGTCTTGGGCGGCGACTTCTCACCGGGCGCGGGTTACGCGCTTGGCAACACGTACTACGCGGGCCTGTTCGCGTCCGTCGGCGTCGGCGAGGAGGCACTGTTTCGCGGCCTGATCCAGACCGAGCTCGAAGAGCGCTGGGGCATCCCTGGTATCGCGGTCTCGTCTCTCATCTTCGGTGCTCTCCACGTCGGCAACTTCGGCGGCGATGCGAAGGTGACCGCGATCGCGATCCCGACGCTGTCGGCACTCGGCGCGACGATGGGCTTCGCGTATCGCAACACCGGCTACAAGCTCGCGGTGCCGGTCGCGATGCACTTCTGGTACGACCTGCTGCTCAGCGCGGCAGCGTTTGCGTACGACCCGCAGAACCAGCCGTTCGTCGTGGGGTACGCGAGCCCTCTATAGAGTGCGTTTAACCATCCTGGCTTTGCCGGAGTCACCTATCGTATGGCCATGCGAAGCGTGCTCGTCGCCACGGGTTTCGCATTCGCGTGTGGAGACAAGCACGCGGGCGGGCCTGACTTCCCCGACGTCGTGGCGACCGCAGGCCGCGCCGAATACGTATTCGAGCACGACGGACTCGAGCGCCGATTCTTGATCTACGTCCCCGCGGCGCACATGCCCGGGCGCCCGCTCGTCGTCGTGCTCCACGGTGGCGGAGGCAACGCGAAGCAGATGTTCGCGCAGCACCCGCTCGAAGTCGCTGCCGACCAGCTCGGTGAAGTCATCGTCGCGGCGCAGGGCACGGCGCCGCCCGGCGAGACGAATTCGTTCGAGTGGAATGGTCAGGTCAGCCTCGACAGCGGCGTCGACGACAC
>DATDCH010000866.1:0-6292 GCA_036524455.1 Kofleriaceae bacterium | reverse complement strand
TCCCATGCCGCCCTGGCCGAGCTTTTCGCGGATCGTGTAGCGGCCGTCCAGGTCCTTGCCGAGCAGTGGATCGACGACGGCCTTGAGCTTGACGAGCTTGGTTCCGTCGTCCGGACAGTGTTCGCCAGTCGCGAACATCTTCTCGCATGTCGGGCAATAGAACTGCCCGACGTCGGAGACACTGACCCTCGGGCTCATTGTTGCCATCCCAGCGTAACCAAGCCGCCGCCCTCGGGCAGCGGCATCGCCGAGACGGCCGTCGTCTCCTTGCCGCTGCCGCGAAACTGCAGGTAGCCAACGACGACTCCAACCGCGCCGAGCGAGTAAAGAGCGATCGTCGAGTACAGCGCGACGTCGAACTTGGCCGAGTGGTCGTCGTAGAGCGCGCGGTTTGGCGGGCTCTGCGCCTCGACGAGCTTGCTGCGCTCGTAGCCGAGCCACACGTGCGTACCCACACCGAGCATGACGGCGGCCGCACCGCCGATCAGGAGCGGCACTCCGCGACGCTTGGGCTCGGCGGGTGGTGGAGCGAGCTCCGTCTTCGCAGCGAGGTCGATGACGATCTTCTGGTCCGCCTTGCCCTTGATCTCGATCGTGTACTGGCGTTCTGGATATCCGTCGGCGCGCGCGAACACGACGTGTGTTCCGATCGGTAAGTGGATCGTGCGCGGTTCGAACACTTCGTCGGGCGCGAAGCTCGACACCGTGACCTTCGAGGCCACGCCCACGGGCAGAACCTCGATCGTTACCGCAGCGACATTGGCCGCCGCGAGCCGCTGCTTGATCTGTTCGTTCGCGATCGGCACCCAGTCGGGCAGCGGATCACCCGCACTCGCGCGTTCGTTACAGATCGAGAGGAACACTTCGGCTTGCGGCCAGTTCTCGCGACGCGTGTATGCCAGTGCGATCAGACACGCGTGGATCGCGCGCGGTTGGATTCGATCCGCCGCCTTGAACGCGTCGATCGCGTCGCCGTAGCGGCCGTCCTTGGCGAGCTGTTCGCCTTTGGCCTGCAGGTCATCTCGCTCGTCGGCCCGCGCAGGCACGGCGACCAGCAGACCGGCGGTCACGATCGCCACGACCCTCACGCCTTGTGATGGTAACACGCCCCTTTCACAGGTCACGGCGGTCGAGACCTACCTACATCGCGGGCACTGGATGGTTTGCGACAGACACGTAGTGCGTGGTTACTCGGTATGATGCAGCGATGCGTCGCGCGGCCGTCGTGATCGCCATGGGGGCGGCTACGCTCGCGGCGTGCTTCATCAAGCCCGAGCCGCCGGGTGCGGGTGGCGATGGTGGTGGGCCAAGCGATTCGAGCCCTCCACTCACCTGCATTCGCGACGACTTCGAGAGCTCCGCCGGCTCCGCTTGTGGCACGTGGGGCACGGGCTCCGGCACGCTGATGCGCAGCGCCGGCGAGCTCCACGCGGAAATCACGTCAGGCTTAGACGTCTCGGGTTGCCAATCGGCCAAATTCAATTTCACCGAACCGGTCGCGCTCAAGATCCGCCTCGCGAGCCCGCTCATGCAGGACCGGGTGTTCTTTCTGGTGACGCTGCCCGGGTCACCGCAGGCCTCGGTCAAGCTCGAGATCTACAACGGCAACCTGTATCTCTACTGCCCGGTGCTGGAGATCCAGGTCCCTTACCTCCCGACGACGCACCAGTACCTCCGCTTCAGCGCTTCCACCGGGCAAGACATGGTGACCGTATTCGCGCACTACTCGCCGACGGGAGCGTCGTGGAACCTAATCGGCGAATGCGTCCATACCAATGTCAGCCAACTTGGGGCCGAGCTTCGCTTCGCGGTCGGGGCGGGCGTTGGCGGCGCACCTCGCGGTGCCGTGTTCGACGACCTCACGACGACGGCAGGCAGTTGCCCGTAGGATCATCGGTCGCGGATCCTCGCCGGGCCGGGATTCATCATGGCGATGCATCGAGGCAGTCGGTACGCGCACGGCGCGCTTCCATGCCGGGCGCGAACAGATCACCTGCGTTGGGCAAGCAGAACCTGGCGTTTGGTCCCTGATAGCCGGCTGCGCCGACTGCTGGGAGCTCGAGCGTGATGTCGTCGGCCTTGCCATCGTGGTTGCGGTCGTTGTCGTCGTGACCAAGCAAGATCGTGAGCGCCGGGTGATCGAACGGCGCGAGGTCGCATTGCAGACGTTGATCGGTCACGGTCAACATGAACGCGACGAGCGCATCGATCTGCTCGTCGGTGGACTTGATGTCGCGGATGAAGAAGTCGACGTTCGTCCCGAAGTCGTGCGCGAGCTCGGTGACCGCGCCGTTACCCAGCAGACCGGTGCCGGACCAGTCACCGGTGGCACCGGGACTCGTCGGTCCTAGGTTGCGCTTGCTACCGCCCCGCGCGTAGACCTCGATGACGCTGCGGAGATCGCTGTAGCCGCCGTAGTGAAAATAGGGCGGGGTAAGGCCCACATTGCGAATCGACGGAGTCTTGAACGTGCCGTCGACGAGGTGGCGCTCGAGTGCGAGATCGAGGAGCGGCGGCGTTGCGTTCGGACAACCCGGGAACACGGGCGTGCCGCCGGGTTCGACGAGCGTCGGCGTGTTGCAGCGATTCAGGATGCCCGACGGATCCGTCACCGCGAGACCTGCTTGCTCGCGCAGGAAGCTGCGCGAGATCGAGAGTGGATTGCCGTACGGATCCGTTCCGCCGTTGCCGAGATCGAAGCCGGCAGGTCGCAGGCCGAGGCTGAAAAAGCCGCGATCGTGAACGGCACCCGCGATCGACGGCAACAATGGGAAGCCGGGGTCGTCGACGCGAGATCGCTCGACGGGCACGAACGACTGTCCCTCCTGGAATGCCGCCTCAGAGAACGTCGGGAACAGAAGTGGTGACGCGTTCACGTTCGTCACCGGGTGACAACCGCTGCACGCAGGGCTGCCGGCGTTGCGGACGGGGACGCCGCCGTTGTTGAAAAGCCCGAAGCCGAGTACCTCCTGTGCGGTGAACCCGTGGGCCGTCGGATCGAAGGGCGCATTGCGGCAGGTCACGACGGGATTCGCGATCGGTACCGCGTTGGGATCGCCCGGGTTGGTGACGACCGGAAGGCAACTCTCGAACCACGCGTCGAACCGACTGTCGTCCGAGATAAGCGTCTGCTCGTAGAGCATGATCGATATGCCCCAGAACATGGAGAAGTTGATCTCGAGCTGCGTGTAGCCGTGCGGGTCGGCGACGAGCGCGCCACCGACGATTCGATAGCGGCCGTGCGCGGCCCAGTACTTGGGGTCGAACGCCTTCTTGATCAGCGCCTCGTAGGTGAGGTGCGGCTTCAAGCCTCGCGATCCGCTCGCGTGTGGGCCGAGCAGGCTGTCGGTTCGGTCGACCTTCTGATGGAGGAGCGGAAACGTACGAAGCAGCCTGCGCCCAACGTCGGCAAGCGAGCGTCCGGCACATGACATCTCCATTGCGCTCACCGGCGGACCGACCGCCTGCGACGCGAGGCTCGCGTTCTTGATCGCGAGGTAGTCGAGTCTCGGTCCACCACCGTCGAGGACGATCAGACGCTTGTTCGGATCGCCGTGGATGTCTCGCATGCCGAACACACCGACCCCGTTGAACGTGTTGTTCGCGCGCCCATCCCAGAAGTTGCTGTGAAAGAACGCCGCGTTCACCGTCGTCGGTGTATTCCGCGGCTCGACCTGGCGCGCGCCGACGTGGCCGATCGCGAATACGTCTGGAGTCGGATCGCAACGATCCGGCTGGCCTGCGCTCCGTACGCGCTCGAATCGGGCCTCGAACGAACCGGCCGAGGACACGACATCATTGGTGTGCGTGCGGACCGGCGAGTTTCGATCGCGCTTGTCTGCGAGGAGCAGCAACGGAAAGTCGTTGCGGGTGAGCGTGTAGTTCGTGCGCGCGAGCGCACCAGATGGCATACGGCCAGTAGCGATCTCGCCGGTATCGGATCGGGTGGAGCCGAACCCGTGATCGCCACCCGCACCGCTCGTGACGTCGTTCAGCCCAGGCGACAGCTGATTGTTCAGGCGCGAATCGGCGCCCGCCGAGAAGTGGCAGCTCGCGCACGCATTCCCATCGCTGCCTGCTTGCATGTCCCAGAACAACGCCTTTCCGAGCACCTTCGCCCAGTAGCGGCCGTCCCCGGGCGCGAGGATTGCGGCTTGCTCGAGCGTCAGCCGCGTCGTCCCGTCCGGCGCGAGCACGTACTCGCGCGGTGGCGTGAGGCGCGGCGCGCGCTCGGGCACCGGTGGAGCAGCGATCGCAGCCGACGTACCGTCGACCTCCGGATCGAGCGTGTCGTGGACACATGCCGTTGCAAATCCAAGACAGACTCCGGCGATGCACGCGACTGCGTGCGGCTTGCCTGTGACCGACATCCCTGCCTCCTCTAGTCGGCTCGCTGGTGTGCAAGCTGCGACCCGGATCTTGTTGACGGAGTTTCTTGGAGATCAACGGATCGATGTGCGCCAAACGGACAAGATCGCGCTGCGACCGTAAAGCAGCTGTGCGCGAGACCCCGGTCCTGCCAAGCCGCTCACTAGATGCAGTACTTCCACGCGAGGCGCGATCGCCCTCCTGCAGAGCGTTCAGGCCATTTCGCCGCTACCATACGGCTGTGCGCACGCTCGGCGAGCTCGTGGCAGACGAGCGGATCATCGAGTGGCTCGAGAGCCAGGTCTCGCAGAACCACCGCGATTCGCTGCGCGGTGCACTCGACGTCGCGAAGCAGAACCGGCTGACGATGCATTGCGCGACGTGCACGGCGAACAAAGCGTGCTGCTCGTCGTACGTGGTGGTCCGGCTGTACGAAGGGCTGATCATCGCGCACGAGCTCAAGCGCACGGGGCGAGACACGCCGGAGCTGCGAGCCGAGCTTCGTGCACGCGCCGATGCCATGGAGGCGACGCGCGCGAGCGATTGGTTCACGCCGTGTCTGTTTCTCGACGGCGAGCAGCGGTGCACCGTCTATGCGGTGCGGCCCACGACCTGCGCGCAGCTCTACGTCTACACGCCGCCCGACCTGTGCAACGCCCGGTCGTCGCAAATCGCGTCGTATACGCCGCGCAACGAAGTCGCAGCGGCGAATGCCGTCGAGGAAGAGTTTCGCGAACGACTTTCGCTGCGGCGCAAAGTTGGCCGTCGCTACTTCGGCGTCCTGCCGCGCATGGTGCACGTGTCGCTCGAGGCGTGGGACCGCACCGACTTTCGCGACTACTTGCGCCAGCTGCCATGGCGCACCGACGAAGAATGGCGCGCAACCGTAGCGCCACCGTAATCGACGCAAGACAGATCCCCGGCTTGTCAGTCGCCGCGTTCGACCTGATCGTCGTGTGATGGCCGAGCTGCTCGCGAGATTCGTGTCGGCGTTCAAGCGCGGCATCGAGGGCGAGCTCGCAGCGATGCGTGCGGCGGCGGAGGCGTTCGAGATTCAGCTCGTGCGCGGTGAGGATCTGGGCACGCTGCGCTACAGCTTCGAGCTGTCCGCGCCCGAGAAGCTCGTTGCCGGCACTGTTTGCTCGCTCAAGACCAGGCGGGGCGATCAGCGCATCACGATCGAGCGCGTCGAGGACGACCGCATCACGATCGCCGCCACGCAGTGGATCGACACGGCCGAGCCCTGCGCACTCGTCGTCGCGCCGTGGTTTCTTTACGACCGCCTGTTGCAAGCGCTCGATGCGATCGAGTCGCCATCGCTTGCGCTGACTCTGTTCGGCAAGCAGGCGTCCGCCCGCGCGCCCAGGGCATTGCAGCGCGAGCACGGCGCGCTCAACGCGAGCCAACGCGCAGCCGTGCAGCTGTGCGCCGACAGCAACGTCGCGTTTGTGTGGGGCCCGCCGGGCACGGGCAAGACCGTCACACTCGTGCACGTGATCGACGAGCTGCTCGCGCGCGGCGAACGGATCCTGCTCGCGTCGACGACAAACGCGGCGATCGATCAGTGTCTCGCCAAGCTCTCGACTCGACCTTGGTTCGCGCCCGGCACGTTCGTGCGGCTTGGTCGCAGCGACGCCGATACGTTCGGAACCGAGCTCGCGGAGATCGTCGATCAACTCCGCGGCACTCGGCGCGACGAGCTCGCGAGGTTGCGCAGCCGTATCGGCGAGGCCGAGCAACAGATCCGCTACGCGCGCGAGCTCGGGGCTGAGCTCGCGCCGGCGCTGAGCGCGCAACAGTCGCTGTTTGCCGAGCCGCCTCCGCGTCTGAGTGCTGCAGCGCTGTCCCGATTGTTCACGGCACACGACGCGATCGCGCGCCTGGCCGCTCGCGACCAGCTTCGTATCGTCGAGCAGCGCATCGC
>DATDCH010000865.1:0-10889 GCA_036524455.1 Kofleriaceae bacterium | reverse complement strand
GAACTCTAGCCGAAGTGCTACGGTCCGCTCGTCGTGAAGGTCCCGTTCTTCGACATGACCGCCGAGCTGGCGCCGCTGCGTGCCGAGCTCGATGCCGCGATCGCCCGCGTGCTCGACAGCGGCCAGTTCGTCGGCGGGACCGAGGTCAGCGCGTTCGAACGCGCGCTCGCGAAGGCCACGAGCACACGGCACGCGATCGGCACGAGCTCCGGAACCGACGCCCTGCTCGCCACGTTGATGGCACTCGGGATCGGGCCCGGCGACGAGGTCGTCACCACGCCGTTCACGTTCTTCGCGACCGCAAGCGCCGCGGCTCGACTCGGTGCACGCCTCATCTTCGCCGACATCGATGACGACACGCTGATGCTCGACGCCAGCGCCGCCGCCTCGCACTGCACGCCGCGCACGCGTGCGGTGATCACGGTCAATCTGTTCGGCGGCCTCGCACCGATTCCCGCGGTGCCGTGCCCGGTGATCGAGGACGCCGCGCACAGCCTCGGTGCCGGTCCGGTTCGCGGACGAGCCGCGACCTGCTCGTTTTTTCCGACGAAGAATCTCGGCGCGCTCGGCGACGCGGGCGCGGTACTCACCGACGATACCGACCTCGCAGATCGCATCACGCTGCTGCGCACGCACGGCGCGCGGCCGAAGTATCACCACATCGCGGTCGGCGGAAACTTTCGGCTCGACGCACTGCAAGCTGCGTTGCTCCATACCAAGCTCGCGCACCTCGCACGGTTTACCGAAGCGCGCCGCGCCCATGCCGCAACCTATCGCGCGTTGTTCGCGGCCACGCCACTGCCACCCGAGCTGCGGCTGCCCGCGCCCGATCCCGCGCACGTCTATCACCAGTTCGTGATCCGCGCTCCGCGTCGCGATGCGCTGCGCGCGTTCCTCGCCGAGGCCGGCATCGGCAGCGAGGTCTACTATCCGGCGCCGCTCCACCTGCAACCCTGCTTCACGGATCTCGGCTACCGCGCGGGCGCTTACCCAATCGCCGAGCGGGCTTGCCACAGTGTGCTGGCGCTACCCATTCAGCCGGCGCTGGCGCTCACCGCGCAGACGTACATCGTCGATCGCATCGCCGCGTTCTACCGGGGATGATAGCGTCCCCCCAATATGAAGATCGCGGTCATCGGAACCGGATACGTCGGCCTCGTTAGCGGCGCCGGCTTTTCCGACTTCGGCCACAACGTGGTCTGCGTCGATATCGATGCCGATCGCGTCGCAGCGCTGCGGCGTGGCGAAATCCCGATCCACGAGCCGGGCCTTCCGGAGCTCGTGCGCCGCAACGCGAGCGTCGGTCGCCTGTCGTTCACGACCAACGCCGGCGAAGCCGTCGCCAACGCACAGCTCGCGATCATCGCGGTCGGCACGCCTTCGGCGGACGATGGCAGCGCCGACCTGTCCTACGTATTCGAAGCCGCGAAGCAGATCGGCGCCGCGCTCACCAACTTCACGGTCATCGTCACGAAGTCCACGGTTCCGGTCGGCACCGGTGACAAGGTTCGCGCCGCGGTCGCCACCACCGCGAAGCAGCCGTTCGCGATCGCGTCGAACCCGGAATTCCTCAAAGAAGGCGACGCGGTCAACGATTTCCTCAAACCGCAACGCGTGATCATCGGCACCGACGATCAGCGCGCGATCGACGTCCTGCGCGACGCCTATCGCGGCGTAATGCGCACCGGCGATCGCATGCAAGTCATGGACGTCCGCTCGGCCGAGCTGACGAAGTATGCGGCGAACGCCATGCTCGCCACCCGCATCTCGTTCATGAACGAGCTCGCCCGGCTCGCCGAAGTCGTCGGCGCCGACATCGAACAGGTCCGCAAAGGCATCGGTTCCGACCCGCGCATCGGCAACAAGTTCCTGTTCGCGGGAGCTGGCTTCGGTGGCAGCTGCTTTCCCAAAGACCTGCGCGCGCTCCGCCACACCGGCCGCGAGCACGATGTCCAGCTCAGCGTCGTCGAAGCGGTCGTCGACACCAACGAAAAGCAAAAACGCATCCTCGGCGACAAAGTGCTCACGCACTTCGGCGGCAACCTCGCGGGCAAGCGCATCGCCATCTGGGGCCTCGCGTTCAAACCCGAGACCGACGACATCCGCGAATCGCCCGCGCTCACGCTCGTCGAGCAGCTGCGCGCCGCGGGAGCGCACGTTGTCGGCTACGACCCGGCCGCGATGCCGAACGTCAAAGCACAGCTCGGCGATGCGCTCGAGCTCGCGGACTCCGCATACAAAGCCGTCGAGGGTGCGGATGCGCTCGTGCTCGTGACCGAATGGCACGAGCTCCGCCATCCGGACCTCGCGCGACTGGCATCACAAATGCGCGGCCGAGCCCTATTCGATGGCCGCAACGTTTGGTCACCCGCCGAAGCGCGCCAAGCTGGTTTCACGTACTTCGGGATTGGCCGGCCGTGAACGTTCATTCTGCCCAGGCCACTAACCTGGGCAGTTTCAGTTGACCCGGCGATTTTCCTACGTCTATGTTCCCCGTCCCTAGGATTTCGAAATGACACGCCAATTCGTTACTGCGCTTGCACTCTTGGTGGCTCTCCAAGCCACGGCTGCCGCGCAGTCACCGAACCTGTCGATTTCGGCGTTCGATCCATCGCAAGCGACCGCTCCCATCGACATGGTCGAGGGGCGCGGCATCAAGGTCGGCGAAGGGACGACGCTCCACCCAGTGTTCGGAGCGCAGACCGGCGTTATCTCGAACGTGTTCTACGAAGAGACCGGTACGAACGCCGCCGGCGTGCTCCGCTTGATGGCCCAGATCGGCGGCGGCTCGCTCAGCGGTCTCCGTCTCGTTCCCGCGGAAGTCAGCCCGGGCAACGAGTCGCCCAAAGGCAAGTTCGAGTATCGAGCGGAGCTGCGGCTCGCATACGACTTCATGTTGTCGAGCAACGACACGGTTTGGGAAACCGGTGGCCTGGGGATCGGCGCGACATTCCGCGGCATGACGAACCCCGGAGGGCCGTGGTCGTTCGGGTTCAACGAGAATTTTAGCCGGCTGATTCGCGCCGCCAACTTCGAGACCGACGCAAACACGAACCGCGACATCAACACGCTGAGCCTGAATCTGCTGTATCACCCGCAGGGCCGCTCGATCGCACTCAACCTCTACTACAACAACACGATCGACATCTTCGAGCGCTCTGATCAGGACTTCGCGAACCGCTGGGCGCACCGCTTCGGTGTGCGGCCGATGTGGCGCTGGTTGCCAGAGACGGTGCTGTACGGCGATTTCTCGTGGGGTGTCACGTCGGGTCTCGGCGACTCGATGAAAGTGACGTCATACCCACTCCAGCTCGTGCTCGGCGCAGCCACGCTGTTCGGCGCGAAGACGACGTTCAACTTGCAGGCCGGTTACGTCAACGGCTTCTACGAAACCGGGCCGAGTTATCAAAGCGTCACCGTCAGTACGCAACTCGGCTATCGCTATTCGCCACTTGGCAAGGCGACGCTTGCGTACCACCTCCTCTACAACGACTCGGTCAATGCGAACTTCTACCGAGACCACGTGATCCAGCTCAACATCGAGCAGCTGTTCGCACCGTTCGTGTTCATGGTCCAGCCCGAGGTTCACTTCCGCAGGTATGAAGGCACCATCGTGATGGGAACAGGCGGCGAGACCACGCGCGACGACGTCATCTTCGCTGTCATCGGCGGCCTGCACTACAATTTCCGCAACTCGCTGGCGGCGACGCTCGACTATCGTTTCTCGACGGTGCAGACGAGCTTCCAGTACATGGTCGACGGCATCATCGATGACCCGGGATTCGCACGTCACGAGCTGCTCGCCGGCGTACGCTGGGCCCCCTAGAGCGCTCACCGACGTACAAACAACGCAGATTGCGTGCTAGGACTCGCGCCTATGAGTCGAGAAGCGTATTTCGCCAAAGTCCACACTTTCATCGAGCATCTCGATCATTTGCCCGACGACGGTCCTGCTGCACAAGTGAAGATGAATAGCGTGTTGATGCTCTCGAACGAGCTCATGCGCGTCTATCAGACGTGTGACATGGATCCGATTCCGCCTCTCGCCACAGTCCTCGACGCGCAAATCGAAATCTTGCGTAACACGACGTGGCCCAAGCGGCAGTCCGAGTCGCCGCAGAACCCGGGTGACAAACAAGCCGTTCGTCACCTCTACGAGCAGGCGTGGACGAGCTATGACCAGCGCACCTACGACCATTCGCTCAAGCTGATGGAAGACCGGCTGCGAGCGAACGGCCTCGACGAGAGTTTCTTCAAAGGCAAGCGTTGCATCGACGCGGGTTGCGGCACGGGACGCTTCGCGATCGCGATGGCGAAGCTCGGCGCGGCGAGCGTGGTCGGAGCGGATATCGGCGTCAAGTCACTCGCGTTCGCCCGCGAGCGAGCGCAGGAACGCGGCGTTGCCGATCGCGTCGAGTTCATGGAGCTCGACATCACGAACCTTTCGAAGTTCCGCGACCAGGAGTTCGACTTCGTCGCGTCGAACGGCGTGCTGATGTGCACCGGCAAGTGCCACGCGGCGCTACGCGAGCACTTCCGCGTCACCAAGCAGGGCGGCCTGTTCTGGATCTATCTCTACGGTGCCAACGGCATCATGTGGGACACCTACGATCTGCTGCGCACCGCGATGCAGGGCATCGGCCCCGACCGCGCAAAGGCGCACATGCTCGCGATGGATACGCGGCTCGGCATGGTCTACACGTTCCTCGATAACGTGTTCGCGCCGATTCGCACGTATCACGGCACGCAAGAGGTCCTCGACGTGCTCGCCTCCGTCGCGCCGACCGAAGCTCGGCCGCAGCGCGGGCTCAGCGACGTCGATGACTCGGTTCGCCAGACCAGCTCGCCCTACGGTGCGCTGATCTACGGCGACGAGTGCGAAGTCCGTCAGATCGTCACGCGTAAATAATCACGCGTCGATGAAGTAGCGATTCTCGCCGACGCCGTACTTCGCCTCGGCAAACGGCTCGCGCTGGTAAATGTGCTCCGCGAGGTCCTGATCGGCCCCGCGAGCGCAACGACGCCAGCTCGTAAAGCCGGCTTCCTTCATCATCGCGCTCATCTCGTCGGGCGTGTAGCACTCCGCGATCGGGGTCAGCCACAGGTCGAGCAGGAAGAAGATGCGATTCGCGGCGAGGCCGAGCGCGTTGCAGTAGCGGCGGCACACTTCTTTGTTCGCGCGCTTGAGCAGGAGGCGAGCGACGTAATGCGTGAGTCGATCGAGACCGCCGGGGCGATGATAGAGGTATAGCCATCCCGCGCCACCGGGCTTCGTCACGCGGCGCAGCTCCGCGATCCCGCGCTGCGTGTCATACGTGTGATGGAGCACGCCGTTGCTGAATACGAAGTCGAACTCGCCGTCGGCGAACGGCAGCTTCAACACGTCCGCTTGCTGATAAGAGACACCGGCGATTTTCGCCTGCTTCACGCGTTCGTTTGCAACCGCGATGCCCTGCTTGCTCCAATCAACACCGACGACCTCGCCAAACCCGAGCCGCTTGAGCGCGACGGAGTACCGGCCGCCGCCGCACCCGCCGTCGAGCACACGCATCCCGCTGACCTTCGCCAGGTCGAAGCCGTTGCGCTCGAGGCGCGCGCGCAGAAGTGCGGTCGCTTCATCGAAGTAATGGTCTGGCGAGAACCCGCCCCACAGCGCGCCGTAATGGTTCGCGGTGGCGTCCTGTGGCGTCTCGCTATCGTCGGGTGGCATCACGCTGTCGGCGAGCGGCAGCTTGCTCGAGCTCTCGAGTTGTGCCGCCGCATCGCTGATCACACGCGCGTACTCCGGCACGGGATCGGTTCCTGCCGCGAACACGCGATCCTGCGCGAGCCGGATGCGGTGGCACACGTCCATGCGCATCAGGTCCGCATGCGGCGAATTACCATGCGCCACCGACGCCGCCTGCAACCGCTGCAGCGGCGCACGCAGCTGTTCATACGGGATCTGGAGATACTCGCAGACCTCGTCGGTCGTCTCGATCTTGTCGGATGTCGTCACGGTTCACCTCAGTCGAGATACGCCTGAGCCCAGCGCTCTAGCGCGATCCATTGCCACAAAAAGAACGAGTTATCGCCCTCACCGGCCAGGAATTGCTCGATCGCGGCGAGTGCGCGCGACTTATCGACCCAGCCGCGCTGCCAGAACCGCGGCGTATCGACGTGCTCACGGACCCAACTCGCGAGCGGACCGCGAAACCACTCGCGCTGCGGCGTCTGCACCGACCGCTTCGACGCGAGACGCACGGCATCCGGCAAGAGCTGCGCGGCGGCGTCGCGGAGCAGTGCTTTCGTCGTGCCGCGGTGAATGCGATCCTCGGCGGGGAGCGCGAACATGTATGCGAGCACGCGATGGTCGAGGAATGGAGGGCGTAGCTCGCAACCAACCGCCATGCTCAACCGATCGCGAAATCGCAACGCGCGCGGCAGCTTCGTGTAGCGCAGCTCGCGAAACATCAGGTTGCGCAACGCATCGGGAAATGGCCGCGCGAACGCTGGCAGCGCCGCAGTTTGCAGCGCAGGCGCCACACAGTCGGGGCGCACGCTCGCGGTGAGATCCTGGCCGCGGCCGATATCACCGTGCTCACTCGTCGCTGCCGCCATCTGCGCGCGAGCGCGATCGAGGTCGTTCGCCATACCGGCGGCTTCGAGCTCGAGGCTCAGCTCGTCGTGCCGATTGGCGGCAGCGAGGTCTGCCCACAGCGCAGGGCGAAACCGCGCGTAGCCTGCGAGACCCTCGTCGATGCCGCTGCCGTCCATCGCGACGATCACGCCATGCTCACGCAATTGCTCGAAGCACAACGTGTAGGCGGTGATCGGTGCCCCCGCGTGCGGCTCTTGTTGCTGCCGCACGATGCGATCGAGGCTCGCGGCGAAATCATCGGGCGCTACGGTGCGGAACCGCGCGACGTGTCCCGTGTGCGTCGCCATCGCTTCGACCCAAGGCCGCTCGCTGTACTGCGGGTGATCGAAGTCAAACGAGAACGCGGCGATCTTGTCGGCCGCAGGTTGTGCGCGATCGACGAGCGTGAGCAGCGTGGCCGAATCGAGACCACCCGAGAGCGTGATGCCAACCGGCACGTCGCTGCGCAGAGCGAGTCGCACGGCATCCTGCAGACGCGCGACGAGCTCCGCGCCACGTTCGCTTCGAGACTGACTTGGCTCGATCGCCGCTGCCTCGCGCGCGAGGTTCCAGTACGCGGTCGCGTTTGGCTCGCGTCCCGCGGCCAGCCACATCGAATGGGCCGGCGGTAGCTTGTCCACGCCGGCGAAGAAGCTCGCGTCGTCGTGCTCGTAGAAGTCGCGCGCCAGGAAGTCGTAGATCACGCGCTCGTTTGCACGCGCGGGGACTCCAGCGGCGAGGAGCGCACCGATTTCGGAGCCGATCGCCCAACCCTCCCCAAGCCGCGCGTAGTAGAGCGGCTTGATGCCGAGCCGATCGCGCGCACAGAACAAGCGCTGCTCCGCGCGATCCCAGATCGCGAACGAGAACATACCGACGAGCTGGTCGAGGCACGCTGGTCCCCACGCGGCAAACGCCTCGAGCACGACTTCGGTATCGGTCTGACTACGCCAGCGAACGTCGGGCAGCTTCTCGGCCAGCTCGCGGTAGTTGTAGACCTCGCCGTTATAGATGATGTGGTATCGGCCATCGGCGCTCGCCATCGGCTGATGTCCCGCCGCCGAGAGATCGATGATGCTGAGCCGGCGATGTGCGAGCGCGATGCCGGGCTCTACGAGAAACCCGACGTCATCGGGGCCGCGATGGCGAATCGCGTCGGCCATCCGTTCGGCGCGATCGCGCGCAGCGTGCGAGCCGATGATCGCTGCGATGCCGCACATCAGCCGCCGCCCCTTCGCCGCAGCAAGAAGTCTGCCCACGCGAGATCGTCGGCATCGTCGATATCCACCGAGTCACGTGGTGTCATGTGATACGGCGCGCAGCGTTCGCCGTAGAACGAGGCACGCATGATCACCGGCGCGCGTGTCACGATCACGACCGGGCCGTTGCGCGCGTAGAGCACCGGCTGGCCTTGCCGCCTCGTGCGCTCGAACGGCTGCTCACTCGTGTCGTAATCGCGCAGCAGATCACCCTCCAGGCGCATCACGTTCCACGGCGCGAACCGATGTGGCACCGGAATGATCGACACGACAGCGTCGAGGCCGTCGCGTAGCTGCGCGAACGCTTCATCGAGATGCACGCCCGTGCGCAACGGCGACGTCGGCTGCAGTAGCACGACGATGTCGGTCGCCCAGCCGTCTTCGCCGAGTGACGTGATCGCATGCTGGGCGACCCCGATCGAGGTTGCGGTGTCACTCGAAAGCTCCGCGGGCCGCATGAACGGGACCTCGACGCCCTGCGAACGCGCGTACTCGGCGATCTCCGCGTCATCGGTCGAGATCACTGTGCGCGACAAACACCGCGCGTCGCGCGCCGCCTTGCACGTCCAATAGAGGAGCGGCTCGCCGCCACACGGTGCGAGGTTCTTGCGCGGGATGCCTTTGGAACCGCCGCGCGCTGTGATCAGGCCAAGGACGTTCACGGTTCAGTACGTGATGCGTTTCTGGATCTGGATGTCGGACTTCGTCGCGAGGACGTCGGCGATGCGTTCGCCCGCATTGCCGTCGCCGTAGATCGGATCGCGCTCGTATCGGCCGTGCGCGAGCTGTTGCTTGATCGCTTCGTGGACGGCAGCCTTGCCGTGGGGCACGTCGACGACGTTGCGCGCGCGACGACGCCCATCCTGACGAGAACCGATATTGACGACCGGCGTCCCGATGAACGCTCCCTCGCGCACGCCACTCGACGAATTGCCGACGAGGCATGCCGCTCGCGCCATCAGGTGGATATACGTCGCAGTCGGTAGGTTCTTGAAGAAGTGCATTCCCTTGCCGTGCCCGAGCTCGCGCCAGCGCCGGATGCCGCTTGCGATGTCTTCGGAGCCGGCGTCGGCGTTCGGCCACAACACGATCGCCGGCAGCCCGGTCATCTTCACAGCCTCGAGCGTGCCCGTGATCTGCTTGAAGCCCTCACCGTACTCGGTGGTCACCGGATGCTGCGAGACGAGCAGGAACGGTCTGTCGATATCAAACGCGTCGCCGACGCCGAGGTCGAACAAGTTCGCGAGCGCGGCCGCCGAGTCTTCCGCGAGGATGTTCGCCACCAGATCGATCCGGGGACAACCGACGAGGTACACGTCCTGCTGCCGCTCGCCGAGCTTGACGATGCGATCGCGCGCGTCGTCGCTCGCCGGAAAGTGGATGTGCGAGAACTTCGTCACCGCATGACGAATGCTCTCGTCGATCGTGCCGCTGACCTCGCCGCCCATCGTGTGCGCGATCGGAATGTTCATGTACGCGGCGGCGAGCGTCGTCGCCATCGTCTCGAAGCGATCGCCGACCGTGAGCACAACGTCGGGTTGTAGTCGCGCGAACACCGTCGGTAACTCGAGCAAGCCGAGCCCGGTCGACTTCGCCATCGTCGACAACGTCTCGCCTTCGATCAGCATGAACACGCGCTCGGAGATTTCGAAGCCGTCATGCTCGATCAGGTTCGCGACCGTGCCGTAGCGATCGAGCAGCGCCGACGCTCCGGCAACGACCTGCAGCGTCAGCCCCGGATGCTGCTTGATCGCAGCCATCGCAGATTGAATGCTGCTGTAGTTGGCGCGCGAGCCGATGACCACACAGATCTTGCGCTTCACTGGAAATCCTTTTCGCTGAGCATGTGGTCTTTCGGCAGGTCGCGCACGACCTGCTTTCCGAGCACGTCGTCGAGGCGATCGGCGCGGATGCCGGTTCCAGGCTTCTTGAAAGCGAGCATTTCGCGCGCCAGCCGTTGACCCTGCCGCACCTCGACGGCGGTGACAATGCTCTTCTCGAATACCTGCTTCATCTCGCGGAACGAATCGAGATCGGACTTGTCGACCGGGTGGTCGAGCAGCTTCCACGCATCCTTGATCTCGCTGCAGTAACGGCGGAACTCGTCGGGCTCAGCGGCGAACTGGGCGTCGGAGCCGTACATGTGGCGCGAGAACGTGAAATGTTTCTCGACCGCGGTGGCACCGAGCACGACCGCGGCGACGGCAGCGGCGATGCCTTGCGTGTGATCCGAGAGGCCGGTTGCCACCTGATAGCGCGCGGCGATCTCGGTCAGCACGTTCACGCCCGCTCGCTCGACAGGGCACGGATACGCCGACGTGCACTGCATGACCGTCAGGTCATCCGCGGAGCGCAGAGCGGCGACTGCGCGATCGAGCTCTCTCCAATCGCTCATGCCTGACGATAGGATCACGGGCTTGCCTGTCTTCGCGACGCGTTCGAGTAGAGGTGTGTTTGTGACTTCCCCTGACGCGATCTTGTAAATGTCGATGCCTGTCTCTTCGAGTTGATCGACCGCCTCGATCGCGAACGGCGATGACATGAACATCAAGCCGTTGTCGCGTGCGACCTTCGCGAGCTCGAGCCACTGCTCACGAGAAAACGCCGTACGCTTGAAGTATGCGAAGCGCGGCTCCGCTTTGAAGTAGGACGGAGCCGGCGCATTCTCGAGGGTCTCCGCTTCTGCGATGTGGGTTTGGAACTTGACGACGTTCGCGCCACACCTCGCGGCGAGCTCGATCAACTTGCACGCGTTGCCAAACGATCCATCGTGGACCGAGCCGACTTCGCCGATGATCCAACGCCGCTGTGAGGGGCTCGTCATATGTCGTGCCTAGTCGCGAAGTGCGCAGAGATTCTCTGAAACCGATTGCTAGAGGCGTAGCGAACGGATACCACAATGTGCCTTTGGTGATCTGAGCTCAAACGAGCGTTCAAAACCGGATGCATCGCCCACACATCGACAGTGCGCCCGCTACCGCTTCACGCGGCAGGGTCCTACTGGTTTCCCA
>DATDCH010000864.1:0-8253 GCA_036524455.1 Kofleriaceae bacterium | reverse complement strand
GCTCGCGCCGATCCCGAACGATCAGCTGCGGCGTGTATGCGAGCGCGCTCTCGATCGGCGCCTCGAAGCCATAGATCTTCGTGAGGACAGTCATGTACTGCTCGCGCGTCACGCCCGAGGCCATCAGATCGAGCCAGTAGCCGTCGACGTCGGCGTGTTGGTCGCGGGTTTCCATGTCGAGCCGATTCAACATGGAAGACGGGTGCTGCATTGCGCCTTACGCTCCGGCTGCAATCCGTGTGCAACTGACAGTCCAGCCGGATCAGCTACTTCTAACGGCCGCTTCGGGCGATTTCGCACACCGCGCCCGCACGCGCGTACGACACCGGCGCAGTTATTCGGTCTCGTTCTCGTGCGCAGCTTTTGCAGCCTCGAGAAGGCGCGGATCAACGAGATCTGGCGACAACACCACCTTGCCGTAATGCACGGCTTTGACCTCGGGGCCGCGCACGACGAAATCGCCCGCAGCCTCCACGTAGACGACGAGATGGTCGCGTTCGACTTTGCGGACCGCACCGATCTCTTCGTCGGTGTTGTCGAGGAACACGTGGTCGCCCACGTTGACGACGATGTTGTGAGTCATGGCTCTCCCTCGGTCGGAGTCTACCGCTGTCTCGCCGAGTGCAAATCGATTCCGTCGCGGCGCGCTACTTCGTGCTCTTGCTGCGCCGGCTCGGCGGCACGCCGCGCGAGATCTTTGTGTCGTTACGTTTGCTCGATTGTTCGCGCATCTTCACCGCTTGGTCTTTGCGCTGCTCCATGTGGCCAGCGCGCCCAACGTGATTTCCCTTGTCGTTTTTCTTGCCCATGTGCGACGACGTTGCAACGGGCGCGCCGCACGCCGGCGGCATGCAGCTCGCAATAACCGTCGGTATTGTGACTCCCTTACGCAAGCTGTACCGCAAGTTGTCTCGCGAGCTCGCACAGAGCGAACGCTCGGCCCTCGTCCACACGCGCCGCGAATCACGCCGGCTCGGCGACGTACCACCGGCATGGGCACTGCGAGCGCTCGGTGCCCACGCGCATGCGTCGAAGCCGCGCCTCGACAACGTCATCGAGTCGCGCCAGCCGATCGGGGTGCTCGCCGGCCGCAAGATCGGCGAGCTGTTCTCGCTGCTGCGTCACTTCATGTTCGATCGCTTGGTCGATACCGAGCGCTCGTATAGGGGCACGCTGCTCGGCTTCCATCACGGCATCGCGGTCGCGCGCCTGCTGCGCGATGTCGCGGAACGACTCGACGAGCGGGACATGGTCGCGTTCTGCGATCACTGGCTGCGCGAGCGCCGGCCATTACTGGAAGCAGCCGAGCGTGAGATGCACTGGTTTGCAGAGATGCCGAAACAAGCGATGAAGTCTGGACTGCGGATCGCGTTTCAGCCGGCGCCCGAGTAAACCTGCGCGGTTAGCCGCGTGGTTTTCTGCAACCGTTTCTCGGCGCCTCCCCACTAGACATAACGAACACCGCTCCGCTTGCGTAACCGTTCAGGGGACCGTCACGTGCTTGCTTGCTTGCTTCCGCAGGCGGAGCGGTAGTTCACCAACACGTCAGCGAGCGAGCACGAGCGCAGCGACGAATAACGCGAACACCAGTACAGCAAGTCCCAACATGCTCGCGTGACCCGTCAGGGTGCGCTCGCGGTTCGCCATGTTGCGTGTATCCGATGGCGCGTCGTACCAAAACTCGGGCATAGCCATTAGTCATACGAGTTGCACTTGGGCGGCCAACCGGGGCACGCCGCCAAGTGCCACTGGGCGTTGGCGACGATCAGGCAAGATCGCGGACGCCCCCGCCACAACGCGCGCAGGCGCGCGGTTCTCTAGTACCGTCGGAGGATGGCCGAGCCTCCGGCACAGTCCCGGAAGATGCTTACCGCGCGCGCGGGCTGGATGGCCCTGCAGCGCGACGAGGAATCGCGCGCGTATTTGCAGTCGCGGTTGGCCGTGCTGTCGAAGCTGATGTTCTGGAGCTTCGTCGTGCTGCTCGGATCGATGGTCGGCTTGTACGCGCAGTACCCCGGGATCGAGCCGCCGGAGAATAACAAGATCTACGTAGTCGCCACGATCGGTGTGCTCACGCTCGCCGTGATCTGGCGTGGCTTCTTGATCCGCCGCCAGCTGCCTCTGCGCTGGCTGTACGCGATCGACTTTTTCTACGCGTTCGGTACCGGCAGCATCTTCGCGAGCGCCGCATACATCGCATCCGAGCTGCGATCATCCGCGTTCGTCAATCTGATCTGGGCGATCCTCGTCACGTTCCTGCGCACGATCGTCGTGCCGAGCACGGGCCTGCGCACCGCGATCGCCGGTTCGCTCGTGTTCGTGCCGCTCATGATCGCCTGCATCGGCGTCGCGATCACGACAACGCAGGAGCTGCCCCCCGACGCCTACGTATCGAGCGGCCTGATGATCAGCGCGACGGTCGTACTACTCGCGACGATCGGCTCGCGCGTGATCTACGGCTTGCGCCGGCAAGCCGACGCCGCGATGCGCCTCGGCCAATACACGCTCGACAGCAAGATCGGGGAAGGCGGCAATGGCTCTGTGCATCGCGCGCATCACGCACTGCTGCGCCGGCCCACGGCGATCAAGGTGATGTTGCCGGATCGGATCGGCGCAGACACGCTCGATCGCTTCGAGCGCGAAGTGCAGCATATGAGTCAGCTCACGCACTGGAACACGGTCGCCGTCTACGACTACGGCCGCAGCCCCGATGGCTTGTTCTATTACGCGATGGAGTATCTCGACGGCATCAACCTCGAGAACCTCGTGATCGACTTTGGCCGACAGCCGCCCGATCGCGTCATCTCGATCATGAAGCAGGTATGCGCAGCGCTCAACGAAGCGCATGGCCGCGGCATCATCCATCGCGACATCAAGCCGGCGAACATCATCTTGTGCGTGCGCGGCGACGTACCCGATGTCGTGAAGGTCGTCGATTACGGGCTCGTCAAAGAGATCACCGCCGAGAAGGGCGAGTCGATGATCCTCGGCACGCCCGCGTACGTTGCGCCTGAAGCCGTGACGGACCCAGCGACGATCGGCCCGCCGGCGGATCTCTACGCGCTCGGCCTGGTCGGTTACTTCTTGCTGACCGGCCGCCGCGTGTTCGAAGGCAAGACGGCCGTCGATGTCTGCGTGCAGCACGTGACCGCGCAGCCCAAGCCGCCCACGAGCTACGGCGTGAAGATGCAGGCGGAGCTCGAAGCGATCATCTTGCAGTGCCTCGCGAAGCAACCGAGCGATCGGCCGCAGAGCGCAGCAGCACTCGCGAAGTTGCTCTCCGCAGTACCGCTCGCCGGCGATTGGAGCGAAGAGGAAGCGGCGCGTTGGTGGGCCGACTTTCAAAAGCTCGATCGACCGACGGCGGCCACCGCCGATACCCTCACGATCACGGTGGATCTCGACCGCGATCGCGAGCCCGAGAAACCAGCCTCAGCGACGAAGACGAGCTCAGAAGGTTATGAATGGGGTATCGCGGCCGCAAAGCGCTCGCCCTTGTAAGTGATTGTGTGCTACCCCGCACGTGATGCGTGCAATTCGGTTGGTCCTTGTGGCGGCGTTGTTGACGAGCTCGACCGTGGCTGCGGCACGGCCGAGCCGGAGTGCGCGTGTGGCGGCGAAGCAACCTGCGAAGTCAGCGTCCGCGAAACCGCGTGCCGCGAAACCAGCGCCGATCAAACCGCTCGCAATTCCTACGAACGCGCTGCTCGTTCAGTATCAACGCGTCGGTCGCGAGCTGCTGCTGCTGTCGAACGATCAGCGCGCGAAGATCGGTGTGGAGACTGCGGACGCGAAGCTCGCGTGCGCGGAGCTGCAAGAGCTGTTTGAATCGATCAAGCTCGACACCGCATTGAAGACGACCGAGTCGCGCGCGGAGGCGGCCGCCGTGCTCGCAGATCTGCACGCGAAAGTTCAGCGCCTGCGTGGCGTCGAGCTCAGCGCAGAGTGCTTGAACAACCCGCTGGCCAAAGACTGCACGTAGATCGGATCGTGGGTTGCGGCTGAAACACGCCGCGATCCCGGCAATGCGTGGCGTGCTTCGCGCTAGTGGCTCGGCGGGAGACTTTCCAGTCGTGGCGCATACACCGCGCTGCGCACGTGTTGCGAAGCGCAACGTGGATTGGCTGAACCAATTACGTTCGTTACTTGTTTGTTCGCGTCGACGATATCGGCAGTGGTATGGGGGTGCCCCCATGTCGAAGGACGATCAATCACGTGACGAGCGGCTCGCGTCGCAAGAGACGCTGAGCGGCTACGATCGCTGGGCCGCTTCGTACGATGCGGAGCCCAACGCGCTCGTGTCGGCGACGTCATGGGTGCTCGATCGCGCGCCGCTTGGTTGCGCCGATTGCGAAGTGCTCGAGCTCGGCTGCGGCACCGGCCGCAACGCGCAACGCGTGATCGCCGAGGGCGCGCGCAACTACACGGGCCTCGACGGCTCGCAGGGCATGCTCGCGATCGCGATGCAGCGCTACAACGATCAGCGCATCACGTACGCGGCGGTCGATCTGCTCGCGCCGTGGACCACGTCAAAGCAGTTCGACTTCGCGCTGGTCTGCCTCGTGCTCGAGCACTTGCCGGTGATCGATCCGTTGTTCGTGTCGCTCGCGCGTGCGCTCAAGCCGGGCGCGAAGGTCCGGATCGTCGAGCTGCATCCCGAGCGGATTGCTGCGGGCTCGCTCGCACACTTTCGCGAAGGCACGACGAACGTGCACTTCGCGAGCGTGGCGCATTCGGTGCCGATGTTGTGCGCGACGTTCGATGCGGTTGGCTTCGACGTCGTGCGCCGCGATTGGCTCGCGACCGACACGATGTGCGCCGCGGTGCCTGGTCTCGCCAAGCACCGCGGGGTCAAGATCGTTCTCGACCTGAAACTCACCCGCCGCGGTCGTGACCGCCGCGGCTCAGGCCAGCTCTAGCTCTAGCTCTTAGATAATGAGCAGGAGCAGGATGAGCGCGACGAGTGCGGCGCCCGACATATAGATGACGACGTTACCGCCCTCGAAGTTAGCGGCCTTCTTGTCCTGCGCTTCGCGCTGCGCGTAGTTCGAAACATCCGACTGGGCCGCCGGGGCCGGAGCCGCGTTCTTCTGAACCTCGACGGCCACAGGCTTGGTGTCCGCGAGCGCAACAGCAGGAGCGCCGGCGAGGCCGGCAAGGATTGCAAGAGAAGCAATGCGAGTAGACATGTGAAACCTCCGTTGTCTTAGGAGGGAGCAAAGCGCGGACCACTTCGGCAAACGATTGTGTACGCGCGCTAGCAAACCGAGCTGAGTCGTCGGCGCGCGCACCGTTCACGCCTGCAGAGCGGGCAGGCACGTCAGAGATTCTTTGCCGCGCTCACAAGTAGTGCGCAGCGAGGGCGAGCGCGGTGAAACGCACGGTGCGCCCGATGATCGCGATGATCGCGTATGTGCGAAAGCGAACCTCGAGCGCGCCTGCTGCGACGCTGACGAGCAGCATCGGGGGGATGCCCAGCGTCGCTGACGCGCACAGCAGCAGCAGCCACTTGTCGCCCCAGCGCTCGACGATCGCACGTGCTCTCGCGATCCGCGCTTCGAGCTTCGCGCGCCGCTTCGCCGTGACCTTGGTGACGCCGCGCGCGGAGAAATAGAGCGACGAATGACTGATCGTCTGGCCGATCGCGATCAGGCCCGCAAACACGAGCGCTTTGGGCAGCGAGCCGACCGCGATCGTGAGGCCGATCAGTGCGATCTCCGCATTGAACAGCGGAACCACGCCCGACACGATGGCGAGCGCGAACACGGCGACATAGATGCCGCCCGCAGCTTCGAGCGTCTCGAGCAAGTCGACGCTCGAACCTTACAGGGCAGCTCAGCGCACGACGAGGAAAATTACGACTGCGATCGCGGCGAGCGTAAGCAGGATGGCAAGCGGGTTCGTGCTCGGTGACGACGGCGCACGCGGCGCGGGGCGCGGAGATTCCTCATCGCGCCCGCTCCCGCCGACCGAGACCAACCAGCTGTGGTGATCGCGACCGGGATGCGTGTCACTGCGATGCAGCGCGGCGGTGTCGAGGTTGAACTTGTTGCCGTCGCCGAGGTCGAGCGCCACGCCGAGCCACGGCCACGGGCCGACCGCGAGCCCTTCGACGTTGCGCTCGAGATATTGCAGCGAGCCGAGCGTTTCCTTCGACGGCCATGCGAGTGCGGCCACCATGTGGCGATCCCACGACACCGCGAGCACGCGATCGCTGCACGCGACGTGCTCGACGTTCGAGTTCGGCGGCAGGTTCGTGATGTGCGTCGGCTCGCCGCTGCCGTCCCAGCGTTGCAGCTTGGTCGGCAGGCCCAACACCCAGAACCCTTCGGGATGGTGCGCGAGCGTGTTGATCTTGCCGGCGAGCGGGCGCGTTGTACGCCCGCCGTCGGGTGCGAACGCGATCAGATCGCTCGCCGTCGCGACGACAATCGCACCATCGGGCCGCATCGCGATCGCATGCGCCGAATCGGCGCCTAGCACGCGCTGGCTACCGCCGGCGACCAGCACGACCTCGCGCTCGGTGATCGCGCACACGCGATCCGCGGTCGCATCGACGCACGCGCGGCGCACCGGACCCGCGATGCTCGCGTGCCCGCGCACATCACCGCTGCGCGATCCGAACGTGCGAATGCTGCCCGCGGCAGTCACCGCGATCACGCGCTCGCCATCGACTCCGACGCCGACGATCGCGGCATCGAGCGTCGTGCGCCATAGCGGCGCTTCGCTGTCGCCGTCGTGCATCAGCAGCTCGGCACCCTCGGTCAGCGCGAATACAGCCCCTCGTTTGTCGTATGCGATCATGGTCGCGCGTCTCAGCAAGCGACGTGCCCGGCTAACCCGGCGATTGCGCTCGCCCGAAACTCGTCGTGCACCGCTGCACCCGCGTTGCAGCGGCGTGCGAATCGGATTTCTTGCGACTCGGGGCACGGGCGCGGCTCGTTGTTGCGATGCATCGCGCTTGGTTATTCGCGCTCGTCGTGACCGCTTGCGGCTCGGAGCAAACGATCGTTTGCCCTGAAGGCTCTGATTGCACTGGCCCGCAAGGCGAGCCCGGGCCACAAGGACCCGCGGGTCCGCAAGGCGAGCCGGGATCGCCGGGGCCACAAGGCGCGCAAGGCGAGCAGGGACCTGCGGGCACGCAAGGACCCGCCGGTGCGACAGGCCCGGCGGGACCGATGGGCCCGATGGGCGCGACGGGACCGATGGGCGCGATGGGTGCGCAAGGCCCGATGGGTCTGCAGGGCCTGATGGGCCCCATGGGTACGCCGGGTGCGCAAGGTCCGGCGGGACCCGCGGGCAATCCCGGTCCGACGGGACCGCAAGGTCCGGCCGGCACGTTGTTCGGCGAGGTCGCGTCGTCGTTCGCCGGCTTCACGACGGCGACCACGATCGGCGCAGCAGGTGGACGCGAGGCGATGAACGCGCGCTGTGCGGCCGAATTCACCAGCGCGCATCTATGTCACTACGCCGAGTATCAGCTCGCGGCGAGCGCGGCGACCGTCCCCAGCGTCGGCGCGTGGCTCGATCTGTCATGCATCGAGCAGACCGCCGGCGGCACGGTCGAGTCCGGAAAGCTCGGCTGCGGTGATCAGCTCGGCTCGCCCGACTCCGGCCGCTACATCGACACCAGCACCGGCGGCAATTGCTCGAACTGGACCAGTAGCGCCGCGTTCGTGCGCGGCGGCATCATCAACGTCGCGAGCGAAGGCAGCGCGCTGTGCGACGTGTCGCGTCCACTCGCGTGCTGCAACACGCCCTACCACGAGTCGTTCCGCGGCTTCACCGCGCCGGCAACGACCGGCGTTGCGGGCGGCCGTGCGGCGATGCACGCCCGTTGCTCGCAAGAGTTTGCCGGCAGTCACATGTGCTTCCTCGCCGAGTACACGCGCGCGAGCCCGACGGTGACTCCGCCCAGCGCTGGGGCGTGGCTCGACGGCTCGACGTATCACCAGGCCGGCGAGTATCGCGGCGCGATGCCGCGCTCGGGTCGGCTCACGCGCAACACCTCTGGCTGCACCGGCTGGACGGTGGGCGGGCTCAACCAAGGCACGACGATCACGCCGAGCGGCTGGCAATCGCAGACCTGCGATACCGCGCGTACGATCGCGTGCTGCGGCAGCTAGTCCGGACACGGAACTTGTGGCGCGAACGGCCGCGGCCTACTAGGCTGCCCCGCCGTGGAACCGGCTCCGTCCCTCGCTCGCATCCCGGCATTCCCGGTGGTCTCCGCGATCGCCGCGATGGCGATCT
>DATDCH010000863.1:0-15663 GCA_036524455.1 Kofleriaceae bacterium | reverse complement strand
CGAGCATGAGCGGCGCCATCGCGAACCGCTTGTGCACGCGACCGCTCGGAAGCTCGGCCGCGTACACGAAGCCGTTGCTCGCGAAACCCGCCGTGCCGACCGCGAACGCGATGAACAGATCATCGGTGACCGCGGTCATGTACTGCCACGACTTGAGCCGTAGCTTCTGGCGATACGCGGTCTCGATGCGGCCGAGGCCGGGCACACGGGCCAACCCAGCAAGCGCGTGCGAGATCTGCGCGTCTTCGATATTTGGATCGATAAGCGGTTCGAGCCACGCCCCGATGTGCGGCTCGTGCGCGCCGAGCGCGACCAACCGCTCGGGCGTCTCCACCCGCGGCAACTCGTTGACTGCCATGACTACCCTCCCAGCTCGATGCCGATGCCCTTTGCGACGCGCACGAGCTCGCCGGCCGGATCGATCAGCTTGAGCTTCTTCACGGCTGTGCTGATCGGCTTTGCGACCAGCTTGCCGCCTTCGAGCGCAGTCACGTGGCCGAACTTGCCCTCCGCGATCAGCTCGACCGCCTTGACGCCGAACTTCGTCGACAGCTCGCGATCGAACGCGCACGGCGCGCCGCCGCGCTGCACGTGGCCGAGCACCGTGTTGCGTACTTCGTATTCGGTCTTCGCGGCGATCAGCTCGGTGAGCCGCTGCCCTGCCCCGCCGAGCTTCTCTTGCTTGGTGACGTCGCCCGCCTTCTCGACCGCGAGCGTGCCGCCCTTGGGTTTCGCGCCTTCGGCGATCACCACGATCGAATAGCTGACGCCCCTGCCGTGCCGGCGATGGAATGCCGCCAGCACCTTCTCGGGGTCGTAGTCGATCTCGGGAATCAGCACGACGTGCGCGCCGCCCGCGAGCCCCGAGGTCAACGCGATCCAGCCCGCGTAGCGGCCCATGACCTCGACGACAATGATCCGCTCGTGACTCTCCGCTGTCGTGTGCAGGCGCTCGATCGCCTCGACCACGATCTCGACGGCGGTCTGGAAGCCGACCGTGTAGTCGGTCGCCTCGAGGTCGTTGTCGATCGTTTTCGGCACGCCGACGATGCGCGTGACGCCGTGCTCGATGAACTTCTGCGAGAACGACATCGTGCCGTCGCCGCCGACGACGATGAGGCCGTGCAGGTCGAGCTTGTTGAGGTTCTCGATGCACCGCTTCGAGACATCGTGGATTTCGACGCGACCGTCGGGCAGCTTGACCGGGTATGCGAACGGGTTGGCCCGATTGCTCGAGCCGAGCATCGTGCCGCCGCGCGACAGGATGTGGTGCACGTTCTGGACGGCGAGGTCGACGTACTCCTCTTCATAGAGGCCCTCGAAGCCGTTGCGGATGCCGACGACCTCCCAACCGAATGTGTGTCGCGCGTGCAGCGTGACGGCGCGAATGACTCCATTGAGACCGGGGCAGTCACCGCCGCCGGTCAGAATCCCTATGCGAGTGCTCATAGATTAGGCCGCCTGCAACCGTAACAGGCGGCGCAGATGATCGGGGAGCTTGGCCAGTTCCTCGGGGTCCGGATCGACGATGAGGCCGCGACAGCGCGCAGTACCGCACGCGCACGGCTCGGCCGCTTCGGCGACGAACGCGTAGTCGTACGTGATCTCCTCGCCGACCCCGATGTCACGAACCGCGACCCACCAGGCGCGGCAGGTGGCCCGCGTGTGGTCCCACTTCGAGAGCACCTCAGTGTTCGGATCGCAGCTGTGATTGAACCAGCGCGTCTGGCAGACCAGGTCCCAGAAGTACTGCTCGCCGAGCCCGGAGTCCTCGCCCGGCAGCACGAGCGCGTAGGTGTCGTCGAACTCTTCCTCGTCGGAATAAAGCACGCCGTCCCCGTAACAGATGAGCTCGCCTTTGCTGAACGGCCGGGTCGTGACGACGCCGTACCCGTGGATCTTCGAAGCGACTACTTTCAACCCATCGAGCAACGGCATTGCGGAGATGATCTCTAACGAGGATTTGCTAGATTGCAAAGCGCAATGGCAAACAAGCTCAAGGTTGGCGTCCTCGGCGCGACCGGCATGGTCGGTCAGAGGTTCGTTTCGCTGCTCGCGGATCACCCGTGGTTCGAGGTCTCGGCGGTTGCCGCCAGTAGCTCGTCGGCAGGCAAAACCTACGCGGACGCAGTCGCGGGTCGCTGGACATTGGCGAGCGCGGTGCCCGCGAATGTCGCGTCGATGAAAGTCGGCAACGCGAACGACGTGAGCGCGATCGCGGACCAGTGCGACTTCGCGGTGTGCGCGGTCGACATGGACAAGGCGGTCGTCGCGAAGCTCGAGGAAGACTACGCGCGCGCGGAGACGCCGGTCGTGTCGAACAACTCGGCACACCGCTGGACGCCCGACGTCCCGATGATGATCCCGGAGATCAACCCGGACCACGAAGGCATCATCGAAGCGCAGCGGCGCCGGCTCGGCACCAAGCGCGGCTTCATCGCGGTCAAGCCGAACTGCTCGATCCAGAGCTACGTGCCGGCGATTCACCCGATCAAGTCGTTCGGGCCGACCAAGATCGCGGTCTGCACGTACCAGGCGATCTCAGGAGCGGGCAAGACGTTCGAGACCTGGCCCGAAATGATCGACAACGTGATCCCCTTCATCAAAGGTGAAGAAGAAAAGAGCGAGCGCGAGCCGCTGAAGATCTGGGGATCGATCCGCGACAAGGAGATCTCCATCGCAACGTCACCGGCGATCACCGCCCAGTGCATTCGCGTGCCGGTCAGCGATGGCCACATGGCGGCGGTGTTCGTGTCGTTCGAGAAAAAGCCCGCCCGCGAGCAGATCCTCGCGGCCTGGAAAGAGTTCCAAGGCAAGCCGCAGAAGCTCAAGCTCCCGAGCGCACCGACGCCGTTTCTGCACTATTTCGACGACGACACGCGTCCGCAGACGAAGCTCGATCGCGACGCCGGCCACGGCCAAGCCGTCACGATCGGTCGCTTGCGCGAGGACTCGATCTTCGATTGGCGCTTCGTCGCGCTGTCTCACAACACGGTGCGTGGCGCTGCCGGCGGTGCGGTGCTCACCGCTGAGCTACTCAAGAGCGACGGATTCCTGAGCGCCAAATAAAGGTCAGGCGCCTCGCAGTTTTCACACACGGTATGTGGGGAAACAGGACCCGAAATGTTTCGTGGAGCTAGACTGCCGCGAAACGTTGCAGCGGTGTGCGTAAGCGCTCAGCGCGCCTCGGCGGCACAGTCTCGAAAAGTGCCGCGGGGTTAACCAGTTCGCTTTCCCTTGCACCTGGCGAAGGAGATGCGAGACGGTAGCGGTTGATGTCCCGAAGTACGCCCGATGAGAGGCGTCGTAGAACGCGCGGCGCGAGCCAAAACGTGACCGAAGAGGTCACGAAGATGGCCCGTGGCACGCGAGACGGCGTCGAGCTGCCGCGGCCGCGGGGCACGCGAGACGACGTGACGACATCGAGGCCGCGCAGCACCCGCGACGTCATCGAGCCGCCGATTTCGGTTCACGCAGACGGATCTAACGATCACGACGAGGTCGATACGATCGTCGTCGATCCCGAGGAGCATCCCAGCGTCCTCGACGACTCGCATAGCGAGGACCATCTCGACCTCTCCGGCAGCGCCGATTCGATCGATTCGCACATGCTCGAGCTCGGCAAGCGCCGGTTCGGCATCAGCGAGTTCCGCCCGGGCCAAGCGCTCGCGATTCGTAACGTGCTCGCCGGCATCGACACGCTCGCGATCATGCCAACCGGCGCGGGCAAGTCACTCTGCTATCAGCTGCCCGCGCTCGAGCTGCCGGGCGTCACGCTCGTCGTCTCGCCGCTGATCGCGCTGATGAAGGATCAGCACGACAAGCTCGCGGAGCTCGACATCGAAGTGCTTCGCCTCGACTCCACGCTGTCGCCGCGCGATGAAGCTGCGGCGCTCGCCCGGCTCTCCGAGAACCGCCCGTGCATCGCGTACGTCACGCCGGAGCGTCTTGGCGAACCGCGCTTCCGCGATCGCCTCGCGTCGGTGAAGGTCGCGCTGTTCGTGGTCGATGAAGCTCACTGCATCTCGCAATGGGGTCACGACTTCCGCCCGGCGTACCTCGGTCTCGGCGAGGCAGTTCGCGCGCTCAACAAGCCGCCGGTGCTCGCGCTGACGGCGACCGCGCCACCAAAGGTCAAAGACGACATCCTCGCGCAGCTGCAGCTAGCGGAAGGCCCGAACGAGGCGTCGGTCATCGACATCGGTCTCGATCGCCCGAACCTGCGCTACCACGTCATCAAGGCGTCGAGCGAGCGCAAGAAGCAAGCGCTCCTGCTTCGCCTGATCGAGAAGCAAAAGGGCTGCGGCATCATCTACGCCGCCACGGTCAAGACGGTCGACGCGCTCGCCGACTTCCTGTGGTCGCAAGGCGTCGAGTGCGGGCGCTACCACGGCCGCATGCGCGCCAAGGATCGCGAGCGCGTGCAGTCGGCGTTCATGGAGGAGTCCGAGCCGCGCCTGATGGTCGCGACCAACGCGTTCGGTCTCGGCGTCGACAAGCAGGACCTGCGCTTCGTCATCCACTACAACTTCCCCGGTTCTCTCGAGAGCTATTACCAGGAAGCCGGTCGCGCGGGCCGTGACGGAATCCCCGCGGATTGCGTGCTCCTCTACCAACCCGAGGACAAACGCATCCAGTCGTTCTTCCTCGGTGGCCGCTATCCGACGCCCGAGCAAACCCGCGCGGTCGCCGAAGCCCTGGTGCACGTCACCGGCGGCCAAGTCGCGGCACCCGACACCGACGATCACGATCCCGTGTTCGTCTCGGTCAAAGACATCGCCGAGCGCGCCGAAGCACCCGCGAAGAAAGCGCGCGTCGTGCTCTCGTTCCTCAAAGAAGTCGGGTTCGCCGCCGAGGCGCCCGGCGCCCGCTTCGCGCCGCTCGCGATCGAGCCGCCAAGCATCGAGGATCTCGCACGCGCCGCCAGCCGCTACGAGCAGAAGCGCGCGCAAGACCGCGCCCGCCTCGCCGCGATGCTGCGCTACTCGCAGTCACACCTGTGCCGCACGCGCCTGCTCGTCACGTACTTCGGTTACCTCGACGCGCCTGCCTGCGGCTCGTGCGACAACTGCCTGCGCGCAGCGCGTGAAGCGCCGGCGCCGCAACGCGACGCCGAGACCCACGCGAACGAGCTCACCGCTCGCCGCGGCGGCGATCCGGTCACCCGCAAAGAGCTGCTCGAAGAAGCGATGCGCCGCCGCCACACCGCCGGCCGCAACCGCGCGCTCAAGATCGAGCGCGTCAAGCGCCCGGTGTTTGGTCCGCTCGAGAAGGGCGACATCGTGCGCCACGCGATGTGGGGCGAAGGCGAGGTCGTGCGCGTCGTCGGCGATTCGATCTACACGTTCTTCCCGGTGCACGGCGAGAAGCTGCTCAAGGCGCACTTCCTCGAGAAGATCAGCGCCTGACGAACGAGCAAGCTACTCCGCCGGATCGTCGCCAAACAGCGTCCCGACCACGAGCTCGATCGCGTCGAACGGCTCCGGTCTCACGACCTCACCACGCTCGGCGCGGAGCACGGTGACATACCCAGGCTCGCTCCAGCGCAGCACGGTCAACGTCTCGTCTCTGTTGTCGACCAGCCAGTAGTGGGGAATCTTGACTTGGTGATAGAGCCGGAGCTTCTTGACCGTATCGTCGTTCGCACGCTGCGGCGAGATCACCTCACAGATCCAGTCGGGGCGGAGCTTGACTGGAAATCCTGTCGGTCGTTCCGGACACCGCTCGCGCCGCCAGCCGAGTACGTCGGGACGTACGACTTCACCGGTTTCGAGAAGTACCTCGACCTCGGTCAGAATCCACCAGCCGCCGGGACCACCACTGCCCGGACGTCGCTGAAACCGCGGCTTGATGGCACTGATGACACCGCTCTGCGCGTCGCCGTGCTCGCCACTTGGGGCGGCCTTCTCGATGATCTCTCCGCCGATCAGCTCGTGAAACCGCCGGTCGTCGGGGATCGCGTAGAAGTCCTCGATCGTCGCTTTGTTTCGGGCCGTCTCGGTCACGCGTTCTGAGTGTACGGCGCGCGCTCGACCCTGGCTAGCGCGCCGTTTCAGCGCACGACGACTGCGCGGTGACCGGCACGTCGCCCCAAGTCGCAATCTGCGGCAGAAACTAGCGAGATGCGATCAGCGTCGCAACAAGCGCTGGCGACGCATCTCGTAGAGCGCGAGCGCAGCGGCGACCGAGACGTTGAACGAGCCAACCGCCGATCGCTGCATCGGGATCAGTGCGTGAAAGTCACAATTCTTCGCGACGAGCGGCCGCACACCGGTGCCTTCAGCGCCGAGCACGAGCACGAGCGGCAACGTGCCGTCGATCTCGGCGATCGGCTTGGCGTCGTGCTCGGCATGCACGGCGACGCGCCACAGCCCGAGCTCGCGCAACTGATCGAGCGCGCGCACGAGATTGCCGACCTGCGCGATCGGCACGAGCTCCGATGCACCGGCAGAAGCCTTCGCGACGACCGCGGTGACTTGCGCGGCGCGATGCTCGGGAATGATCACGCCGTGCGCGCCGAGTAGATACGCGGAGCGCAGAATCGCCCCGAGGTTGCGCGGATCCTCGACACCGTCGAGCGCGACGAGCAGCGCCGGCTCGTCTCCCGCGGGCGATCGCCCGTTGGCGCCCACCAGGTCGTCGACGTCGGCGTAACCGAATGGGCCGAGCCACGCGATGACGCCTTGATGGCGACCGCCCTCGCCTGCCGCGCCATCGAGCGTTTGCCGATCGCGATCCTCGACCCGGATGTTCGCAGCGCGGGCGGCCTGCACGATCTGCGCGACCGGATCGCCGGCGGATTTTCCCGCACGCGTCGGATCGACCCAGATCACTTTGACCGACTGCGGCCGCCGCCCGATCACCTCGCGCACGGGACCGACGCCGTACACGCTGCGCTCGCCAGGACCGCCGGACCCGCCGCGCCCGCCTCCGCCATGACCGCGCCCGCCGCGATCGTCACCGCGACCGCCGCGATCATCGCCGCGCGCGCCGCCGTCGCTACGGTCGTCGCCTCGGCCGCCGCCTGGTGGCCTGCCGCGGCTCATACGTGACCTCTGCCGTCCGCTTGGTCACGGTCATCGCGCGGACCACAGTGTCGCGTGCCGCGGCTCATGCGAGCTCGGCTCAGACCACAGTGTCGCGTGCCGCGGCTCATGCGAGCTCGGCGACCACCGCGCGTGCGGCCTCGGCTGGATCCGGCGCGTCGCGCAGCGGTCGGCCGACCACGACGAGGTCGGCGCCCGCGGTGCGCGCTTGCTTCGGCGTCATCACGCGCTTCTGATCGCCGGCCGCGCTCCCCGCGGGACGCACACCCGGCGTGACGATCAAGAACTCACTCGGCACGAGCGCACGCACGCTCGCGACCTCGTGTGGCGATGCCACGATGCCGTGGCAACCCGCGCGATGGGCGAGCTCGGCGCGCCGCTTGACCAGCTCGCCGACCGGACCTTGCGCGCCGATGTCGGCGAGGTCGCCGTCGTCGAGCGAGGTGAGCACGGTGACCGCGAGGATGCGCATGTCTCCGGCGTGCTTGACCGCGGCTTCGAGCATCGCGCGCCCGCCACCGGCGTGGACCGTGAGCAAGCGTGCACCCAGCGATGCGACCCGCGCAGTCGCGCGCGCGACGGTCTCGGGAATGTCGTGCAGCTTGAGATCGAGCATCACCGACAGGCCGCGCTTCGTGTAGTCGCGCACGATGCCGGGGCCTTCGGCGCAGAACAGCTCGAGGCCGATCTTGACCCAGCTCGGTACGCCGCCGAGGCGGGTGACGAGCGCGTCTGCTTCGTCGCGCGTGGGAGCGTCGAGCGCTGCGATGAGCCGGTTACCGACGGAGAACGCCACGCCGGCTGTGTATCACGAGAGGGCTCGATCCGGGCGCTGCTACTTGGCGACGCGAATCGCAAACACCGCGCCGGTTTCCTCGACGACGGTGTAGATCACGCCGGGATCGCTGCGCCGGTGGCCTTCGTCGAACTTGATCGCGCCGGTCACGCCTTGCAGCTGACCGCGGACCAGCGCAGTGGCGAGCGCCGCGCGGCCATTCGCGCCCGCTGCGGCCGCGAGCTGTGCGGCATCGAACGCGTAGGCCTCGGTCGCTTCGGGCTGCCGGCTGTATGCGGCGACGAAGCGATCGATGAACGGCTTCTGGTTCGCGTCGCCGGCGTCTGGGTAGAAGCCCGGTGCGAACATCGCGCCTTCCGAGTGGCGCCCCGCGGCAGCGAGGTAGCTCGCGTCGAGGCCCTCGGCCGTCGACAGCAGCATGATCGGGCGGCCGTTGCGCAGCTTCTTCGGCCACGGCTGCGCCTTCGCGACGTTGCCGGCGGCGGCGAGCGCGGGTGCGATCAGGCCGAGCCGCTTCGCCTCGTCCGCGACGAACACGGCATCCCAGCCGCTCTTGAGCGACGCGGCTTCCTTGGTGAACGACTTCGCGGTCTCGGGATACGTGACCGTGGTGACGATCGTGCCACCGCCTTTGGTGACCGCGTCGGAAAACGCCGCCGAGATGCCTTTGCCGTACGGCGTGTCGGGCGCCATCAACGCGAACGTCTTGATGCCCTTCGCGAGTGCGCGCTGCGCGAGCGTACGTGCGCGGTGCTCGGGCGAATGGCGAATGTGGAAGATGTAGCGGCCGGTCGGGCGCTGCTCTGCGCTCGTCGACAACGAGATCATCGGCACGCCGAGGTTCTCGGCACGCGCGCTCGCACCGTCGACGGATTCCTTGCCGATCGGGCCGATGATCGCGATCACGTTCTGGCGCGCGAGCGCATCGACGGCCTCCGCCGACGTGGTCTTGTCGACCGCGGCGCGCGTCTCGATCGCGACGATGCCCTTGCCGTCGGGCGCACCAGCGGCGAGGCCGAGGCCTGCGACCGCTTGCTCGGCGACGCGATTCTCCTTCTTGCTGCCGAGCGGTACGACCGCGCCGAGCAGGCCGGCATCGCCACCGCTGGTCTGCGCGGCGGATCCGACCTCGGTCTCGGTGATCGTGCGCGGTAGGCCGACCGCTTGGCGGGGCGGCACCATGTTCTCGCGCATCTTGTCGGCGCGCGTCGCATCACCCGCGTGATCGTAGAGCACGACGAGCCGGCTGCCGACTGCAGCGATCGCCGGGCCACGCCGATCAGGCAGCTCGTCGAACAGACGCTCGAGCGCGTTGCGATCGAGTGCCGACACCAGCTCCTGACAGCGCGCGACGATCAGTGCGCGCTCGGTCGGGGTGACGCGGGCAAACAGCTGGTCGAACACAGGGAGCGCGCCGAGGGGACGGTCGCCCAGCGCGGTCGAATACGCGACCGCC
The DNA here is from genome assembly GCA_036524455.1 of Kofleriaceae bacterium. Taxonomy (GTDB): domain Bacteria; phylum Myxococcota_A; class Polyangia; order Haliangiales; family Haliangiaceae; genus JABFXX01. Next base: position 6,365 of record DATDCH010000863.1, on the reverse strand, counting down.
GCGAGGTACTCGGTGCGTTCGTCGTCGTTCTCGATCGCGCGGTCTCCGCCCTTCGCGAGCAGCTTGCGTGCGCTCGCTGCGTCGCCGGCGTAGTTCTTCGTGATGCCGAGGAACAGCTCCGCGCGCGCGGTGAGGCCGGCGTCGACGTTGTTCTCGATGACCTTCGCGAGCTGGGCGTCGGCCTCGGCGAAGTTGCGCGCCTTCATCGCCGCGATGCCGGCATAGAGCTCGGCCCACGGTACGATCGGATCGGAGGGGTACTGCTCGATGATGCGCTTGAAGTCGGTGGTCATGCCGCCGTCGCGCAAGAACCGGCTCTTGGCTTCGAGGAAGCGCGACCGCGCGGTCGCGTCCCCGTGCTTCGGCACATCGGGCACGAGCGTCTTGCGCGTCTGGCGAGGGCAGCCTGCCAAGAGCACCAAGACCAGTGCGATGAATGCGTGCTTCACGTGGAGACGATAGCAAATCGAGGTAAGCAACACCCATGTCGCGCCAAGATCGTCTAGCTACTGATGTCGACCGCGGATTCACCGCGCTCGAAACCGGCGAGATCGAGGAAGCAGAAGCCTGTCTCGAGCGTTGTAACAGGATCGACCGCAAGCATGCCGACGTCGTCGCGCTTGCCGCGGCAATCGCAGATGCCCGTGGCGACGGCGAAACCGCGCTCGCGAGGTACACCGAGCTGGCCGCGCTCAAGCCCGACGATCCGATGCCGCGCATCTGCCTCGCCCGGCTCCAGCTCCACGAGCTGGGCGATCCCGATGCCGCACTCGACACCCTCGACGCGGCGTTCGACTTCATCGACGAGGAAGCGGACCTGATCGAAGCGATCTTCGTGCGCACCGAGGCGCTGCTCGCCACCGACGATCCCGAGGGTGCACGCGGCGCGCTCTCCGAGCTATCGACGTCCGCGATCGACGACCCGACCCTCGCGTTCGATCTCGCAGAGCTCGCACTCGCCGCCGAGGATCCACGCGCCGCGTTGCGCTGGGTGGAGATCGCGCGCAAAGACGAGCACCACGCGACCGACGCACTTCACCTGCTCGGCCGCATCCACGAAGCGCGCGGCGATCACGACGAGATGGTCGCCGCTTGGCAACAGGTGCGCACCGCCGACCTCGCAGCGCCGCCCGGCCCGGTCTCGATCTCCGACGACGAGCTCGAGCGGATCGCGAGCGAGGCCCTGCACGAGCTGCCCGCCACCGCGCGCGAGAAGCTCGAGCACGTGCCGATCCTGATCGACGACGTGCCGGCCGAGGAGCTCGTCGCCGAGGGCTTCGATCCGCGCACACTCGGCGTGATCGAGGGGCCGACCATGGCCGACGCCGGTTCGGTCGCCACGACCGCAACGCACATCCGGTTGTTCAAGAAGAACCTCGAGCGCATCGCGCACGACCTCGACGAGCTCGCCGAAGAAGTGCGCATCACCGTGCTTCACGAGACCGCGCACTACTTCGGCCTCGAAGACGACGACCTCGAAAAAATCGGCCTCGACTAAGCAAGAGCGTACGATGGGCTGTGCGGTGGATCGTCCTCTGTGTCGGGCTGGCGAGCTGCGGCCGCATCGGCTTCGAGCCGATTGTCGATGTCACCGGCGATGCCATCACCGGAACAGGCGATGACAGCGGAACAGGCGATGGCAGCGTAGCAGGCGACGGTCAGCAGTCCGGCGCCTGCAACATGGCTGCATGCGCGAGCGCCGGCGGCGCGTGCATGAACGGCATCTGCGTGATCAACGTCAGCACGAACGTGCCGGTGACGTGCCCGGCGAGTCACGACTGTCGAATCAACTGCACTTCCTCGGTCGCGTGTCAGAACGGAATCGATTGCTCGATGGCCACGCACTGCACGATCGATTGTAGGGTCGGCGGCACGTGCAACAACGAGCCGGTGCAATGCAGCACCGGTGGCTGTGACGTCTACTGTCGCGTCCAGAACACATGCAACGGCGGTACGTACACGTGCCCGTCGATGTCGTGCCCGCTCCAGTGCTGCGCGAGCTTGACGTGCAACGGTGTGTCGGGGACGACGCCCGATCCGACGCCCGTCTGCCCGTAGCGCGGCTACGTGATCGGCACGCACGCACCGAGCACGATCGTACCGGGTGCGCAGAATCCCATCGGACCGCCGAACGTCAGGCAGCACTCGCCCGCCACCGTGCACTGGTTGTTCATCGTGCAGAAGATCGAGTTGGGCGGTGCATCGGGCGGAATGAACGCATCTTGAACGATGCCGCCGTCCGTCTTCGGGGCGTCGGGCATCATCGACGTGTTCGCGTCTCGCGGCGCCGCCGGCGCATCTTGCGGCTGCGTGCTCGCGTCGCTATCGCCGTCGCCGTCGCTTGCCCCGCCCTTCGCGCATGCGAAGCCCAGCGCAATGCAGCCGGTGAACACGGCATACACGAGTGTCCATCGTGTCGGCTGAGACATCGTTACCCCTCGCGGGCATCCTATCCCCCGGCTTTGGCACCTCAACCGATTTCTTCGTAACAAAGGCGTTTGCGCAAGTCGCGCAAATGCTTGGGTCTATTGTCCCCACGCGGTGCATTATCAACTCGTGAGCACCGACGACGTGTTCTGTTGCATGCACTGCAGACTGCTGCAGAGCCCCGCAGCCGAGTGCGCGGAGTGCGCGTCGCCCTTGATGGCGTCGCTCGCGAACCAACGCACCTTGCTCAAGAACGACCTCAGCGGCGCCGCGAGTGCGCCATCGCCGCGCAAGCGCATGCTCGTCGAGGGCGCCGGTACCGTCGGCATGATGGCCATGTACGCCGCGTTCATCGTCGGCACGTCGGTCTGGTGGCCGATCGCCCCGATCATGCTCGGTACCGGAGTCGGCGCGGGCATGATCGCGGCGCTGCGCCGCCGTCCCGCGATCGCGACGGTCGATGCGCTCGCAGCGGTAACCGCACCACGTGCCGTCACGCGCACCGGCATCGCGCACCGGCTCAACGAGACCGTGAAATCGATCACAGGCAACGGCAGTCACCTCGCCGAAGAGATCCTCGTCAGCAACGACAAGGGCGTGCTGTTCCGCCGCATCAGCGCGGCGCCATTCCTGCTCGAGCTCGACGACGGAGGCAAGCTTGTCGTGCTCGGCACCGTGCGCGTCGTGTCGCCAAGCGTGTTCATCGATCAGATCAAGAAGGGCGATCCGCACGCGACGGCACTCGGCCTCGCGGGCGTGCCGATCAAGGGCGAGCTGCTCGTCAAAGCGGTGCGCGAGGGCGATCACATATCAGTGACCGGCGAACCAAACGTGGAAGTCGTGCCCGAGCTCGCGTTTCATCGCGACGCTGGCGAGGTACTGGTCATGCGCGGTCGCGCCAAAGCCGTCGTCGTTATCCGCGCGACCTAGGCGAGCGTCGCGACGCGATCACCGAACAGCCGCTCGAGCCGCGTGAGCAAGTCGTCGGTTGGCGACACCGCCCATGCATCGGGCAGTGTGATGACCGTCTCCGAGCGCTTCGAGATCTTGAGCCGCACGACCGCCTGACACGCGCCGCGCTGCGCGTTCGCCAGGATGGTCTTGAGCTCGTCGATCTGATCGTGCGTGAGCATGTCCGCGTTGAGATGAATATCGACGCGCGACGATTTCTGCTCGCGCAGCTGCGAGAGTGGCGCCGCGCCTTCGAGGATCATCTTCCACTCGGGCGACTCGCTCGTGCCCTCGTTCTTGACCTGGCCGCTGCACAGGATCGGATCTTCGCTGACGAGCACGTGACGAACCTTCTCGAACGTCTTCGGGAACGCGATCACCTCGAGCGTGCCCGCAGCGTCCTCGAGCATGAAGCGCGCCATCTTGTCGCCCTTCTTCGTGATCATCTCGCGGTACTGGCTGACGATGCCGCCGATCGAGTGCTCGCCCGCGCTCTTCGCGCCCATCGAGAAATCGCTCGTGGTCGCCGTCGCGTAGCGCGTGAGGTCACCGCGATAGCGATCGAGCGGATGTCCCGACACGTAGAAGCCGAGCGCCTCCTTCTCGAACGCGAGCAGCTGCTTGTGACTCCACACTTCGATCTCGGGATACGTCTCGGTGACGGTGGCGGCCGAGCCATTCGCGCCCGGCGCCTTAATCGGCTCCGCGGCCGCAAACAGGCCGAACAAGTTCGTCTGGCCGCTGCGTCGATCGCGCTGCTCCGCGGCGCCGCGCTCGAGCGCACCGTCGAGAGCCGCCAGCAGCTGCGCGCGATGATGGTTGCCCGGCAAGCCGTCGAGCGCGCCCGACTTGATCAGCTGCTCGAGCACGCGGCGGTTGCACTTCTGCGTGTCGACGCGCCGGCACAGCTCGAACAGCGACTCGAAGTGGCCTTCGGTCGCGCGCGCCTCCAAGATCGCCTCGACTGCGTTGCTACCGACGCCCTTGACCGCGCCGAGGCCGAACCGGATCACCCTCGCCGCTGGCGCAGCGCCTTTCGCGCCGTCGACGACGGTGGGATTCGTGACGGTGAAGTCCTGATCCGACTCGTTGACGTCGGGACGCTCGACGGTGAGCCCCATCGCGCGCGCTTCGGCGATGAACTTGACGATGTTGTCGACGTTGTCGGCGTCGCATGACATCAGGCCCGCCATGAACTCGTGCGGGTAGTGATGCTTGAGATAACCGGTCTGGTACGTGATCCAGCCGTACGCGGCGGAGTGCGACCGGTTGAAGCCGTAACCGGCGAAGAACGCCATCAGCTCGAAGACCTGGTCGGCGACGGCCGGATCAACGGCGAGCGTATTCGCACCGGCGAGGAATTTGCCCTTCTCCTTGGCCATCTCCTCGGGCTTCTTCTTGCCCATCGCGCGGCGAAGCAAATCGGCGCCGCCGAGCGAGTAGCCACCGAGCACCTGCGCGATTTGCATCACCTGCTCTTGGTAGACGATGACGCCGTACGTGTCCTTGAGCACTTCCTCGAGCCACGGGTGCAGGTACTCGACCTTCTTGCGCCCGTGCTTGCGATCGATGAAGTCGTCGACCATGCCGCCTTCGAGCGGACCGGGGCGATACAGCGCGACCGCCGCGACGATGTCCTCGAGGCAGTCGGGCTTGAGCTTCTTCAAGATCTCGCGGAAGCCGCTCGACTCGAGCTGGAACACACCGGTGGTGTCGCCGCGTGCGATCATCTTGAAGACGCCGGGGTCTTCTTTAGAGATGCGCTCGATATCGAGCTCCTCGCCGGGCGGCCGCTGCTGGTTGATCAGCTTCAGCGCCGTCTGCAGCACGGTGAGCGTCTTGAGCCCGAGGAAGTCGAACTTGACGAGGCCCGCCTTCTCGACCTCCTTCATCGCGAACTGCGTGACGATCTCGTCGTTCTGGCCGCGGAAGCACGGCACGTACGTCCACAGCGGTTCCTCGGCGATCACGATGCCGGCGGCGTGCATACCCGCATTGCGGTTGAGGCCTTCGAGCGACGCGGCGAGATCGAGCAGCTCGCGATGCAGCGGGCTCTCGTTGTAGAGCTGCTTGAGCTCGGGCGTCTGCTCGATGGCTTCGCGCACCGGCGGCGACTTGCCTTGCACGGGCTCGGGCACGAGCTTCGCGAGCTTGTCGGCCTCGGCGAACGGAATCTCCATCGCGCGCGCGATGTCGCGGATCACGCCGCGTGCCTTGAGCTGATGAAACGTCGCGATCTGGCCGACGCGATCGACGCCGTACCGGGCCTGAACGTACTTGATGACCTCGCCGCGGCGGTTCATGCAGAAATCGACGTCGAAGTCCGGCATCGACACGCGCTCGGGATTCAAGAACCGCTCGAACAGCAGCTTGAACTCGATCGGATCGATATCGGTGATGCGGAGCGCGTATGCCACGCAGCTTCCGGCACCCGAGCCGCGCCCCGGCCCGACGGGGATGCCGTTCTCCTTGGCCCACCGGATGAAGTCCCAGACGATGAGGAAGTACCCCGAGAACCCCATCTTCTGGATCACGGCAAGCTCGGTCTTGCAGCGCTCGCGATAGATGTCGGGGTCGAACTTCACGCCGCGTTCGCCGAACTCCTTGAACCGCCGCTCGAGCCCGGTCACGACGAGCTTCTCGATATACGAATCGAGCGTCTCGCCCTCGGGCACCTTGTACTTCGGCAGGTACGTCTGATCGAGCTTGAGCTTGACGTCGCACTGCTTCGCGATCTTCTCGGTGTTCTCGATCGCCTCGGGGACGTCCTTGAACGCAGCGTCCATCTCGGTCGGCGACTTCATGTAGTAGCTGTCGACGACGTGCTTGAGCCGCTTCTCGTCCTTGAGGCTCTTGCCGGTCTGGATCGCCATCAACACGTCGTGCGCCTGCGCGTCGGATCGGTTGACGTAGTGGCAGTCATTCGTGGCGACGAGCGGGATTCCCAGCTTCTTGCCCATCCGCACGAGCTCGCCGTTGAGCGTCTC
>DATDCH010000862.1:0-26333 GCA_036524455.1 Kofleriaceae bacterium | reverse complement strand
CATCGAGTCCGCCATCACGAACCGCATCTGTGCGGTGAGCTCGCCGCCGCTCGGCAGCACGAGGTAGTCCTGCGCGACGCCGCGATGCGACCTCTGTACGCTGACCGCCTCGCTCGCCGTATCGGCCGAGGTCGGCATCCCCGAATCGGCGCGGGCGACGCTACCCAAGGAAGTCACTGCGGCGAGCGTCCAAGCTAGTTGCCTCATTGCGCGTACAACGCGCGAGTGCGGGCCGCGATCTATTGAAGCCCCACCGGATCGTGGTTTGCGAGCTGCCGGCTACTGCGGGGCAACCGCCCACTTTTCTAGCTGCCGGTGGTCGATAGCCCCGGCTCGCTGCCGCACGAGCCGACCGCCGCTGAACACCGCGAAGTTCGGGATGCTCTGCACCTGAAAGCGCTGCGCGAGGTCCCCGAGCGCGTCGGTATCGACCTTGAGCACGATCGCTTTGCCCGCGAGGTTGTGCGCGGCCTTCTTCACCTCGGGCGCGACCTGCCGGCACGGGCCGCACCACTGCGCCCAGAAATCGACGACGACAGGCACGCGCGCCCCGTTCACGATGTCGTCGAATTGCGATTCGCTCGTGATCGAGATCGGCGACGCATGCGGCGGCAGCACGGAGCCGCACTTGCCGCATTTGCCCGTATCGGCGAGGTGGCGAACCGGAATGCGATTTTGAGCTTTGCACTCGGCACACACGCGGCGCATAGGGAAATGTTACGGTGCGCGCGTGGCGAAGACGAAGGGTAAGTCACAAAAGGGGAAGGCTTCGGGGAAGTCGCCGGTGAAGGCGGGACAACCCGCGAAAGCCGCGAAGGCCGCGCCGCCGAAGACTGCCGCGGCGAAAGTGCCTGCGCCGAAGACCGCGCGCGCGAAACCGTCGCTGCAGCCATCGCTCCCGCTGCCGCCCCCGCCCCCGCCGAAGCCCGAGCCGCGTGACGAGCTGCCGGCGCCCCGCGACATCGCGCGGCTCACCCGCTACGGCGAGCGCTTCGGTCCCCACAAGATCGACGTGCGCTGGCTACCGCTGCAACTCCCGGTCACCGGCAACGCGCTCGCCGTCTTCGATCCGGCGGTGCCGAAGAGCTGGCGCGTCTTCGATCGCCCGGTCGGCATCGGTCAGTTTCGCGCCATGCTGTCGATCGCGCGCAGCGATGACGGCAAGGAGCGACTCGCGGCGATCGTGATCCACGTCGGCCGCCCGCCGATCGCGCGGTGGACCGTCGCGCACTACGCGGGACAAAAGAAGCCGAAGAGCGCCGAGCAGCTGCCGCGCGTCGCCATCACGTCGGGCTGGCTCGCGTTGATCGATGCGCGTGGCGACGCACCCGGTGTTGTCGCGGTGCCGCCTGCGTCACTCACGGGCATCCAGCCGATCGAGGTGCCGCTCGTCGATGGCCGGCGCGCACTCGCACTGCCGTGCGGCAACGGCGAGTACGCCGCGTACTGGGCGGTCGATGAGGCCGACAAACCGATCGCGCTCGTCGTCGACTTCGACGTGTTCACGCAAAAAGAGTGGAAGGCACGGCCGCCGACTACTTGAGCGTGCCGCCGAGCGCTTGAATCGCGGTCTCGACGTCGGTCTTCAGGCACGCGTTCGTATTGCTATCGCCGATGCCGAGCACGCCGCCGCGCATGCGATGGCGCGCCTTCTTGAGGATCGGGATCACCTTCGGATCGCCGGCCTTCACGATGATCGGAATCGCCGCTTTGCGATCGGCGCACGTCTCGCCGTTCTGCAGATCGTGCAGCGCGGCTTTGAGCATCGTGTCCTTGTCGACGGGGGTCGGCACCGGCACCGTCACGATCGACGTCTTGTTGCCAGTGTCTTGCTTCTTGTCGCCTGCGAGAATGAAGTACGCGGCGCCAACGAGCGCGATCAGCACGATCACGAGCGCCGCCATCTTGACCGGCCTCGGTAACGGCTCGTTGGTATCGACGATCGACGTCGCACGCCGCTGCTGTCTGATGTTGTCCATCGACTGCTGCGTGGGTGCGCTGCCCAGATCGTGGTGAGGCGACGGTGTCGCGTACGTGCCACGCGCCGGCGTTGCGCCCGGCATGCCGTAGTTTTGCGGCGGCGGCGTCATGAACAGCGAGCCCGGCACCGGTGTCGTGAACGAGTGCGGCCCCGACGGAATCGGCAGCTGCGCCGACGACCGCGGGACCGCGTTCATCGGGTCGTAGCCGGCGGCGCGGATCGCATCGTCGAGCTGCTGCGCGTAATCGAGCGCCGAGCTGATGCGCTCTGCGGAGACCTTCATCAAGCCGCGGTTGATCACGAGCTCGATGCCGGGTGGCAGCTCGAGATCCGGGGCGACCTCGGTGAACGGCGGCGGATCGAGGCTGACGTGCGCGCGCAGCATCGCGAGCGGATCTTCGTCGGTGAACGGCGCGCGACCGGTGAGCATTTCGTAGAGCACGACGCTCGTCGAGTAGAGATCGCTCGCCGGTGTGATCGCACCGCCGACCGCTTGCTCGGGTGACAGGTATGCCGGGGTGCCGACGGTGAGGCCCGCGCGCGTGGTGGCCGGATCATCGGCGTTGCCCGCGTAGAGCTTCGCGATCCCGAAGTCGAGGATCTTGACGACGGTCTCGCCGTCCTTCTTCGCGAGGAAGATGTTGTCGGGTTTGATATCGCGATGCACGACGCCCTTGTCGTGCGCGTGCTTGAGCCCGGAGAGCACGGCGCGAATGATCGACAACGCTTCGGGCCACGCGATCCGCTTCTCGCGCTCGAGGCGCTTGCCGAGTGGCTCGCCTTCGAGTGCCTCCATGACGAGGTACAGCGAGCCATCTTCGAGAACGCCGAAGTCGCTGACGCCGACGATGTTCGGGTGCTCCAGCCGACCCGATGCACGCGCCTCGCGCTGAAACCGCTCGGCGGCTTCTTTGCTCCCGCCGAGCCGCGCGTGCAAGACCTTGATCGCGACGGCGCGGCCGATACCGGTGTGCTCGGCCTTGTAGACCCGGCCCATGCCTCCGACGCCGAGCACGGCATCGACGCGATAGCGGCCATCGAGCAAACTCCCGATCGCAACAATCCCGGACTCATCCGGCGATGGTGAAGGCGCCCCCATCCGCGTTTCCCGAGGATACCGCGCGATTAGCAGCTCACAACAGGTCCCGGTGTAGTCTCCGATCGGACCTAACGTCGCTTGCGGCTCGGCCCACCGGCCGAACCGCGAGGATCTGTGACACGGGGGCGTTTCTGATGCGGGCGCGGCGGCAGGCCTGTGTGCTGCGTCAGAGCGACGCCGGGCTGGATTCGACTCCCGCGCTTGCCTTCACGTGCTTGGCCGGTCCCGGCCGGTTGCCAGGAAGGCACGAGCTGGTGCTTGCCGCCGCCGATGAGATCGCTGCGGCCCATGTTGCGGAGCGCCTCGCGCAGCACCGGCCAGTTGTTCGGATCGTGATAGCGCAGGAATGCCTTGTGTAGGCGGCGACGCTCGAGGCCCTTGACGGTGTGCACGCGCTCCTTCGCTTTGAGCGAGCGGAGCGGATTGAAGCCGGTGTGATACATCGCGGTCGCGCTCGCCATCGGTGACGGCAAGAACGCTTGCACCTGATCGGGGCGAAAGCCGTTGCGCTTGAGCCACAGCGCGAGATTCAGCATGTCCTCGTCGGTGGTGCCGGGGTGTGCGGCGATGAAGTACGGGATCAGGTACTGCTCTTTGCCCGCTTCCTGCGAGTAGCGATCGAACAGCTCCTTGAACCGATCGTAGGCGCCGATGCCGGGCTTCATCATGTGGCGCAGCGGCTCGTCCTCGGTGTGCTCGGGCGCGATCTTGAGATAGCCGCCGGTGTGATGCTGCGCGAGCTCGCGGATCCACTCCGGCGAGCGCACGGCGAGATCGTAGCGAACCCCAGAGGCGACGAAGATTCGCTTGACGCCTTTGATCGCGCGTGCCTTGCGATAGACCGCGATCAGCGGATCGTGGCTCGTGCCGAGGTTGTCACAGATATCGGGGAACACGCACGACGGCTTGCGACACGCCGCTTCGATCTCGCGGCTCTTGCACGCCATGCGATACATGTTCGCCGTCGGGCCGCCGAGGTCGCTGATGATGCCGTGGAAGCCCGGTGTCTGATCGCGAATGCGTTCGATCTCGCGCAAGATCGAGCCTTCGCTGCGGCTCTGGATCACGCGCCCTTCGTGCTCAGTGATCGAGCAGAAGCTGCAGCCACCGAAGCAGCCGCGCAAGATCGTCACCGAGAATTTGATCATCTCGTACGCGGGAAGCTTCGTCGCTTGGTGCTTCGGGTGCGGCAGCCGCGAGAATGGCAGCTCGTAGAGCGCGTCCATCTCCTGTGTGGTGAGCGGCACCGGCGGCGGGTTGATCCACACGTCGTGATTGCCGTGCCGCTGGACGAGCGCGCGCGCGTTACCGGGATTGCTCTCGAGGTGCAGGATGCGCGACGCGTGCGCGTAGAGCACTGGCTCCGCGGTGACCTGCTCGAAGCTCGGCATGCGGATCACTTGCTTGTCGCGATCGACCTTGCGCGGCTTGAGCTGGATCAAGTTGTCGGCGGCAGGCGGCGCGCCTTCGCCGGTCGCGCACGGCGCCGCTTGGCGCTCGGCTTCCATCGCGTACGGATCGGGCTTCGGATCGATCCGACCGGGCGCGTCGAGCGTCGTCGAGTTGATCTCGGCGAAGTCGGCGCGCTTGCCCATGAACGCGGTGCCGCGCAGATCGCGGATCTGATCGATGGGCGTGCGGGCTGCGAGCCGATGCGCGATCTCGACGATCGCTCGCTCCGCGTTGCCGTAGACGAGCATGTCGGCGCGCGTCTCGGCGAGCAGCGAGCGCCGCACCTTGTCGCTCCAGTAATCGTAGTGCGCGATGCGGCGCAGGCTCGCCTCGATGCCGCCGATCACGAGCGGCACGTCGGCGAATGCCTCGCGGCAGCGCTGCGCGTAGACGAGCACGCTGCGATCCGGACGCAGCCCCGCCTTGCCGTCGGGCGAGTACGCGTCGTCGGAGCGCACCTTGCGGTCGCTCGTGTAGCGATTGACCATCGAGTCCATGTTGCCGGCGGTCACGCCCCACATCACGTTCGGGCGGCCGAGGCTCTTGAACGCATCCGCGGTTCGCCACTCGGGTTGATCGAGGATGCCGACGCGAAACCCGTGCGACTCGAGCAACCGGCCCACCAGCGCCATGCCGAAGCTCGGGTGATCGATATACGCGTCGCCGGTGACGAGGATGATGTCGCAGCTATCCCAGCCGAGCTCGTCCATCTCGGCGCGGGTGGTCGGCAGGTACGGCGCCACGCCGAATCGATGCGCCCAGTACGGGCGATACGAAAACAGCTGACGCGGCACCGCGACCATAGCCGCACACGGTTACCACGCAGCCCCGGATCGCCGAAGTAGATTTATTCGGTTCTGGGGCGCGTCAGTGGCGGGATCCCGCGCTCTGCCGCGACCTTATCGGCGCCGGCGGGGTGCTCGGTCTTGACCGTCTTCTCGGCCAGAATCTCGCCCTCGACCTGGGCCGCATCCTCGCTGGTCACCGGTCCACCGCCCGCGGCCGCATCCTCGCTCGTCACCGGTCCACGCTCTCCGCCCTCGCCGCCCTCGCCGCCCTCGCCGCCCACGGGCCCTGCCTCGGTCGGCGGTTTGGCGCCTTCCGGTTCGCTCGTGATCGCAGGCATCGCCTTCGCGGTGCCCGCGTGCTGAAAGTCCCCCATGAGCCCGACGCTAGAAAGCGACTCATGTGTGCCTCAAGCCCGCTCACGTGATGCGTGAGTTAGGCGACTTCTACGTGTCAGCTGGCTCGCAGAACGCACTGTCGATCATCGTCGGAGATCAAATTAATCCGTAGTTCCAGCATCGGCTGGTCGCGCTGGTGCAGCACTTTGCGGCGGCTCTTCGCGGAACTGACCGCGTAGCTCGACCGTCGCCGCTTCGCTGTCCCGCTGGAACGCCGCGACCTGCGCGTCGGTCATCATCGCTCGGCAGCGCTCGCCATCGGCCAAGCTCGACAACGCCAGCAAGCATTGCTTGGTATCCGCGCTCCACTGGTCTTGTTCGCAGCGCTGATCGACGACGCGCCGCAGCGGATCGGTCGCCTCGGGCGGATGCTTCGTCGCGCCGCTCATCAGCGTCACCAGATGGTCTGCAACCTTCGGGCAGTCGGAGACCTGCGTCGGCGGCGCTTGCGTCTGCGCCTTCGGCTTGTTGCACCCGGCGAGTACGACCGCCAACAGCAACCACTTCATCGCGCAATCATGTCACGGACGCCGCCCGCGATGAACTCGACGGCGACCGCCGAGAGCAACAAACCCATGATGCGTTCGAGCGCACGCAACAGCGTCTTTGGCAGCAGCTTCTCGGCGTTCGCCGCGCTGCGCATGAGCAGCCACGTCGCGAGGCACGTCACCGTCACCGCCGCGAACAGAGCGGTCGTGCGTACCGGGTGCCACGCGGCGCGGCTCATCAACACCATCACGGTCGCGATCGCCCCTGGCCCGGCGAGCATTGGAATCGCGAGTGGAAAGATCGCGACGTCGTCGCGCGCGATGCTCTCGGTCTGCTCCTCGGCGGTCGTGCGCGTCGGCGACGGCTGCGCGCGCATCATGTCGATCGCCATCAGCAGCAGCATGATGCCGCCGGCGATCTTGAACGCCCCCATCGAGATACCGAGCGCCTTGAAGATCACGCCGCCTGCGACCGCGAAGATCGACAGCGTCAGCCACGCCGCGAACGCCGCGCGCAATGCCGTGCGCCGGCGCTGCGCCGCGCTGTCACCGCTCGTGATCGTCAAAAAGATGGGCACGTTCGCGAGCGGATCGATCACGAAAAAGATCGCCGACAGCGCGACCACCGCGAATTTCAGATCTTCTTCGCCCACGGCCGCCGCCGACTATATGCTCGAAACGTGGCCGCGCGCTTCCTCCTGGTCGTTGTCAGCGCGCTCGCAACCGCGACACATGCCGATGCCGACGGCTACGGCGTGCTGCGTTTCACCGGCGGCACCGGCCTTCCGATCGAAGACGACACCTGGGCGCAATCGGCAAACAACAGCCCCAAGCTCGCGGCCGGCGTCGGCGGCGTGTTCTACCGAAACATCGGTGCGATGTTCACCGCGGACTTCACGATCGTACGGCTCGACGATAACCAAGACCTGTTCGCGATCGGCACGTCGAACGAGAAGCTGCGACGCGCGCGGCTGCTCGGCAATCTGCTTTACGAGATTCCCAACGTAGCGCCGCGGCTGTCGCTCTGCGTGCGCGCGGGCATCGGAGCTGACCTCACGTGGGCGAGCTACGATCGATTTGCCGGCGGCACCAACTATCCCAGATCGCTGACCCACGGTGGCCTCGCGCTCGAAGTTGCGATGGCCGCATGGTGGTTTGTCGGCCCCGGCTTCGAGGTCGGCGCCGAATTCGCGCTGCCGATCTCGCATTACGCCAGCGAGACAGCACCCGGCGGCGCCACCGGCTTCCGCTACACCAGCCTCGACCTCGATCTGATGCTCGGCGTTCGGATGACGTCGGACCACTGATCACTGGCCGTCTTCGGTCACGATCATGACCTCGACGTCGTGCGCGAATGCGTCGCGCTGCTGTTGGGTGGCGAGCTTGTCGCGGCACGTGCGACCGTCGTCGACCGACTTCGCGCCGGCAACGCACCGCCGCAGCTCGATCGCCCACCCATCGGCTTCGCAGCGTCGCTGCACGAGCGTGCGCAGCGCCGTTGCGCGCGCCGCCAGCTCCTTGTCCTCGGCCTTGCGTACGACCTCGCGCACGTTGAGCCCGACCTCCTCGCACGTCGCGCCTTTCACGCGCGCCTCCGTCGGTTCATCGGCTTCGGGCTCGCCGCTGCCGCGCCAGCAGGCGCACAGCACCAGGCAGCAGGCGGCGACGCGACTACTCACGCTCGCCGCCGTACTCCGCGCTCGTGCGAGGCGAGTCGGGGAGCTGTTCGTCGAGCGACTGCCGATAACGGATGCAGCCGCGCATGAACTGCGGCCATGCCGCCACGACCGGCTGCGGATCGGTCTTCTCCGGCAGCAAGCCCCAGAGCTGCGGTTGATGCCAGCACAGCTCGTGCGCGGCTTGATCGCGGTGCTCGCGGATCGCTGCGCGCATACGTTTGACGAGCGCGAGCAGCTGGTCGCGATCGAGCTCGGCGAGATCGTCGTCCATGGCGGTAACGTAGATCAGATGTGCGGGAGCGGTTCGCGACACGCACGCCATTCGAGCGGGATTGCTTCGACGCCGACCGCTCCGACGATGATGCCGCCGGCCATCGCGCACGTGGTGTCGATGTCGCCGCCGACGCTCGCGCACGCCCAGCACGCGCCCCCGTAGTCGGCGAGGTGGGTCGCGGCACACCACACGGCAAACGGGACCGTGTCGGCGGCGAGCACGCGGCTGCCGTTGCCGAGCTCGGCGGCGGCGGTGATCGGCTCGGCGCGCAGCAGCGGAATCGCGCGGCACAGCCCTTCGCGGGTCGGGCCCGCCGGCGTGTGCTCGATGACGGTGTCGAGCAGTGCGCGCGGATCGCGCTCGCCCGAAAACGTGCGCGCCGCGGCGACCGCGATCGCGACCGCGCCGGCGATGCCATCGGGATGCGCGTGCGTCGGTGCGGCCGAGCGCGCCGCGTGCTCGACGACCGCGCGCAGGTCGTCGGCGAAGTACGCGCCGATCGGTGCCGCCCGCATGCCGCCGCCGTTGCCGCACGAGCCTTGCCCGTCGAACACGCGCGTCGCCGCGACCTGGTAGGCATCGCCCGCAGCGATATCCGACAGGATGCGGTGCGCGGCGCCGCCGTAGCCACGCGCCGGCTCGCGGTAGTAGCGAAGCGCGAACAAGCGTGCGAGCGACTCGATTGCGATCTCGCCGTATGCTTCGAGCGTCTCGACGATCGAGATCGCCATCGCCGTGTCGTCGGTCCACATCCACTGTTTGCCGACCGGCGCGGTGTGGTGCTCGAGCGCGAGCTGACGCGCGACCGGTCCGCAATGTAGCAGCTGCTCGCCGAATGCATCGGCGACCGAGAGACCTTCGAGAGCTACGCGCGCGCGGTCGAGTCGACCCATCATAGTGTCAGTGTGACACTATGGTGCATGCCGCGCAAGGAATGCCTCGGACTCGGCGAGCAGCGTCGGGAGTGACGCGATCAGCTCGTGGCCGTCGGCGAGCTCGACGACGCGGACCCAGTCCTTGCCTGCCGCGAACGTACGCGAGCGCTCGATCGGGACCACCTCGTCGCCGGTGCCGTGCAGGATCAGCGTCGGCACGCGCACATCGGGGTAGCCGACGTCGACGGCCTCGACGTCCTCGACGAACCCGAAGTCGATCTTCGATGTGCCGCCGGTCGTGTAGTCGGCGACCTCGCGAAAGCCGCGGGCACGCCACTCGTCCCACTCGGCGCCGAGCTGCTCGCGCCAGCGGGCGACGAGCTGGAACGCGGGCGCGAGCAGGATCAGGGCGCGCACGCGCGGATCGCGCTCGGCTACGCGCGTCGCGGTGAGAGCGCCGAGGCTCGAGCCGATCAGGATCGCGCTGTCGCCGATCGCCGCGCGCACGGTGTCGATCATTGCGGACAGTCGCAGATGCTCGAACGACGGCACGCGCAGATCGAGGCGCTGGATCGCGAGGCCGCGCGCCGCGAAGTGCTCCTCGAATGCGACACCCTTCTTCGAGAGCGGACCCGACGCGAAACCGTGCAGGTAGAGAATGGTCATGCCGCCGCGCGCGAAGGTAGCGCAGCGAGGAGGGCGCGTCGCCGTGCGAATTCCTTCTGGATCGCTGCCTGGCGTTTGCCCGCGCGCAGGAAGTGCTTCAGCACGCCGACGTTGCCGCGCAGCACGGCGCCGAGCGTCCAGCGCATCACCTGACTGGGTCGCAGCACCTTGTACGGCGACAGGTCGCGATCGATCACACGCACCATGCGATCGTGCAGATCCTGGCTGCGCGCGATGTGCTCGAACACGACCTGGTTGAGCGGGTTGTTGTAGTCGAGGTCGCCCATGTCGCGCGCGAGGTGGAACAGCTCGAACGAGTCGACATCGCGCTGGCGCCAGTAGCGTTCGAGCGCGACGTCGCCGCCTTCGCAGATTGCCGCCGACAACGCGCGCGCATCACGTAACGCATCGGTGATGCCGAAACCCGGCGTCGGATCTTTGTGGAGGCCGGCGTCACCGACGAGCGCCCAGCCCGGGCCGGCTGCGCGACGGAAGAAGTACTCGAGCTTGACGAAGCCGAGCAGCTTGCCGATCGGCTCGCCGGTGATCAGCTTCGCGAAGAACGGATCGAGGCGCAGCTCGGCTTCGAGCACCCCGCGTGGATCGGCGCGAAACCGATCGAGGTCATCGCGTGGCACGACGGCGCCGAGCAACAACTGGTCGCGGTTGGTTGGAAACGACACGCGCAGGCTCTGGTCGTAGAACGCGAAGTACGACGCGCCGCCATACGGCGCCTCCGCGTACCAAGCGGGCCGCGGGTAGTACGCCCAATAACCGGCGCGCGGTCCGTCGTAGTTGAAGTACTTCTCGGCGCCGACCAGATCCGCGATCGTCGAGTCGCGGCCATCCGCGCCGACGACGACGCTCGCGCGCAGCTCGTGCTTCGCACCATCGCGATCCTGCGCGACGACGCCGACCACGCGCGCACCCTCGCGCAGCACGTCGACCACGCGATGCTGGAGGCGAGTCTCCGCGCCGGCTTCACGCGCAGCTTCGAGCAGCAGCGGATCGAAATCGAAGCGGCGGATGCAGATGCCGCCGGGAGGCATGTAGAACTTCGCCCGCGCCGGACCGATGAACTGCGCCATCGTCAGCACCGGTGGCGCGATCGCACGCACGCGATCGCCGAGACCGAGCTCGTCGAGGATCCTCACACCGAACGGCTGGATGAAGTGGGTCGACAGCGGCTGGTCGCTCGGAAACTCCGCCGCATCGACGATCAGCACGCGCTTGCCAGAGCGCGCAAGCAGTAGCGCGAGCGGCGAACCGGCGCAGCGTGCACCGACGACGATCACGTCCCAGCTCATGTCTCCTGCGATGCTCCCGGGTGCCAGATCCGCTCATGCTAACCCAGCTCCGCGGCAGCAGGCTACGCGGTCAGCCACGCGATCAAAGCCGACGACGACGTCGCAACAATGAGGAACACCGCACTGAACGTGAGCCGCTCGAACGCGGCGCGGTTCGCATGCTCGCGAATGCGTACGATGCGCCACACTGCGACCGGCGCCGGCACGAGCATTACGACCGCTACGCGCGCCGGCAGCCCGAGCGCCAGCGCGACGACGGGCCACACGAACGCGGCACCCGTCACCGCAACATAGAGTTGCGCTGCTCTGCGCGCGCCGAGCGCGACGACGAGCGTGCGCTTGCCGGTCGCTGCGTCGCCCGCCGCATCGGGGAACTCGATCGCGACCAGCATCGCGAACTGCAGCAGCGCGAGCGGCACGATCGTCAGCGCGAGCTGATCTGCACCGCGCAGGTCAGGTGCCTGCAGATAGAACCCGAGCCACGGGACGAGCACGGTGACGACGAGCGCGGTGTCGAGCTCACCGAGGCCGCGCGCGCACAACCGCAGCGGCGGCGCGCTGTACGTCCACGCGAGCACGAGCACGAGCGCGAGCGTCGGCGCGCTCCAGCTGCCGGTGCCGAGCGCGGCGAGGCCGATCGTCGCTGCGATGCCGAGCGCGGCGAGCACGAGTGCCGCAACCAGCGCGACCCGTCTTGGCAACAGGCCCTCGGGCAACACGCGGCTGCCGCCCGACCACTTCGTCGGCGTCGCGTTTGCGACGTCGGCGTCGTAGTCGAAGTAGTCGTTCGCGTAGTGCGTCATCAACTGGAACGCGGTGACCGCAGCTTGGCCGAGCGCGTAGCGCGTACCGTCGATCGGGTGACCGAACGCGGCTGCGATCGCGGCGCCGAGCCCGAACAAGATGAAGCCGCCGCCGAGAAACAGCGGCCTGCCGAGCTTGATGAAAGCGACGACGCGACTCACAGCGGAATGCGATACCGGCACTTCTGCCGTTCGCCTTCTTTGTACATGTCGGTGTCGACTGGCAGGTCGACGATGTCGACGAGCTCGCCGCCGAGCAGCTCGCACGTGCGCCGCGACGCGACGTTCTCGGGGTTGCACGTGATCCACAGCATCGTCATGCCGTGCTGGCGCGCGATCCCGAACAGCAGCTTGCACGCGCGCACCGCGTAGCGCCGGCCGCGATACGGCAGCTCGACGCCATAGCCGATGTGTCCCGCATAGCGCTCGAGGTAATCGCCGGCGCCGACGCGCAGGCTCGCGCTACCGACCTTGTCGCCGGCGACGCGCAACTCGAAGCGATACGCCGGCACCCGTTGCTGCTCGCGATCGGGGAGCGTGCGTTCGATCAGGTGGAGCTCGAGCTCACCGTCGACGAGCAGCGGCACGTCCAGCAGGTCGATCGCCTCCATCGCCGTCGGAGGATACCGTCTGTTTGCGCTCGCAGTGAATCGCCGGGCCACCCGTCGACTGAGCAATTTCGCGCGCAGGCCGCTGCCAGTCGAACGTGACTTTCTGATTCGTAATCGAACGCGCGACCACGGCCACTTTGCACTTCTGCGGCTTGATCTCGAGCTTGCCGGTGCCGGTAATGTCGGTCTGTGCGAGCGTGTCGACGAGCTCGGGATCCTGCTCGGCGATGAACGCCTCGGCGGCGGGATAGACCTGATCGGCGCAGGCGAGTCCCATCCGCACCGGCCCATCGGAGTGCACGGTGATGTGCATCCCCTTCGGCGCTTCGTACGGACCGAAAGTCATCAGGCCGCCTGGCTGGATCTCGACTGCGGTCTTGCGCGACTCGCCCGGATCCGGAGGACCGAGGTTGCCCTTTGGCGCGCGGCCCATGCTGAACCGTTGGTAACCGGTGCATAGATCGATCGCGACGGTCATGCCGCGCACGAGCTCGTGCTCGAACTGTTGCTTGCCGAGCTTCTCGGCTTTCTGCTTGCCCTGCTGTTCCGGCGTACCGAGGAAGACGCTCGACACGCCGCCGATCACCGACGACCACAGGCCCTTCGCGTCGACGTCGACATCGCCGACCGGCGTGAACTGGATGTCGGGCGACTGCGTCGGTGAGAACCACAGCGATACGACGTGATCGCCTTTGTCGTAGGCGATGTCGAGCGTGCCCGGGATGGTCGCCTTGACCGCGAACTTGACGTACTCGCGCAGCTGGAACGTGCCGCCCGCCTTCTTCTCGGTCGTCTCGTTCCACTGCCAGCCGTGGCCGCCGAGATTGAACGTCACCTTCGTACCGTCGTTCGTGATCTTGCAGTCGCGGATCCACAGCACGCCTGTGCTGAGGTCTTTGCGGTCTTCGGTGCGGAGACCGCGCATCGAGCCGCGCATCATCTCGCACGCTCGCGACGACGCGATCTCGGCGAGCATCACGCGCAGATCGCTATCGCCGACCGCGCCGCGCACCGGTTTTTCCGGCGGTGGTGGCGGTGGCGCAGGTTGTTCCTGCTTGCCACATGCGAAACAAAGTGTTGCCGCTAAGACACTCGAAACGATTCGCATGCCCTCATGAAGTGCAAGTCACGCACCTCACGGCCGCATGGCAAATTCGCTCAGCTGCAACCGCCACCGTCGCAATCGGCGGAGCACGTCGCGTCTGGCGAGCACAACCCTTGGCAATGGCCGCCGTCGCACTCGAGGTTGCATGTGGCCCCAGGGGCGCACTGCGAGACGCAATTGCCACCGTCGCACGCCATGTTGCAGGTGGCGCCTTCGCCGCAGTCGAACCGACAGTTGCCTCCGTCGCACGCCACGTTGCACGTCGCGCCGGGAGCACACGCGTACGCGCAGTTACCGTCGTCGCAGCTCCAGTTGCACGTCGAGCCTTCGGGGCAGCCGATACCGCTCGGTTGCTGCGCCACCGCGTAGCCCTGCGCCGGCGCCCTCGGCTGGCTGTTGTGGACGCACGCGAAGCAGGCAACTGCGAATAGGGCAACGAGTTTCATAGCTCCTCCACGTCGGATGAACCCAAGAGCCGCGAGACGATCGATCGGTTTACGGCTTGTCGGTCATTTCGAAGTGCAAGACCGATGCACTCGAGAGCTGGCCCTGCGTGAGCTCGAGCGTGGTGAGCGGCACGCCGTCGAGCGTCACGCGGTCGACGTAAATCCCCGAGCCGCTGGATTCGATCACGAGCTCGTGCCCACCGACGAGCACGCGTGCCTTCGGGAACAGCGGCGCGGAGACGATCCAGCGATCGCTGCCTGCAATCGGATACAGGCCGAGCGTCGCGAGCACGTACCAGGCGCCGAGCGTGCCGCCGTCGTCGTTGCCTGCAACGCCGTTCGGTTGATCGTTGTAGATCGTGTCGATCACCCAGCGAGACCACTTGTACGTGAGATCGGGACGGCCGAGCTGGAGGAACAAGAACGGCGCATTGATGTCGGGCTCGTTGCCGTGCCAGTAGTACTTGCGCGGGAAGTTCGCGGCGGACTCGTCGGCGTTGTGCCATTCGTCTTCGGCCTTCACGAAGAACGTGGTCAGTTTTTCGATCGCCGCCTCGCGACCACCGAGGATCTCCGCGATGCCCTCCGGATCGTGGATGCCGGGCTCGAACAACGACTGCCACGCATTCGCCTCGGCGTACTCGTCGAGCCACATCAGCTCGTCGAACGATGTCGTCGGGAACGAGCCGTCGGGGTTGCGACCGCGCAGGAAGCCGACGGCAGGATCGTAGAGCATGCGCCAGCCGAGCCGGCGCTCCATCAGTGCGTCGCGATCGGCGGTGTGACCGAGCGCGCCCGCAAGCTGCGCGAGCGCGTAGTCGTTGTGCGAGTACTCGGCGGTCATGCTGACCGAGCGACCCCGCACTGCGGGCACGTAGCCGTACTGCATGTAGAGCTCGACGTCGTTGCGACCCGCGCGCCCGGCAGGCGGCGAAACCGGATCCATCGCGGCAGCGCGCATCAGCGGCCACCCGATCTCGGCGCCGGTGCCTTGCACGCCCCGCGTTACCGCATCGGCGAGCACGATCTCCGCGCTTGCACCGAGCATCGTGCCCGACTCGCCGGTCGCGACCGGCCACTTCGGAAAGATGCCGAGGTGCTCGCCAAACCCGACGAGCGAGCGCGCTTGATGACGCGCGCTTTCCGGCGCGAGCCACGCGTAGAGCGACGCCACCGTGCGGTACGTGTCCCACAGCGACAGATCGGACATCTGGTGCCAACCGGCCGCGACGACCGGCTCCTTACCCGCGAACCGGAACGTACCGTCGACATCACCGATCAGCGTCGGCATCAAGAACGCGTGATAGAAGCTCGTGTAGAAGATGCGGCGCTGCGCTTCCGTCCCGCCTGTGAGCAGCACCGTGCCGAGGATCTCGTTCCACTTCGCGTAGGTTTCGGCGCGCACGGCGTCGAAGTCGATCACCGGCACTTCCGCGTCGAGGTTCTTGCGTGCGCCGTCGAGCGACACGAACGACAGCCCGATCGCGATCGTCGCGGTGCCGGCCGGCAGCGACAGCGCGGCGCCGACGTCGACGCCGCTTGCGCTTGGAGCATTCGATGCGCTGCCCATCGCCCACGTCCACGTCTCGCCAAACCCGACATCCGCGCGCGCGACGAAATACAGCGTGTAGCCACCGAAGCCATCCGACATGCCGCCGCGATGATGGAGCTGGCCGGTGACTTCTCGCGCGGCCGCGTCGACGGTGATCGAGGCCGACTCGACCATCCCGCTGTCGAGAACCTTCGCGAGATCGATCACGACTGCGCCGGCCGCCGGCAACGTGTAGCGATGCAGCGCGACGCGTGGCGATGCGGTGAGCTCGACGTCGATGCCGCTCGCGAGCTTGACGGCGTAGTACGCGGTCTCGACGCGCTCGTCGGCTTTCGCGAACCGCGCCTCGTAATCGATGACGCGCAGCTTCGCCGGATCGAACGCGAGCGTCGGCATTAGCGACAAGATGCCGTAGTCGGTCGCGCCGGTGCCGTGCAGGTGCAGTTGCGAGAAACCGCGGATCCGATCGTCCTCCGCGAAGTAGCCCGAGTAGTGCTGGAAGCTGATCGTGCCGAACGGGCCATTCGTGTCGGGACCGGGCTTCGCGAGCCCGTGCGGCGCGGCAGGACCGACGAAGCAGCTGCCGTGGGCGAAGCCAAGCCCGCCGGTGCCGATGCGCGGATCGACCCATGACGCGGCGTCGGTGACCTCCGGCAGCGGCGGATCACCGTTGTCGCCGCAAGCGGCAACGAGCACGAACGCAACGACTGCCCTCCTCATCGAGGCGACTCTATAGCGAGTCACGCCTCGATGAGTGAATAGAAAACGCCACGCAAGCGCACCTGCGTGGCGTTTGCACTAATTGATCGTGAACGGATACGCGACGGTCGCGATTTCGCCGCCGTTGCGGGCCGGGAACTTCCACGTGTTCGCCGCCTTGACGACGCACGCGGCGACCAGCGGGTTGTTGAGCGTGGACTGCACCTGAACGCGGTGCACCCCACCGGCTGCGTTGACCTGCAGCTGCAGGCTGAGCGTGCCCTTCATCCCCGCGTTCTTCTTCTTGCCCTCGGCGAAGCACTTCAGTACCTCGGGCCGATGCGCGCTGATCACCGAGTTGACGGTCGCGCGATCGATCTGCGGCCGCACCTGCTCGACGACCTTCGGCACCTCGGGCTTCGGCGCCTCGACGACTTTCTCCTCGTTCGCAGGCTCGGGCTTCGGTTCTTCCTTCGGCTCGACGGCGACTGGCTCGACCTTCGGCTCCTCCTTCGCGACCGGCGCGGGCGTCGGTTCTGTATCGACGGTCGAGCGACCGATCTTGCGCGGCGCCAGTGAGACCTTGTCAGCCGGCGCGGGCTTCTCGACGGTCTTGTCGACCGCCTTCGCGACGGGCGCGACCGGCGCGACGGCTGCGGGCATCGGCGATGCGGCCGGCATCGCCGCCGCGCGCGCGGGCTTGGCTTCGACGGTCGCCACCGCGGTCGGCGCGGTGCCGCTCACCATGATCACCTCGCCGAGCGCCGCGAGCGTTTCCTCTTCGGTCGCCTCGCTGCTACCGGTGCCCTTGACGAGGTGCGCCTTGAGATACGTCGGGCGGTCGAACGTGAGCCAGAACCGCACCGTCTTGTGACCGGTCGCCGACACTTCGACGAGCTCGACGACATCGGTCGCGTTGAGCTCCATCTTCGCCGGCACGTCGTGAACGCGGCGGCGGAACACGACGCGCGCATTCGGCACGTTCGCATCGAGGTTGACCTCGATCTTCTCGGGAACCGCGGGTGTTGGCATCGTCGCAGCTGCGGGCGCCGGCTGCACCTGTACGACCGGTGTAGCCGGTGTCGGTTCGCTGCCGGTCCCGCGCATTCCGATCACCAGACCGATCGCACCCATCAAGATGCCGCCAGCCGCGATGCCGTAGAGCGCATACGGACGCTTTGCCGCCGGTGCCGTTGGCAACGAGACCTGCCCCATCGCGATCGGCGTGTCGATCGTGTCCACGGGCCACGGCGTATTGCGCGACGTCGCCGGCTGCGCCACGACGGGTTTGGCGGGGAGCCGCGCGCTCGTCTCCGGGACGTCCTCGAACGCGGGCGTCTGTACCGCGATCGGTGCCGTGCGCCGGCGCGGAACCGGCGTGCCGTCCCCGCGCGTGATGAACTGCTCGAGCGCCGCGACGACATCGCCCATCGTCTGGTAGCGATGGTTGCGATCCTTCGCCATCAGCTTCTCGAGGATGATCGTCGACAGGCCGTGCGGGATTTCGTTGCGCAACAGTGGCGGCGGCTGTTCGGTGACGATGCGATGCATGAGCAACCGCGGATCGTCATCGACGCTGAACGGCCTGCGCGCGGTCAGCATCTCGTAGAGGATCACGCCGAGTGCGTAGATGTCGGCGCGCTTGTCGACGTGCTCCGGAGCCGTGATCTGCTCCGGCGCCATGAACTCCGGCGTACCGACGACCATCGCGCCGTTGCGCTCCTCCGCCTCGATGAAGCGGGACACGCCGAAGTCGAGCACCTTGACGTGATCGAGCGCGTCGTCCTTGTCGGTGAGGAACACGTTGTCGGACTTGAGATCACGGTGAACGATGCCTGCGCGGTGCGCGGCGTCGAGGGCGGACGCGATCTGCGTCGCGATCCACACAGCGCGGCGCACCGGTAGGCCGCCTACCCGATAGATCTCGTCCGTGAGCAACGTGCCTTCGAGGTACTCGAAGACGATGTACGGGACATGATCTTGCGTGAAGCCCATGTCGGTCGACTCGACGATGTTCGGATGACCGAGCGTGCCGGCTGCCCGGGCCTCGTTCATGAACCGCTCGACCACATGTGCGTCGGTCGCGAGATCTGGATGCAGGATCTTGATCGCCACCCGCCGCTTGATCAGCGCGTGCTCCGCCAGGAACACTGTGCCCATCCCGCCTGCGCCCAGCGTCTTGATGACCCGGTACCGCCCCTCGACCATGTCCCCTGTCTTGACCACCGCTTCACGGCCCATCGAAACGCCCATAGTTCTTCATCGTGTGTCGTGTTACGACGGCGAACAAGTAAATAAACCTTGATTCCCACTGTGGTTTTTCGTCTACGATGTGTGTTCATCTAAGGAGCGATGACGGCGAAACGCGATTCACCCTTCTCCTCGCTGCAGAAGTTGCGCGATCAGCTGCCTGCAGGACCTCAGAAGGTCGAGCCAGTCGACGTAAAGCGAGGTCCGTCTCGCGCAGTCGTTCGCTACGAACGCAAGCATCGAGGGGGCAAGGAAGTGACCGTCGTCGAGAAGCTCGAGCTCAAACCTGCCGAGCTCGCGACGTGGTGCCGCGAGCTCAAGCAAGCGCTCGGTTGTGGCGGCGCCGTCGAGGACACGTCGATCGTATTGCAGGGCGATCAGCGATCGCGATTGCCCGATCTGCTGAGCGCGCGCGGCGTCGGCAAGGTCACCGTAAGTTGATGCGCTTCAGTGGCTGCTCGACCAGCCAGTAAATGGGGTCAGCCATGCCTGCTGGCTGGAAGATCCAGTTGGTCTTCCGCGAACATCGACGCGGCGCGTTGCACGCGGTCTTGCGCTAACCAACCAGATCAAATGCACTTCAAGGACACGGCGCGAAACAGCTGACCTGGCCTCGCCCTTGCTGAAAGGGACCGCAGCCATGCGCAACCTCCTTCTTGCGACTAGCCTCGCTCTTTTGGCCTCGGCGTGTAGCAACTCACTCGATGAGCTGCGCGAGCCACCGGCCCTCACGGTCACGTCGCCACAGCGCAGCTTCATCCGCGATCACGCGGGTGCGTTGCTCGTAACCGGTACCGTCGGGCCCAACCTCGAAGGCACACCCGTCGACAAGGTGATGGTCAACGGCGTCAACGCGACGGTGAACAGCGATGGCACGTGGTCGGCGACGATCGACGTCAAGCCGGGCGCCACGTTGATCAAGACCGAGGCGACCGACAAGCTCGGCACCAAAGCAACCGACACGCGCTCGATCGAAGCCGGTGACCTCCGCGCTCCCGGCGCCAACATCGAGAACGCGATGACGACAGCGATCTCGAAGAACGCGTTCGCGAAGATCGCGGGCGCCGCCGGCACGCTGCTGAAGGGCACGGACTTCAAGCCGATGCTCGGCTCGCTGAACCCCGTCATGCACTCGGGCGACGAGAGCGGTGAAGACTGCTTGTTCGCGCGCCTGTTCGTCGATGACTTCAAGATGACGAACGCGACGATCACGCTCGTGCCCGTCGTCGGTGGTCTCCAGTTCTCCGCGAAGCTCGACGGTGTCGATATCCCGGGCCGCGCCCGCTACGCAGTCGCGTGCGTCGACGGCAGCACCAACGTTCGCGTGCAGGCGACCAGCGCACTCATCAAAGGCACGCTCACGGTCACGCCCGACGGCATGCAGGGCTTCAAGACCGACCTCGCGAACCCGACGGTCCAGCTGACCGGCCTCAACATCACGGCGTCGGGTCTGCCCGGTGCGGTACTCGACATGATTCCGCTCGACAGCCTGATCCAGCGCCTCGCGCCCGTCGCGGCGAAGCTGTTCATGGGTCCGATGGTCAACAAAGCACTCGGCGGTCTCTCCGGCCCGAAGCAGCTGATGGTGCTCGGCAAGACGATCACGGTCGAAGTCGATCCGACGGACGTCATGTTCGACGCCGAGGGCGGCCTCGTCACGATGAACATGAAGATGCTGATCGGCGGCACCGAGTCGAGCAAGGGCTTCATCTTCACCGACAACGGCATCCCGACGATGGATCCGGGCGACGGCCTCATGCTCGGCATCGCCGACGACCTCGCGAACTCGATGCTGTCGCAGCTGGTCGCGACCGGCATGCTCAACCTCCACATGCCAAAGCATGGCGGCACGTTCGATGGCATTGACATGGCGATGACGTCGCCGCCGATGATCAGCGCGGATCCTGCGAACGGCATGATGCGTCTCGTGCTCCCCGACATGGTCGCGACGTTCGGGCTACAGGGCACGCCGGTCGCGAAGGCCGCGATCAACGCCGAGGTCGAGCTCAAGATCTCGCCGTCGAACAATGGCTACGGCATCGCGATCGAGCTCGGCGAGCCGGTGATTCACGTCGACACGCTCGACGACATCCCGAACCAGACGATGCTCACCGACAAGGATCTCGCGACCGCCGTCGAGCTCAGCCTCGACAGCCAGATCGCTTCGATCAGCGCGCTGCTCGGTTCGATCCCGCTGCCCGCGATGCCGGCCGGCCTGACGATGAAGGACCTGTCCGTGTCGTCGGATGACGGCTACGTGATGATGAAGGGCGTGCTCGAGTAGTACGCTCGCTGCCGATGGCGGCGAAGCAGAAGGTCGGAGCGAAGAAAAAGAAACCGGCGGCGAAGGCGAAGGCGAAGCAGAAGCCTTCGCCGCGTCGCGTTTCGGCGCGAGCCAAACCGAGCAAGCGGCCGAAGCCGAGCAAGCGGCGGAAGCCGAAGGCGCGCAAACCCGCGCCGCACGCCAAGGCGTCGCCGAGTGGTAGCGAGCTGCTCGGTGAAGTCACTGCGCCGTCGGGAACGCTTGCGGTGTTCGACGTCGGCTTGATTGGCTACCTGCCGCGCCCTGCGCTCGAGCCCGCGCTCGTGACGACGAGCGTGCCCGCGAATCGCGCGTTCCCGGTCGTCGGCAAGCGCGTCGGTAAAGGGCGATTTGCCGATTGCTGGGATCATGTCGCCGTCGAGCTTGGCACCGGTGAAATCACGCACTCGAAGAAGCTCGGCGAGGCCGGCGTCGACTTCGCGCGCCTCGTCTGTATGGATCACGGTGCGCTCGATCACTGGCAACACGAGGACAGCCTCGACGGGCTCGCCGACTTCATGTTCTGGGGCCGCGATGCCGAGCTGCTCGCGAGAGCGATGGGCGCACCGACCACGCGCGAAGGCTTTGGCTGGACGAATCTCGCCGTCGAGGACGCCGAAGCGAAAGCGATGGATGCCGACCGCAAGAAGTCGGCGAACCACTGGTTGCTCGCGACGGACCTTCGCCCGCACTCGCATCACTTTCATGCACTCGCCGCTGCGCGCAAGAGTAAGCAAGGCGCAGGGACGATCGACGTCGGTGGTGCGCGCGTGTGCTTGTTCTTCACGAGCTGGGGCGACGGCGTGTTTCCGATCTATCTCGATCTCGATGTCTCGGATCAGCCGGTGCAGCTACGCGTACAGCTCAACACCGCGGACTCGCTCGCGGCGATGCACGCCGTGAACCGCTAGAACTGGCCGTAGAGCGTGCCCTGCGGCGCGCGCTCTGCGATGAGCTTCGTGAGCGCGGCCGCGAGCTCGACCTCGATTTGGAGATCTTCGTCAGCGAGCACAGCCGCGTCGGCCGCGAAGCGCGCGTTCGCCGCCTGCATGATCTCGAGCGCGAGCGGCTGATTCTGGGCGTACTGCTTTGCCGCCTCGTGCATGCCGTCGGTGAGCAGCGCGAGCGCGGTGGTGCGCGCGACCCCGCGCTGCTGATACCAGTGGCCGCGCTCGTCGATCGCGCTGCCATCGTAGCCAAACCCGGCGGTATCCTCGACGGGTGTGCCGTCGGCCTCGGTGTACGCGAGCGAGAACCGGCCGCCAAGACCGATCGCGGTGTCTGCCGGCGGGTTCAGCTCGACGAGCAATGCGCCGCGCCGCTTCGACAGAAACACGGTTTCGGCCTTGAGCCCGACTTGCTCGCCGTCGGTCGCGGCCGGGAAGCCGAGGCCGCGCGCGATCGACCAGCCGTTGTCGAGCGCCGCGTTGACGCGCAAGTCGTACGCGATCGGCGTCGTGAACCACGGGTACTCGTCGGCCATGAACGTGCCGACCTGTTCCACGTTCGTCATCGAGAACGCGTTCGCGCCGCGCAGGCTCGCCATCGCACGCATCACTTCGGGACCGATGCCGGTGCCGAGCGCGAGCACGGTGGTGTGAACGTCATCGGCAGCCGCGTCGCCAACCATCGTGTTGAACTCGCTGCCCGACGTCGCGCCGACATTCGGCTGCACGTCGGTGAACACGACGACGCGCACTTGTTCGGTCTTGCCGAGCGCGGACTCACCGATGCCGTATGCGCGCCGCATGCCCGCTTCCATGTTTGTCGAGCCCGCTTCCGAGAGACCGCGAATGGCTTCCTGGAGCCGAGACTTGTCGGAGGTCAGACCGACCTCTGTGGTGACGTCGCTGCCGTACGTCACGATCGCGGCCAGATCGTCGGGGCCCATCCGTTCGGTGAGCCGAAGCAGGAGCTTGCGTGACAGCTCGCCCGGCGTGGTTTCCTGTCCCCAACCCATCGATCCCGAAACGTCGACGGTGAAGATGAACGTCGTCGACGGACGCTGCCACGTTTCCGGATCGATCGTCGACGACAGCCCGACCTGCGCGAAGCCGCGCGGCTGACCGCCGTTGTCGGGCGCGAACCCGGCGGCTGCGCGGACACAGAGTGTGCGATCGCACAGTCCGCCTTCGAGCGGCAGATCGTGCTCGGCGAACATCGCCTCGACGAGCAGCGCGTCTGCCGGCGGCACTTTGCCCGCGGCGATGAGCGAGCGCGCGAGATGAAGATCTTTGACGCCGCCGGGCGTCGCGCCGAAATCGCCGCCGCCTCCGTACCCACCACCACCTCCGCAGCCGACAGCAAACAACAGGACGAGTGAACGCTTGCTTCGCATGCGCGGTTCACTACGCAAGTGCAGTGCCGGCGACGCGGCTCGCGATCTCGCCGACTTCGCGCGTTGCCTGGCCGGCGGCGCCTCGAAATCCAGACATCGCTGCCGCGGCCTCGCAACTGCAGTGTCGCCGCATCGAGTTGTTAGCCCACCCGTGCGATAGAGTGCGCCGCATGGTGAAGCGCGCTCTCGTCCTGGTCGTGGTGCTTGCCGCGTGCGGCAAGGAAAAAGCAAAAGACGCTCCGAAGGCGGATCCGAAACCGACGACGCCGTCGACAGCGACGAAACCCGTCGAGGACAAGCCTGCCGCTGCCGCGCCGCCGCTGCCCGAGCTGACCGGCTTGTTCAACTGTCACGCCGCAGATCCGAAGGCGACGAACGGCAAGGCTGCGCCGAGCAAGAATCCGTGGGCGCTGCCGTTCAGCTTCGGGGGCTGCCCGGCGCTCCCACCGGTGTATGGCAAAGCCGAGATCGGGATGACCGCCGCTGAGGCCGCGAAGGCTTCGAAGGCGAAGGTCTCCGGCGGCAGCGGCTTCATCTATGTCGGCAAGCATCCGATCCGCTATCAGTTCGCGTTCCACTCCGACGACGACGGCAAGGTTCGCAACTACGGGTTCAACGTCGACGAGGAAGGGTTCGCCGCGATGAAGGCGGCGTGGGGCGAGCCGCTCTCGTACAAAGCGCTGACCAGCGACGAGCTGGCGTGGTTCAACCCGACCGCGAAGATCAAAGCAACGGCGGAAGCGGATCCATGGAACCGCACCGATCCGAAGACGAAGGACTACGTCGACGTGCCCGGCTACAACGTTCGCTTCAAGCGCTACACGCCGCTCGCCGACGTGCTCGGTCCCGAGGGCATCGTGCAGAAACCGCTGGTCGGCAGCGGCGTCGAGCAGGTCAACACGCGGTTCCCCGGCGCGCTCGAGATCAAGAGCGAGGCGCAGAACAAAGCGGAGTGGGAGAAGCTCGGGCTCGACGAGAAGACGAAGAAGCAGATGGAGGCGCTCGGCGCGGGTGGCGCGTCGGCGGATATGAAGCTGCCCGAGATCGAAACCGGTGCGCATCACCTGCTCGTCCAAGCGGATTGGAAGGACGGCAAGATCGTCAGGTACTCGTTCGGGCTGCCGTTCGGCAAAGGCAACGACAAGGTCAAGAACGAGCTGCTCGCTCAGGTGGTGCAGTCGCTCGGCAAGCCGCTGAGCGTGAAGCAAGACGAGTACAACAAGGACCGCTGGGTCTACACGTTCAAGGGCGCACCCGGCACGAAGGTCGCGTTGCAAAGCGACATCTTGGGCGACGGCTGGACGCTCGAGGTCGAGGCCGAGAAGTAGTTACTCCCACTGGCCCTGCAGCACGAGCGAGATCACGAGGCCAGGGCCGAAGAAGTTCTGGCGCGTTTCGGGACGGCGATTCAGGAGATCATCGCCGCGCAGCACGACGAGGTACTTGCGAGACAGCGTCGCGGTCGCAGTGGCTTCGACCGTGGCGTACGCCGGCAGGGCTGCACCCTGATCGGTGAAGTCACCGTAGTAGCGCGCGCGCGCGTGCAGAGTGATCCGCTTCTCCGGAACGACCTCGATCCAACCTTCGGCGCGGTGCTTCGGCAGCCGCTCGAACGAGCACGTCGCCATCCCGCAGTTCGTGAGCCCGATGAAATTGTACGCGGCGCCGATCTGCACGCGCGAGTGCACGTAGACCCGCCCGCTGGTGTCGATGCCGTAGAAGTCGAGCTCGTCGAGGTTCTGGAGCTGACCCATCACGTTGCGGATCACACCGGTCGTGTGGCGATAGTACGGCGCGACCTCGACGCGGAACTGATCCTTGATCTCGCCGACTGCGCGCAGCTCGCCATGCGTCACGTGCTCGGGGCCGAGTCCCGCGTTGCCGCCGAACGATGCATCGAACCGCTCGCGTAGGCTCGGCACCCGGCCCTTGCGCGCGGCGGTCGCGATCAGCTCGACGGGGCCATAGGCCGGCCGCCACTTCGCGGTGAGCTTGCCCTCGGGCCACGGATCCGCGCCGACGCCGATCGGCACTGCGGCGCCGGCGGCACCATCGAGCCGCATCGTCGCCTTCTCGTACTGGAGTGCGGCCGCGGCTTCGGCAATTGCTAGATCGCCCGTCGTGACCAGCGTGCCGACTTCGGTGCGACCCGAGTCGCGCGCCATGCTCGCCGACGCAACCCAGCGCGCGTCTTTGCCGATCGGATGCGTCGCGAGCGTTTGACCGCCGACGCGTAGCGCGCTGAGATCTTCGACACGTTGTTCGACGGTCATCGCCGCGTCCATGAAGTTGCGCGACCGCCGGCTCAGGTGCTGCACGAACGCGAAGCCCTGCAGCTGCAGCTTGTCGCGCTTGATGTCGCCCTTCGTGAGCGCGCGCATCGTGGTCTCGCGATCGATGAGCAGGATCGAGCTGGTATCGCTCGGCGGCGATACATAGTGGCGGTTGTCTAGAAACGCGTCGAGTGCGAGCCGTGCGGCGGCGCTGCGATACTCGAGCCGCGCCGAGCCGGTGGTGGCGTAGCGATTCTCGTCGAGCGAGCCCGATGCGACATCGAAGTCGCGCGTGCCGGCGAGACCGGTTGCCGATAGACGCAGCGCGAGCCGCCGCGTGAGCGCGACGCGCGCCGAGCCGGCAACGCTGAAGCTCGGCAGCGTGTCGGAGGTCGCGCGTGCGATCACGAGCTGCGAGCCGATCGCATCGCGGGTCAGGACTTCGATCACGCCGCCCGGACCGCCCGGGCCATCGATCGGCGACTGCGGCGCCGCCGACATCCGAATCTGCACGATGTCGGTGATCGGAATCGTCGAGACGTCGAACGTGCCGTAGTACGGATCGCTGACCAGTACGCCGTCGATCAGCACGCTGACCGAACCTTTGCGCGCGCCGCGGATGTCGACGTTGAAGCCACCGCGACCCGCGTCGCGCACGCTGACGTCGGGCAACAGCTCGAGCGCGCTCGCGAGATCGACGGCACCGCGCGCCGCCAGCTCTTCGCCGGTGAGTCGCACGTCGGTGTCGCGATCGAACGGCTTGTCGGGACGCTCGTCGTAGATCTCGACGACTTCGCCTTCGGCGAGCTCTGCGAGCTCCTCGTCAGACAATCCCTGGGACGCGTCTGGCTCGGCAGGTGTCGCGACGGGACGCGGCGCAGAGGGAGCGTCGGCCGGCGGTGGTTCCGCCGGTGCAGGGTCGGCAGGTGGTGCCTGTGGGTCCTGTGCG
>DATDCH010000861.1:0-28585 GCA_036524455.1 Kofleriaceae bacterium | reverse complement strand
CGAAGCGCGACAGCACGGCCGCGCGATCGCTGCCGAGCGACGGCCGCAACACCTTGATCGCGACGTCGCCGTCATCGCCGTGCGCGCGATAGACGGTGCCCATGCCGCCGGCGCCGATGCGCTCGACGATCGTGCGCCCCGCGAATGTGCTGCCGGTGAGATCGGGCTCGAGTGCGAGCACGGCCTGCGCCTCACCCGGCATCGTGCCGACGCGCGACACCGGCGTCGCGAGGCCGCACGCCGCGCACGCAAGTCGAGTGTCACCGACCGCGAGCGCGACGGCGGCACCGCACGCGGGGCAGCGCACGTTCATGCGCTGCCTCCACCGAGGTTGTAGTCGCGCAGCTTCTTGTCGAGCGTCGGGCGCGAGATGCCGAGCGTGCGTGCGGTCGCCGACTTGTTGCCGTGATGAGCTTCGAGTGCAGCGGCGATGCGCTCGCGCTCGAGATTTGCGATCGCATCGGCGAGCGTGCCCGGCGCGGGACGATCCGCGTGCACGTGCAGCTCGGGCGGTAGATCCTCGACTTCGACGACGCGCCCCTCGAACAGCACGAACAACCGCTCGACCGCATTGCGCAGCTCGCGCACGTTGCCGGGCCACGGATAGCGATTCCACAACGCCTGCGCTTCAGGCGACAACGTCGGCGGGCGCCGACCCCCGAGCTCCGCATTCGCGCGCGCGAAGAAGTGCGTGGTCAGCGCGCCGAGATCGTTGCCGCGCGCTCGCACCGGCGGGAGCTCGACGGTGATCACGGAAAGGCGCCAGAACAAATCCTCGCGGAACGCCGTGGCTGCGATCTGTGCGCGGAGATCGCGATGCGTCGCCGCCACGACACGGACGTCGACATCGATCGGCTGCTCGCCGCCGACGCGATAGAACCGACGATCGGCGAGCACCCGCAGGAGCTTCGCCTGCGTAGCCGCCGACAGCTCGCCGACCTCGTCGAGGAACAACGTGCCGCCGTCGGCGAGCTCGAAGCAACCACGCCGCCGCCGCGCGGCGCCGGTGAACGCACCCTGCTCGTGACCGAACAGCTCGCTGTCGAGCAGCGTCTCGGAGAACGCAGCGCAGTTGACCGCGATCCACGGCCCCGACGCGCGCGGGCTCGCAGCATGATACGCGCGCGCGATGAGCTCCTTACCGGTGCCGCTCTCGCCGAGGATCAACAGCTGTGCGCCGGCACTACCCGCGCGCAACGCGGTGTCGACGGCACGACGCAGCTGCGCATCGTCGCCGACGATCTCCGGCATCGCGACGTGGGCCGTGCTCGGCGCAGCGCGAGGCAGTGCGCGAGCCACCGCGAGTGCGATCGCCGCCGAGCGTGCAGTGACGGTCGCGAGCGCCGCGTCATCGAAGTGACCGCGTTTGCGATGGTCGAGGTGCAGCACGCCGACGGTCGCGCCTTCGTGGATCAGCGGCGCTACCACCACGGCACGCAAGTCATGGGCGAGCACGGACGTCGCGCCCGCGA
The DNA here is from genome assembly GCA_036524455.1 of Kofleriaceae bacterium. GTDB lineage: Bacteria > Myxococcota_A > Polyangia > Haliangiales > Haliangiaceae > JABFXX01. The sequence continues at coordinate 27,113 of DATDCH010000861.1, read as the reverse complement.
ACGACACGTCGCCTTGTGCGTCGTCGACTGCGAGCGCGACGCGCTGATCGAGCGCCGTCTTGATCAGTGTCGACGAGGTGGTGACGGTCGTGCTGCCGTGAACACACAGCGGCCGCATCCGCGCATCCGGCATCGTCGCGACCAAGCACGCTCGCTCCGCGCCGAGCTCCGCGCACACGAGTGCCAGCAGCGCGCCGAGACCGCCGCGATCCGTAGCCGCGATCAACGCCAACGCTTGTTCGTGATCGCGAGCGAGCTCGGCTTGCGCGCGCGTGAACCCGGCGGGCAGGCGCCGCGCACCGCGAGCCGCCGCATCGTCGCGCACGAGCAGCAGGCGGTGATCGCCATCCCGATCGCCGATCACATCGACTGGCGGATCGAACACGAGCCGGTGACTGCCGATCTCGATCGCCGAGCCCGCGGGCAGCGGCACGGTCGCGTCGCGAACCACTGCGCCGTTGACGCGCGTGCCGTTGCGGCTGCCGAGATCCTGCAGCTCCCAACCCTCCTCCCGCCGGCGCAGCCGCGCGTGATAGCGCGACAGCTCGGTGTCGACGAGCTGGACCTCGCAATCCGACGCGCGCCCGACCGTCGTGATGTCGTCGACGGCGAATCGCACCAACGGCACGTGGTCGCGCAAGAGAAGCAAGACAGCCATCGCAGAGTCCGGGATCGACTGTAACGCAGACACCGTCACGGCATGCCCATTGCGACCGGCTGCTCCCCACCGCCGAGGAAGTCGACCGCGGCATCACCGATCGCGTGATGGCCGCCGCGCAGCGGAACCAGCCGCAACCGCGTGGTTGCGACCGCGCGATCGGGTCCGGGCGCCGCGGCGTCGGGTGCGGCGGTGCGCCAGAACTCGGCGGCGCGCCGGCGGTTGCCGTCCTTACCATCGAACCGTCCGCGGCTGACGAGCACGGTCAGGCGCGGCTTCTCGCGCCGCGGCTCGAGGATGCGCCATGCATCGGCGAGCGCGGTCGCGCCGTAGTTGCCATCGGCGAACACGACGTCCGCGAGCTCGACCGCCTTAGTGCCGACCTCGCGCTCCGCAGCGGCGAGCTGGCCGAGCGCATTGCCGACGCCCTTGCCGCCGTTCGAAAAGCCGATGAGCGACAGCCGGAACGCGAGCGCCTCCGGCTTTGCGCCGATGATCGCTGCGACGCGCGCGCGCACGTCGGCGAGGAACACGATGAAGTCTCCGGGCGCACTGTGGCCGCCGGCGCAGCGGCGCTCGGCGCAGCCGCGTTGCCAGTACGGCGTGCGCGCCTTGCGCTGACCATGCGCGCTCGACGGTGCGTCGGGCGCGACATAGACGTAGTTGCCGCGCAGCCGCGCGATCGAGGCCGCGTGCCGGTGATCCATGGCGGCGTCGGTAAACGAGCCGTGACCTTCCATGTTGACGACGAGCTCGATCGTCTGCGCCGGCTGCACATCGCGCGGCACGTAGATCAGCGTGTCGCGTCCACCACCGACGCCGGCGAGCTTGCCGAGCCACACGTGACCCTCGAGCTCGTGCTTCGCGATCGCCGCGCGCACCGCACGCGCCGTGCGCGACACGCCGCCGTCGAGATCGATCGTGCGCGCGGACGCGGCATGCAGAGTACGCAGGTCGAGCGCGGCCCACGATAGGACCAGCGCCGCTGCCAGGCTGATGAGCCGTAGCATCGGAGCTCCTCGACGCGCGAAAGTGCGCGCCCGAGCAGTCCTTCAGCAACGGCTACGCCAGCGAAGCTCCAAGCGATCTCAGCGGTTTGTCCGCGCTCTCGACGGACGGATCTGTAAAGCCGAAGAGCAGCTGCAAAGCCGCTTTACAGATGCGATCAGGGTCGACCGAACATGCCGCTCGGCGGCGTCGACGGATAACCCCAGCACGTGATCGTGCGATCCGCGCGAATCCCGCACGACGACCTCGGGTTGATCCCGACGCCGACGAACGTACCCGACGGCGGAATCGCTTGCGCCTCGGTGTTCCTGCCCCAGCACGCGAGCGTCGAGTCGCTCCGAATCCCGCAGTAGTGCCACCACCCCGCGCTGATCGCGGTGAACGTTCCCGCGGGCGGCGTGCTCTGCCCCTCGGTGTTCTTGCCCCAACATTGCAGCGTGCCGTCGCTGCGAATGCCGCACGTGCTGTCGTAGCCGGCGGCGAGCTTCGTGAACGTTCCCGTCGGTGCCGTCGCCTGACCATGTCCGTTCCAGCCCCAACACACGAGCGTACCCGCGGGTTGCGCCGCGCACGCGTGGTGATCGCCGACCGCGAGAGTGGTGTACGTGCCCGGCGGCGCGATGAGAGCGTTCGTGTTCCAGCACGCGATCGTGCCGTCGCTGCGGATCGCGCAGGTGTCGTTGTAGCCGGAGCTCAGGTGCGTGAACGTGCCGGTCGGTTCGTTGAAGCCGCCATCGCCCCAGCAGTCGACGGTGCCGTTCGTGCGAATCGCGCAGATGTGATCGTAGCCGCCGTCGAGCTGCGTGAACGTTCCGGTCGGCGGCGTCAGCGTGCCCCAGTTGATCATGCCCCAGCACCCGATCGCGCCGTCGGTCTTGAGCGCGCAGAAGTACGTCGACTCGCCGCCGGAGATCACGTTCGCTTGCGCGCCGACTTGCGCGTTGCACGCGCCGCCGCTGCAGCCGCTCGAGCACGGTTGATCGGTGTACGTATACTGGCAGGCTCCCGACTGACACGTGCCTGCCGCCGAGTACGTGCGAAGCGTCGTCGGGTTCGTGCACGTCGGCGACGGCGGCGCGGTGCACATGACCGGCGTCGTCTGGCACGCGCCGCTCGCGCACGAGCCGATCAGACACGGATCGGACGGCACGCACGACGTGCCGACACCAAGGTCGAGACACGGATCGAGATCGTACTGACCGCACGAGCGGAGCTGCGTGCCGCTGCATGTCGCCATCGAGCATTCGTCGCTGCACGTCGGCGTGCACATCCCGGCCGTGCATGACGTACCAGTCGCGCACGGAATCACCGGTCCCCACTCGGAGCAGCCGTCGCTGTTGGCGTCGCCGCACTCGACCGTGCCGGTGCCGAAGCACGCCTTGGCACCGAGCTGACACTCGTCCTGGCACGTCACGTCGCACGTGCCGTTCGAGCACACTTCGCCTGACGCGCAGGCCGTCGCGCGGAGCCAATCGCGACAAGAATCGCCGTCCGCTTGGCCGCATTTGCGCTGGTGGCCTGGATCGGTGCACATCAGCTCGCCGTCCGCGCATTCGTCGACGCACGTATCCGAGCAGGTGCCGAGCGAGCAGGACTGCCCGGTCGGGCACGTGATCGCGTCGCTCCACGCCAGGCAGCCGTCGCCGTCGCGATCCGTGCACGTCACCGTCGCGTCGCCCTCGCACATCGTCGCGCCTTCGGTGCACGTGGCGCAGACCGTCATGCCGGCGTCGGGTTCGGGTTGACTCGTCCCCTTGGCGCCGCAACCGAAGGTGGCCAAGAGCACGATCGTGATCAGCGTACGCATGCTCGCGAGAGCCGCCGGTACCGTCGCGGTCGCAAGGAATCAGAAGCGCCACTGCACTTTGCACAACACGCGCACGCGATCCGTTAGGATCCTCCCATGTACGGGTTCTACGGCTGGGGTATCGCGATCGTGATCTTCCAGATCATCTGTATCGTGCACGCCGTCCGGACCGACCGCACGAGCTGGATCTGGATCATCTTGTTCTTCCCGTTGATCGGCTCGGTCATTTATCTCGCGAGCGAGGTGCGGTTCAGCGGCCGCGCCGGCGCCGGCCGCAAGCTCGCCGGCCAGCTCGTCGACGTCGTGCAGCCATCGCGCAAGTTGCAAGCGCTGCGCGCCGAGGTCGAGGCGTGCTCGAGCGTCGAGAACCGGCTCGCGCTCGCCGAGGAGTGCGTCCGCCACAAGCTCTATGATGAAGCGCTGCAGCTCTACGACAGCGCGTCGACCGGCGTGCACAAGAACGACCCCGCGGTGCTGAAGATGCGTGCCGTGGTCCAGTTCGAGATGGGCAAGCATGCCGATGCACGCGCGACGCTCGAGCAGTTGTTCGAGTCGAACCCGCGCGAGCGCTCGCCCGGGGTGCGTCTGTTGTTCGCGCGCATCGTCGAAGCACAAGGCGACACCGCAGAGACACTCGAGGCTTACGAAGCCGCGAGCCCGGGCTCGCTCGGCGACGAAGCGCGGTGCCGCTACGCGGGCGCACTCGAACGTGCCGGTCGCCGTGACGAAGCATTCGCGATCTACACGCGCATCGTCAAAGAGTCGGCGCGTGGGGACGCGCGCTATCGCCGCGACAACCGCGAGTGGATTCAGATCGCGAAGACAAAAGTCGACCAGACCTCCGCTTCGCGGAAGCCTGCCTGACGCGTCACCCCGAGCGCGTCGCTACGAAGAGTAACAGTGTTCCCGTCCGTACATTGAGAAATTCGGCGGTCTCTTCCACAATTCTAGGTTGGGGGGTGCGCCGTGAGAGAAGTAACGGACACCAGCGATCCGCTCGTCGGATCGATGCTCGGCAAAGACTATCGAGTGCAGGAAGCTATCGGGTTCGGTGGCATGGCCGTGGTGTACATGGTCGAGCACCAGACCCTGCTCAAGCAGTTCGCCGCAAAGGTTCTATCGAAAGAGCTCGCGGCGAATCGCGAAGCGCGCGCGCGGTTCACCCAGGAAGCGCACGCAGCGTCGCAGCTCGATCACGAGAACATCGTCAACATCAGCGACTTCGGAGTCACATCCGACCAGCGCCCGTTCTTCGTGATGGAGCTGCTGCGCGGCCAGACGCTCGATCAGCGCATCGCGGCCGGGCCGCTCGCGATCGAAGAAATCGTAGCGATCAGCGTTCCCGTCGGCCGCGCACTCGCATACGCGCACGCGGAAGGCATCGTTCACCGTGACGTCAAACCGGAGAACATCTTCCTCGTCCAGCGCAGCCAGGGTCGGTTCGGCATCAAGGTCGTCGATTTCGGCATCGCGAAGACGCCGATCAATCAACGCCTCACCGCGATGGGCCAGACGCTCGGCAGCCCGATGTTCATGTCGCCCGAGGCGTGCCGCGGTGAGGAAGTCGATCACCGCGCCGACATCTACTCGTTCGGCATCCTGCTCTACCTGATGTTCTGCGGCCGACTTCCGTTCGAGGATCCGAGCCTGCTCAAGGTGCTGCAGATGCAGGTCCAAAACCCGCTGCCTCCGCCGCGCTTGGTGAATCCGGCGCTGTCACCGGAGCTCGCAGCGGTGATCGAACAGGCGCTCGCGAAGGACGCCGACGTGCGCTACCTGTCGATGGACGCGCTGCTCAAGGATTTCGAGTCAGCGCTGCCATCGGGTGCTGATCAAATGTTGATCGACGTCCAGGTCGGTGCGTCCCCCGCGTTCCGGACCACGCCGTTCCCCGGCTCGCAACGCATCAGCCAGCCGCTCGTCACGGCGCGGGCGTCGCAATCTTCACTCGCTCCACCGATGCCGGCGCCGCCAGCCAAGTCGCCGATCCGTCTGATCGCGATCCTCGCCGTGCTATTCGGCGTGTGCGGCGTCGCGTTCGCGGTTTACAAGCTGCTCTCGGCGGAGCCGCACGCGACGCAGGCCGCCGCCACTCCGGCGCCGCCGCCACCTGCACCGGCTCCCGCGCCACAAACGCCACCCGTCGTCGCGGCCGCTCCGATCGAGGACACGGCGCCGGCGAAAACATCGGTTCAGCTCGTCGTCGACACGGCGCCGCAGGGGGCAACCGTGAAGCTCGATGGCAAGAAGCTGGGCATCACGCCGATCTCACTCTCGGTCACACGCGCCGACACCGGCAAGCTCGTCGTCACCAAGTCCGGCTACGAGTCGGTGACGGCAGAGCTCAAGCTCTCCGACGACGCGCGCGTCAGCTACGAGCTCGAGCGCGAGGAATCACGCAAAGGCTCTGTCGCCAAGCGCCCGGGCAAGACGGCGAAGCCACCCTCGACGGGCTCCGCAACACCGCCGAAGGGCGATCCAAATCTCGAGATCAAACTGTCTCGCTAGCCTGGAGTTATTCATGCGTATCGCGATCGTCGTTGTCTTGACGTGCGCTCTATCGTCGAATGCATTCGCCGACGGTGTAGCCGACGAAGCTGATCTGCACTTCTCGATCGGCGCGGAGGCCTACACCAAATCCGACTTCACGAAGGCGCTGGAGCACTTCCTCGCGTCGAACCGGCTCGTGCCGAATCGCAACGTGATGTTCAACATCGCGCGCGCGTACGAGCAGCTCGGCCGCTTCCCCGACGCGTATCGTTACTACGTCGATGCCAGCCGCGGCGATGACAAGCTGAAGGGCGAAGTCACCACGGCACTCGCGCGCATCGCACCCAAGGTCGCGGTCGTCACCGTCGAGACCACGCCTCCGGGCGCGACGGTGTACCTCGAGCGCAAGGACCTCGGCTCCGTCGGCACGTCGCCGGCGCAGCTCGGTCTCAAGCCGGGCAGCTACACGGTGATCGTCGAGCTCGCGGGCTACGAGCCGGCGACAACGGCGACGAACGCGATTGCAGTCGGCGAGACTAAGCCGCTCAAGATCGAGCTGCGGCGCATCCTCGGCGCGGTCGAGCTGACGGGTACGCCCGGCACTGCAGTTCGAATCGACGACGAACGCGGCGAGGTGGCGTGCGTCCTGCCGTGCAAGCTGGAGCTGCCTCCCGGTCAGCACATCGCCTACTTCGAGCGTGCCGGTTTCACGGTGGCACCGCAAACGTTCACGATCGTCGCGAAGGACACGGTGCGTGCCGAGGCAAGCTCGGTCGCCGTCGTCGGCTCGCTACTGGTCTCCGCGGACGAGCCGAACGCACTGATCGAGGTCGACGGCAAGGCATTTGGCTTCACGCCCGCCGTCATTCCGAACGTGCCGATCGGCAAACGCAGAGTCCGCGTCAGCATGCGCGGCTACCTGCCGATCGAGCGCGAGGTCGAGATTCGTATGAATGCCCAGACCGACCTGCGCGACCTCGTGCTCACACCTGAACGCTCGGTCTCGGCCGCCTCACGCCAAGCCGAAAGCATCGACGATGCACCCGCGTCGGTCACCGTGATCTCGAGCCAGGAGCTCGAAGCGTTCGCGTACCCGACGATTCTCGAGTCGCTGCGTGGCGTGCGCGGCTACGCGATCAACTTCGACAGCATCTACGGCAGCGCCGCCGTGCGTGGCCTCGGCACCGCGAACGACTTCTCGAATCGCTTGCTCGTGCTCAGCGACGGCGCGGTCCTCAACGAGAACATCCTGTACCAGCCGTTCATCCACTACGACGGGCGCGTCGATCTCGGCGACGTCGAGCGCATCGAGATCGTGCGCGGTCCGTCGTCGGTGCTCTACGGAACTGGCGCCGTATCCGGCGTCGTCAACCTCGTGCTCAAGGGTCGCGACGAACCCGAAGGCATGCACGGCCAGCTGTCGAGCTACGACAACTCGACTGCGCGTGCACGCGCCGGTGTCATGCAACGGTTCGGCAAGGACGCCGGTCTTTGGGCAAGCGTTTCCGGCGCCTCATCACAAGGCCGCGACGTGCGTCTGCAGTTCGACGCCGGCGATGGCGTCGTGGCGCCGTACGAAACCTCGGCGTTCGACAAGTTCAGAGCGTATTCGCTCACCGGCAAGACCTGGTGGAAGAGCCTCACGCTGCAAGGTTTCTGGACGTCGCGGCGCGACACGATCCCGACGGGCAGCTATTCGTCGCGGTTTGGCGACGATCGCAACTACGGCGACGACCGGCGCCTGCTCGTCGAAGCGAAGCTCGATCACAAGTTCGACAAGCACGCGGAGCTCCTCGTCCGTGCCCACGTCAACAACGCCTACTTCCATCTCGACTACTGGTACGACGACGACCCGACGATGCCAGGCCCCGGCACCCAGAACACGTACAACTACTACGAGACGTACGACAGCTGGTGGGGCGGCGCCGAGGCCCGGTTGACGCTGTCGCCCTCGCCGAAGCTGCGCGTGTCGTTCGGCGGTGAAGCGATCGAGCACACCAAGGTCGAGATGCTCGGCGGTTCGTTCGACAGCGCTGGCGAAAACTTCGAGGCCTCGCTCGACACCCAGACACCGTATCGCGTGCTTGCGGGCGCGGCGCTGGTCGACTACAGACCGCACAAGCGGGTCCGCGTTCAGGCCGGCGGTCGCTTCGACTACTGGCAGCTCGAGGGCAACACGAACGCGGCCACGACGGACGAACGTGGGGCGTCGTCGTTCCCGGCGTTCTCACCGCGTCTCGCACTGATCACGAAGCCGACCGATAGCGACATCGTCAAGCTGATGGCCGGTAGCGCGTTCCGTGCCCCGAGCGCGTACGAGTATTTCTACAACGACGACGGCGTCACGCAGGTCGTGAGTACGGCATGCGGTACGTCGCTCGATCCCGAGCGCGTGTACTCGGCGGAGCTCGAAGGCACGCACCGGTTCAACCTCGACTGGGTCGGTCTCGCGTCACTGCACGGCACGCTCGCGCGCAACATCATCGAGACCGTCGAAGTCGGCGACGAATGCGCAATGACGACGGGCGCGGACCCGGCCGCGATCTACTACCGCAACAGCACCGTCGATCAGCGCATCGGCGGCCTCGACCTCGAGGTCCGCCGTGAGTTCCGCGCCGGTATGATGGCAAGCGCGCAGTACGGCTACTCGCACGCGCGCTACGCGGAGTCCGTGGCGTCGAGCGTACGGCTGCCGAACGCACCCGCGCACTACGCGGGCTTCAAGGTGATCTTCCCGATCGTGCAGAGTGCGATGACCGGCGCGGTGCGTGCAGCGCTCGAAGACCGGCGGCGGATCGATACGAGCGTTACCGAGCGCACGGACCGCGGCCTCGTCGCTGATGCGGTCCTGTCGGGCGTGATCGCGCGCCACGGCTTGCGCTATGCGGCGGGCGTTTACAACGTGTTCAACTGGCAGGTGTCGCTACCCGCGCTGCCGTTCGCGTCGAACGTGATGCCGCAGAACGGGCGCTCGTTCATGTTCAGCCTGACGCTGTATCGCTAGAGCGATTTACCGCGATCGTTGCCGCGGCTTACCGCGTCGCCGGCGCGGTTCGCGCCTCATGCTCGGGGCATGAGAGCACTCGCGCTCGCGGCCGCGCTCTGCGGCTGCATGCCGCCTCCGAATCCGTCGATGGATCTGACGACGTTGCGTGTGAAGCGCGAGCAGCGCAACGTCGCGCTCGTCGGTATCGCGGTCGGTCTCGTCAGCACCGCCGTCGGCGTCGTCCTCCTCGATCGAGGCATCGAGCTACGCAACAGCGAGGCGACCGCCGACACCGAGGGCGGGCTCGGCGAGCTGCTGGTCGGCATGATGCTCACGGGGCCAGGCGTGCTGCTCGCCGGTGGCTCGGCGATCGCGGTCGGCGTCTACTCGCACGACATCTCGAAGCTCGACGATCGTATCCGCGACGCCGCGGCGATTCGACGCTAGCGCGCCATCCGTTCGGCGACGATGCGCGGCGCGAGCGCAGCTGCGATGGCACCCGCGATCACGCGCTCGCCGGGAGCCAGTGTGTGCGACACACCGTTGAGGATGATCAGCGCGCGGATGATCAGCGTGAAATGCGACGGAATCTCGAGGTGGTCGCGCCGCAGATGCTGCAGCATGTTGCGCGCGTTCTCGTAGTCGCCCATCAGCGAGCGCACGAGCACGAGCAGCTCGGGCACGAGATCGTCTGCGATCACGAAGCCGATCTCGCGGGCCGCGGCAGCGGCGGCCGGCGCGTTGCCCGCCATCGTCGACGCGATCATGCGCGCCGCGTGGCCGGCGAAACCGGGTGGCAGCTCTTTCGCGAGGCCGAAATCGAGCAGGCCGATGCGATTGTCCTCGAGCACGAGGATGTTGCCGGGATGCGGATCGCCGTGGAAGAAACCGTGCTCGAAGATCATCTTCGCGTATAGCGCCGCGACGCGGCGGCCGACGTCGCGCAGATCGACGCCACGTTCGCGAAGCTTGTCGAGCGCCGACAGCGGCGTACCCGTCAAGAAGCCGAGCACGAGCAACTTGCCGCTTGCGCGGTGCACGACCGGCACGACGACGCTCGCGTCACCGGTGAGGTTCGCGCGTACGCGTTCGGTCGATGCTGCCTCGCGCTCGAAGTCGAGCTCGAGCGTGATGAACTCGGCGAGCTCGTCGACCAGCGTGCGCAGGTCGAGGCCGCGGTTGAGCCAGCGCGCGACTCGCACCGCGCGCCGCAGCGAGCCAAGATCGATCGGGAACAACCGGCGTGCCTCGGGGTATTGCACCTTGAGCACGACATCCTCACCGGTCACGAGCCGCGCGCGATGGACTTGAGCGAGCGACGCCGCCGCGATCGGCATTGGCTCGACGTGCGCGAACACGTCGCTGATCGGTTGCCCGAGCTCGCGCTCGACGTGGTGTGCGAGCTTCGCGAACGGTCGCGCCGGCACGCGATCGTGCAACCCACGTAGCGGTGCGACGAACGCGGCAGGCAACACGTCCGCGCGTGCCCCGAGCACCTGGCCCAGCTTGACCATCGCGCCACCGAGGTTCGTCGCGAGCCGATAGATCGCCTTGCCGGTCTTGCCGTGCGCACGATCCCAGGCCTCCTGCGTCGGTCGCCAGCGCTTCCAGCCTTCGCGCTTCTGCAGCCAGTAGTAGCGCCACGCGACGACCGCGATCACGAATGCGGTGCGAATGATGCGGTACAGGCGGAGGTTGCGCACGCGACTGGCGCGCAGCATAGCCTCTGCCGGGCGCGCGCACAGGCTATTTAGCGACGCGCTTGCGCAGCTTCTCCTTGCTCGAGTCGAAAGCGAGCTTGTTGAAGATCACGAAGCTGTTCTCCGGATCGGTCATCCGAGGCCACATGGCGGCGGCTGCGTCGATCTTGCCGTCGTCGAAGGACAGCAGGTCCATCACCGCTGCAACCTGATTCGCGCGGAACCAGTTGCTCTGCGCGACGTGACGCACGATCGCGACTTTGTCCTCGTCGAAGCTCGCCTGCTTGACCGTTTGCACGAATTGCTGGAACGCGGCGTCGCGCATTGGTTGCGGCTTGGCGTCGGCGTCGCGCATCGTATCGAGCACCTTGCGCGTGGCAGCAATGCCCTGCTCGAGGGCGGCGGCTTGCGCACGCAGTGTCTTGCGCTCGGTCTTGTCGGCGACCTCGTCGGCGGTCTCGACCAGTGTGGCCGCGTCTTTGCCGATCGCGGCCGTGTCCTTCGCGAGCGCGGCATACGGCACGTCTTTGCGCGCGCGTTGCGCGAGCCGACCGAGATCCTCGGCGATGTCGGTCGCGAGCGACGCGAGCTTGCGGCGCGCGACGCGATCGTCGGACTTCGCCGCGTCGCGTGCGATTCCGTCGGCGTAACTGGAGAGCTTCGCGAACGCTTCAGCGACCGCGGTGCGATCCGCGGCGTCGTCCGCGGCGGCGTGTCGCGCGGCAAGCAGGACAAGGAGAACGGCGGCAATCGAGAACACGTGGATGCGAGTCATGGTTGCTTCGGGATGCAGATGCGGCCGAGTCGTCGCACGCAAGCGTTCTGCGACTGGAAAGCTGTGTTGCTGTCACGGGTTCCGAGGTGTCGCACCAGGCGAAATCTGCTATCCGTATGGACCCGCGGCGGTGCCCATGACAAACGCGATCGAAACCATAGGTCTCGCAAAGAGCTTCGGCACCACGCGCGCACTCGCCGGCGTCGATCTCGCGATCCGCAAGGGCACCGTCTACGGCCTACTCGGCCCTAACGGCGCTGGCAAGACCACGATCATTCGCATCCTCGCCACGCTGTTGCGTCCTACGGATGGCACCGCGCGCGTGCTCGGCCACGACGTCGTGCGCGATGCCGCGCAGGTGCGCCGCAAAGTGAGCCTCACCGGGCAGTACGCATCGGTCGACGAGGACCTCAACGGTGACGAGAACCTCGTGCTCGTCGGCCGCCTGCTCGGCCTCACGTGGCGAGCCGCGCGTGACCGCGCCGGCGAGCTCCTCGAAGCATTCGGGCTCGCCGACGCAGGCGGGCGCCAGGTACGGACGTACTCGGGCGGCATGCGGCGCCGCGTCGATATCGCCGCGAGCCTCGTCGTGATCCCCGAGGTGCTGTTCCTCGACGAGCCGACCACCGGCCTCGACCCGCGCAGCCGCAATCAGGTGTGGGAGCTGGTTCGCCGGATCGCGGCCGAAGGCACGACGGTGCTGCTTACCACGCAATACCTCGACGAAGCCGATCGCCTCGCCGAGCGCATGGCTGTGATCGATCACGGCAAGGTGATCGCCGAGGGCACGAGCCGCGATCTGAAGTCGTCGATCGGCGCCAACACGCTGCGCGTGCGGCTCGCGAACGCGGAGCAACGACCGCGCGCGCTCGAGCTCGTCGAACGCGTCCTCGGTGACGGCGTGTTGCGGACGCAGCCGCGAGAAGGCGCGTCGCAAGAGGATGGCGCGCTCGAAGTCACCGCGCGTGTCGAGAATCCGGCGCAGGCGGCGAAGGTGCTGACCGCGTTCGGCGAGGACGGCGTCGACGTCGCCCACTTCGCGGTCGGCGATCCGAGCCTCGACGAAGTGTTCCTCGCGCTCACCGGCCGCCCTACCGCCGAGGACACTGCGCGCGAGGCAAAACCATGAGCGCCGACGCACTACCAACCGGCGAACGCACGCACGAGCTGCTCGGCAGGAACGCGCCCGCGCGCCCAGCCTCCTCGGTGTCGGCGATCATCACGCTCGCGTGGCGGGCTTTGCTCAAGATCAAGCACGTGCCGTTTCAGTTGTTCGACGTAGCCGTCACGCCGATCATGTTCACGCTGCTGTTCACGTACATCTTCGGCGGCGCACTCGCCGGCTCGCCGCGCGAGTACATCCAGTACCTGCTGCCCGGCATCGTCGTGCAGACGATCATCTTCATCACGGTCTACACGGGCGTTGGCCTCAACACCGATATTCAAAAGGGTCTCTACGACCGGTTTCGCTCGCTGCCGATCTGGCAGCCGGCGCCGCTGCTGGGCGCGCTGGTCGGCGATCTGTTTCGCTACTCGATGGCGACCGCGTTGATCCTGGTCATCGGCCTCATCCTCGGGTTCCGGCCCGCCGGTGGTGCGATCGGTGTGCTGGCCGCCGTCGGGCTCGTGCTCGCGTTCGCGTTCGCGCTGTCGTGGCTGTGGATCATCATCGGCATGCTCGTGCGCACGCCCGAGTCGGTGATGACCACGAGCTTCGTGTTCCTGATGCCGCTGACGTTCGCGAGCGACATCTTCGTCGGGCTATCCACGATGCCCGGTTGGCTCAGCGCGATCGTCGGCCACAATCCGGTGACCTACCTCGCGGCCGCGTCGCGCAAGCTCATGCATGGCGAGCCCGCGTTCTACGATGTCTTGCGTGTGCTCGCTGCGACGGCGATCATCCTCGTGATCGCCACGCCGATCGCGATGCGGCTGTACCGCAAAGAACGCTGAGCGGCGCGACTCCGCGACTCAGCGCCAGACCGGCGGTCGGCCTTCCGCATCGCGCGCGCCGCCGGCAATCCACGACACGCCGCGCCACTTTTCATTCTGGGACAGCGAGCCGCGGTTCTCGAACATGTGGCGGAGATCGCCGAGCAGCGTGCCCGGGCGCTTCGTCGCGAACGGATAGCCACCTGACATCTCGAACACCGCCTGTGCAGCGGCGTTCGTGCCGCGACGCGCGTCGTGACAGCCAGCGCAATGCTTCTCGAAGATCGGTGCGACGTCGGTATAGCGCAGCGGCGTTGCCGGCGGCGGCGGCAGCTTCGCGCGCTCCGCCTGCACACCGACCGCGATAACGGCGACGACGGCGAGCGAACCGATCAGACGCATGCCGAAACCGTACCGCCGACGTGCCCCGATGTCGCGCGGCTGCCAATTGATTGGCGAACCGCCAACGGGCGGCTCGACGGAACTAGCGTTTAGCCCGGCCGCGCTTTGCCTGCTTCGCAGGCGTGCGCTTCGCCGCTACTTGCTTGCGCAACTCGCGTGCGCGCTGCGCGTGGCCCGCCGCCTGCCACGTATCCGCGAGCCAGCTCGCCGTCGCCGACGCGCGCGTGCCATCGCCGGCATCGAGCACGGTCGCCATGCGGATCGCTTCTTCGGTGTCGGCGTTGGCCTCGTCGATGCGCTTGGCCGCGAGCATGCCTTGCGTACGCTTGACCAGCGTGCGGACCGTTTCGGGATGACCCGACGGATACGCCTTGCGCATGAACCGGAGCGCCTCGTCGAGGTGCGCGATGCCCACATCGGTGTCGCCCATCTCGACCTCGGTGTCGCCGAGATCGGCGAGCGCGATCGCGCGCACGCTGCTGGTCTTGCTCGCGATCGCGAGCACGCGCTTGAACGTGAGCACCGCGTCCTCTTGCTCGCCCATGAGCTTGAGCGTTCCGGCGAGACCGTTGAGCGGCGACACCAAGCTCTGATGCGTGGGTCCATCGAGAACGATGCGGAGGCGCAGCGCGGTCTCGAACATCGTGCGTGCTTGCTCGAGCTTGCCTGCGTCGCGATACGCGAGCGCGAGGTTCTGCGTCACGGTTGCGGTGCGCGAGCTCGACGGATCCGCCGCACGCTCGTGCTCGAGCACCTGCTCCAACATGCGAGCGGCGCGGGCATGCTCGCCGAGATCGTCGTACGCACTCGCGAGACTATGCAGCCGGTCGAGATGGCCCGGATCGTCCGCTTCGATGCGGAGCTCGGCGTCGATCGCGAGCGCCTGCTTGAGCAGCGCGATTCCGCGATGCAGATCGCCGGACCGTTTGATGGTGCGCCCGAGCGCGGCGATCGCGGTTGCTTCGCGATAGCGATCCTTCGAGGCGCGCGCGACGTCGAGGCGACGCATCATCATCTCCTCGGCTTCGCTCCAGCGCTGCAAGCTCTCGTACGCGTAGCCGAGCTCGGCGAAAATATCTTCGAGTGTCGCGTCGGCGGGATCGAGATCGTCGCCTTTGCGATCGAGGAACGCGAGCAACGCCGCTTCGAGCTCGCGCGCCGCGGTCTCGTGATCGTCGGCGTCGTTCGCCACGCGTCCACGCTCGAGCGCGACGGCGGGATCGACCGGCGCGGCCGGCGCGGGTTTGGATCCGGTGGCCGGCGGCGCTGCAGGCGCGGCCGCAACCGGGCGCGGCGCGACCTGCGGCTTCGGCGGTGCGTGACCACAGGCGGCGAACGGAATCGCGAGGCTAAACAGCAAGTCACGGAGTTGCACGGTGCGTCCTCGGTCGGTGAAGGGCTTGCCCCTTTAACCCAGGTGACCGGATGGCGTCGCAGAAAATCGACCGGGCGGGCGTCGAAGATCGAACACCACGAGGCTCAAACATGCGTGAACACGAGGCCCGCGGTCTGGCGCTACACTTGCTGCACTATTACGTATGCGTCTCGCGCCAACCATCCTGCTGATCTCGTCCTTGCCGGCATGTGCCACCCCGCCGCTCGAGGAACGCCTCGACGAGCCCGATGTCGCGATTCCCGCCGACTGCGCGGCTGGCGCGACCGAGATCGAGGTCAATGGCACGGTCACGGACTTCGCAACCGGCGAGCCGGTCGCGGGCGCGACCATCGACATCACCGAGGCGTGGGCGAGCACGCGCAGCTTTCCGACCAACGGCTGCCGCATCGGCACGACGACGACGGACGCGACGGGCAAGTTCGGTCCGCTGCGCGTGAACGCGCTCGACAGCAGCCCGATCCTCGCGTTCCTCGTGACGGGAGCCGGGCGCGCGCACACGATCCACGACAAGAGCGTCGGCTGTTTGCTCGGTTGCTACGTGCCGTCGCAAGACATCGTGTCGCCGTCACAGGAGCTGGTCGACGAGTGGCGCGAAGAGCTGTTCGCCGGCGGCATGGAGTACGCGCTCAATCGCGGCCTTGTCGTGTACCGCTATCACGACGTCGAGGGCAATCCGGCCCCCGGTGTCACGCCGGTCTACGAGCGCAACGCGCTCTCCGATGATGACCGCGCGCTGCGTCCCGGCTCCGAGGTGCGCTTCATCGACGTGGATCGGCAGACGCTCGCCGACATCGATCAACGCAGAACGCTCGGCGCCGGTGCCGCATTGATCGGCGGCACACCGGACGCGAAGGGTTACTTCCGGGTCGCGGGCGAGCGCGGCGCCGATCGCTGGCCCTCGCTCGGCGTGATCGCAGCGACCGGCTGGATCTATTTCGAGAGCGACTCGCTTACGGCGCAATAAGCGATTCGCTCGACGCGAATGCTCAGCTAAACGCTTAGCTATTGGCGGTCCCGTGGATCGAGAGTCACGAGCTCGAGACACAGCGCCGACATCTCGCAGAGCTCGCGCACACGACGTCCCACCGCCTCGCCCGACATGTCCACGCCCTCGTGCAGATCCTCGAGGCGTACGTCGAGCGCGGCGCGCAAGCGATCCTCCACCGACCGTGGGTCACTTTTTTTCACGATTGGACTCCACTGCCGTCAGGCTCTGGATGTCGACGAGGTCCTGAGCGCGTCCGGCCGTCAGCTTCAGCGTGATCAGTCCATCGCGCGAAACGACACACAACGTGCCATCGTTCCACGCGACTCGTTCGCGATCGTCCCAGATCGCCTGCAGCTTCGGATTTAGCCACAGGACATCGAGCATCAACGGGCGACCGTCGACGAGCTTGGTGAAGCGCTGGACCTCGATACCGGAATTCGCGAATTCCATAGGCAGCGCTTCGAACTTGAACCCCGTTGCCACTGCCACCGCACGTATGCGGTCGGCGTCGTCCTTTCTCGCGATCAGATCGATGTCTTTGGTCGCTCGCGGGACGCCGTGCACGGCCAGAGCCAGCGCGCCGCAGATCGCATAGTCGATCGATGCCTCCTCGAGTGCGCGCACCAGCGCGACGAACTCCGCATACACATCAACCATTCGTACATATCATAGCGCGCGCTCGTTCGCGGTGATGCCCCTTGGGCATACGAACCCCTCCTTGGAAACGCAGGGGACTTTCCTCGAAGGCCCTCGCGCGCATTCACACGCGTCGCCGATGCAGGCTGGAGTCGGCTGATGCCGCGATCGGGGCTCGCGCCAGCAGCGTGGCGAGCACGGCGGCGAGCGTCCCGGCTCTGTCGAGTCAGAACTGCGCGCCGACCAACGCCGACCCGGTGATCTGCGTGTCAGCGACCGACCAGACGCCCCACTCGTACGACAGGTAGCCCGAGCCATCGAATTCGATCGTGACACGGCGCCACTCGACGCCTCCGCGCACGAACAGACCGGCCGGCAGACCGATCGTGAAATCGCCGCCGAGCAGCCAGCCGTTGGCATCACCGGCGCCGTACCAGTCCTCCGACGTGACATCACCGCTGCTCGGGACGTGGAGGTAGCGCACCGTCGCGCCGATGCTCGCGCGCTCGCTCGGATAGACCTCCGCGTGCGCACCCGCCGAAAGGTAGTTGTACGAGGTGTCGGGGATCGCGATCGACTCCGGCAGATCGACGATCGTGTGGTGCCAGCCGCCGTACGCGACCTCGCCCTCGATCGCGAACTTGTCGATCGGATAGCGGTAGCGCACCGCCGCGTCGTAGCTCGCATGCTGGACGTCGAACTCGCCGGTTCCGGTCTCATCCGACGCGACGAGCGTCGCGCCGACCGCCTTCGCGAGCTTCAGCGAGAATCCGACGCCGGACAGCTTGCCGTCGACCTTCTGGATCGGCCACGGATACACGGCCGCGCCGACCGCGAAGCCCTGCAAGCCGTCTTCATACGACGGCGGGCCGTCGACGCTCGTGTCGTAGAGGAACGACAACCCGCGCGACTGCAGAAACACGCCGGCGCCAATGTCGAAGCGCGGCGTCGGGCGCGGCAGCCGCGGCGGTGCGACGACCGGTGCATCGCGAAGCTCGGGAGCTGGCGTCGGCTCGAGCAGCGCGACCGACGTGTTCGACTCCGGTCCAGTCGCCGCCGCATCACGCTGGGTGGCCGACCCCAGGTACTTGATGGCCGGCGCGGCCGGCTCGCTCGGCTTCGTCTCTTCGGGAGGCGTCTCGACCCCGCTGATCGCGTCGACCTCGAGCGTGGGCTCGTCGGTGGGCCCGTCGGTCGCGTCGAAGGTATTGAACGGGGCCGAGGCCGCGGGGGAAGCGAGCAATACGAGGACGAGGGCGGCGCGCATCATGACTCGCGGAAGAGCACGCGGCGTGCCCAGCGTTTGGGCCCGGGTTCCGCTTAGTTGCGCCGCCTTCCCATGCCGCTCGCGGGAGGCAGTTGTCAATCGCGCTAGACAGCCAGGTGGTCCCGAGCACCGGTTACGCACGACCGGCGGTGGCGAAGGCGCGATCGTCGGTCGTCACCGCGCTGGTTTCATCGCTACGACTCTGCGAGCTCCACGGGGAACTCGCGAGTGGCCACGACGTGGCGCAGCGCCGCGGGCCACGTTGCTGGCAGGCGCGAGAAGTAGTGCATCGCCGGGCGAATCGAGCCGAAGGTCTGCTCGAGGACGTCGAACTTGCCGGCGATGTTTACGCGCAGCAGCGGCGGCGACCTCGGATCTGCGCGGAACGCTCGCACATACTCGAGCAGCCGCGCGTGGTAGTCGGGCTCCTCGACAATCGCTGCGATCGACGAGGCGCGCGGATGGTTGCCGCGGATCATGGCCTCGATCTGAGCCTCGAGCTCATCGATGCCGTCGACATGCATGAGCAGCAGCTCGAGGTCGTAGCGCGGGTTCGCGTGCACGACCTGCATGAGATGGCCGATGATCGCGTCGCGCGTGGAGAACAGCCCGATCGGATCGCCGAGGCTCGCAGGCTCGTCGAGGAACCGGAGCAGCTGGTGGAACGCGTAGTCGATGCCGATCGAGCGGTAGTAGTCGGCGGACGCCGGCGAGATCCAGAACCGCAGCATGTCGATCGCGCCGGCAAACAGCTGCGGATCGGCCGGCACGGTATCGATCACGCCGAGCCTGGCGAGGCGCTCGAGGCCCACGCGATGCTCCCCACGCGCGTAGCGCCCGAGCAGCGCAAGCAGTCGACGTGTCTTGCCGGGCCAGCGCGCGGGTGACTGCGCGGCGCTCGCGAGCAGGCTCAGAGGTGATTTCGCCAGCCGTGCAGCCGGCACGCCCATCGTCTCCATGTTTAGGGAGCGTAGCTCTTCGGCAAGCAGTTGCTCGGGATCGTACGCGAGGGCGAAACGCTACGCACCCGCCAAGCTCGGAGCTCCTGCCAGACCATTCGTATTGTCGCGCGCTGAGACCTCCGCTGGGGCTCCGCGCGGCGGGGTAAGATTGCCGTCGTGGATGCGGGGACCCTGGTCTCGGCGCGGTTTCGCATCGTTCGCTGTATCGGGAGCGGGGCCACGGGCGACGTTTATGAAGCGGTGGATCGCGAGCGAGGTGGGCGCACCGCGATCAAGGCACTGCGCCTCCAGCACCCACTCGCGATCAGCCGGTTCAAGCGCGAGTTCCGCGTGCTCCAGGACGTCGAGCATCCGAACCTCGTCTCGCTCGGCGAGCTCTTCGAGGAGAACGGCCGGCTCTACTTCACGATGGAGCTTGTCGACG
This sequence comes from Kofleriaceae bacterium, assembly GCA_036524455.1. Classification (GTDB taxonomy): domain Bacteria; phylum Myxococcota_A; class Polyangia; order Haliangiales; family Haliangiaceae; genus JABFXX01. The sequence goes on along the minus strand of DATDCH010000861.1, from coordinate 7,682 downwards.
GCAGCGACTTCCTTGGCTACGTGCGCCCCTCCGGTCGCTTCGACGAGACACGGCTGCGCCACGCATTCGCCGAGCTCGGCGCGGCGCTCGAGGCGTTGCACGCGCGCGGGCTGGTGCATCGCGATGTCAAGCCGTCGAACGTGATGGTCAGCGCCGGGGGGCTCAACGGCGACGATCGCGTCGTCATGGTCGACTTCGGACTCGCACTCGACGTCGACGATCACAACCCGACGTGGACGGGACCGAGCATCGTGGGCACGCCGCACTACATGTCTCCCGAGCAGGCAGCCGGTCAGCCGGCCGGCCCGCCGTCGGACTGGTACTCCGCCGGCGTGATCCTCTACGAAGCGCTGACCGGGCGGCCGCCGCACGACGGCCCGGTCATGAAGATCCTCGCCGACAAGCAGTCGGTCGAGCCGACACCGCCGGCCGAGCTCGATCCGGCGGTGCCGCTCGACCTCTCCGCGCTGTGCACGGCGCTGTTGCGGTTCGCCCCCGCGGACCGCCCGACGAGCGCGACCGCGATCCGGCAGCTGCGACGAGAACCGAGGCGGCGCTCGTCGAAGCGGATCACTGGCACTCCGACGCAAGGCCCGCTGTTCGTCGGGCGCGCGGCCGAGCTCGCGCAGTTGCGTGACGTCCTCGACACCGACGTGATGCGCGACGGCGCGCCCGCGGCGGTGCTGATCCGCGGCGAGTCCGGCGTCGGCAAGACCACGCTCGCGCGCATGTTCCTGCGCTCGATCGAGAACGACGCGCTCGTCGTGCGCGGGCGCTGCTTCGAGCGCGAGTCGGTTTCCTACAAGGCGTTCGACGGTGTCGTCGACGGATTGACGCGAGCGCTCGGCCGGATGGAGCCCGCTGCAGCCGCGGCGCTGCTGCCGTTACACGCAGCAGCGCTCGCGGACGCGTTCCCCGATCTGAAGCGAGTCAGGGCCTTCGCGGACGCACCGACCAGCGGCGCGCTTGCGCAGCGCGATCTGCGCGACCGCGTGTTCGGTGCCCTGCGCGAGCTGCTGGTCCGGCTCGCGCGTCGTCACACGGTGGTGCTCGGGATCGACGATCTGCAGTGGGCCGACGAGGACAGCCTCGCGCTGCTCGAGGAGATCGTGCGCCCGCCGGAAGCGCCGCCGCTGCTGCTCGTCGCGACGGTGCGCCCGCCGGGTGCCGGCGGTAACGCGGATGTCGAGGCCCGCGTGCGCGCGGCGTGTCCGCAGATCCGAGAGATCGATCTCGGCCCGCTCGATCCGGAAGCGGCGCGCGAGCTGGCTGAACGGCTGTGTGCGCTGCACGATGTTCGCGATCGCATCGACGCCATCCAGCTCTCGAAGGAGGCGGCCGGCCATCCGCTGTTCCTCGACGAGCTCGTGCGCCATGCGGCCAGCGGTGGCACCGGCGGCGGTCTGCGCCTCGACGACGCGCTGTGGGCGCGCGCGACCGCGCTCGATCCGAAGGCTCGTGCGGTGCTCGAGGTGATCGCGCTCGCGGGCGAGCCCGTTCACCACGACACGATCGTGCGTGCGGCCGACCTCGCGCCCGAGCAACTCGATCGCATGCTCTCGCTCCTGCGCGTCGCTAACCTCGTGCGCACGGTCGGCGCCGGCGTCGACGACGCGGTCGAGCCTTATCACGATCGCGTTCGCGCGGCGATCGTCGGGCGCCTCGGCGACGACCGGCGCCGCGAGCTCCATCGCGCACTCGCGGTCGCGCTCGAGGCGTCACCGCGCCGCGGTCACGAACCGATGCTGGCGTTCCACTGGCAAGAGGCCGGGCGCACCGATCTCGCGGCGCCGCACGCCGCCGCAGCAGCCGCCGACGCCGTCGACACGCTCGCGTTCGATCGTGCGGTGCGGTTCTACCGGCTCGCGCTCGAGCTCGGTCATCCGGATCGGGGCGAGCTGTACGCGCGACTCGGCGAGGCGCTCGGTCTCGATGGGCGCGGCGCCGAGGCCGCCGACGCATACCTCGCCGCCGCCGATGCGACGACCGCTGTCGAGGTGGCGCTCGATCGCCGGCGGCTCGCAGCGGAGCAGCTCCTGATCAGCGGTCACATCGATCGTGGCATCGAGCTGATCACGACCGTGCTCCCGACGCTCGGCATGGCGCTGCCGGCGACGCCGCGCCGCGCGCTGATGTCGCTCGTGTTGCGGCGAGGCCTGTTGCGCGCCCGCGGGCTGCGGTTCGTGGAGCGCCAGGAAGGTGCCGTCGCGGCGTCGGAGCTGACGAGGATCGATCTGTGCTGGTCGGTCGCCGGCGGGCTCGCGATGGTTGACGTGATTCGCGGCGCCGACTTCCAGACGCGCCACCTCTTGCTCGCGCTGCGCGCCGGCGAACCGACGCGCGTCGCGCGTGCACTCGCCGTCGAGGGCGGGTTCCACGCGGTCAGTGGCCCGCGCTCGCGGCGTCGCGCCGTGAAGCTGTTCGCCGAGGTTCGCGCGCTACTCGAACGCCATCCGTCGGCCCACGTCGCGTCGCTGCTCACCGGCTCCGAGTGCATCAACGCCTACCAGGCCGGCGAGTGGCGCCGTTCGCTCGAGCTCGCCCGCGCAGCCGAGCTCGAGATCCGCGCGCAGCAGGCGACGGCGACGTGGGAACGCGACACGATGAACTTCTTCATCCTGTACTCGCTGTTCTATGTCGGCGAGTTGCGCGAGCTCGCGAGACTTGCGCCCGCGCTGCTCCGTCAGGCGACCGGCCGTGGCGATCTGTACGCCGCGACGAACCTGCGTGTCGGCCTCTGTAACGCAGCGTGGCTCGTCCCCGGTGACGTCGCCGCGGCGCGCGAGCACCTCGCCGAGGCAACGCGGCAGTGGACCGTCCGCTGGTTTCATCTCCAGCACTACCATCACATGATGGGCGAGGCGCAGGTCGCGCTGTATGCGGGCGAGCCCGCGATGGGGCGGCGCTCGGTGCTCGAGAAATGGCCGGCACTACGCGCGGCTCAGATCCTGCGGATCTCGCTCGTCCACTGCGAAGCGCTGCAGCTGCGCGCACGGCTCGCGATCGCGATGGCTCAGCAGGGTGCGCCGGATCGCAAGGCGCTGCTCGCTTCCGCCGCGCGCGACGCTACGCGAGTCGCGGCTGCGAGCGAGCCCTCGGTCGTGCCGCTCGGCGAGCTCGCACTCGCCGCGATCGATCGTGCGCGCGGCAACGATGATCGTGCGGTCGCGCGGCTGCGCGCATGCGTCGCGGCGTTCGACCGCGCGGAGATGGCGACCTATGCTGCGGTGACCCGCGCCGCACTCGGGCGCACGCTCGGCGGGGACGAAGGCGCGGCGCTCGTGAGCGCGGCAGAGGGCGCACTGCGGGAGCAGACGGTGGTCGATCCCGCGCGGTGGATCGCGATGCTGGCGCCGGGATTCTAGCGCGCGTCGCTGCAATCGATGTCGCTGCATTGTCAGCGTGGGTGCGCGACGAAGAACTCGACGACCTCGCTGCCCCACACGAACGACGCCGGTTGCTGGCACCGAAACGAGAACAGCTGCCCGGGTTGGCCGCCTGGGTCGGTCGAGCCCGGGAAGCAGTGACCCTGAAGCTCGGACGCCGAGACGAATGGGACCTGCGCGCTCGACGTGTAGTCGTGGGCGATCAGCTCGACGACCGTCCCAGCCGAATCGCTCCAGCGCGTCCGCGTGTACGTCGGGCTCGACGCGACGACGCCATTCGCGGTCAGTCCCCAAGCGCTCACGATCGCCTCGACCTGCGGCTGCGCGCACGCGTACGGGATGTAGTTCTGGTCCGCGCGACCGTGCATGTAGAGGATCGGGAGCTTGCGACTCGGAATCTCGGTGCCCGTAAACGAACACGCTGGCGCTCCCGCCGGGTTGCCGATGACCGGGCAATTCGATGCAGCGGCGGCGGGTGCTGCCGACGCGAACAGATCGGCGTGCGCGCACACGAAGCGCCACGTCATGAAGCCGCCCTGCGAGAACCCCGTCATGTGCACGCGATCGACATCGATCGCATACACCGCGATCGCGCGGGTCAAGAAGTCGTAGACCTTCGGCTCGTCGGATTCGCTCCACGACGCCTGCGGCGGAGCAGGATTCGCGCTGGGCTGGACGACCACGAACCCAGCAGCTCCCCCGCGGGCCCGCAGACCGGTGTTCGCGTCCTCCATCGCGGCGCTCATCGTCAGGCCGTGGACATCGAGAATGATGCCGCAGCCACCGTCAGCACATGCGGCCGGGACCTCGACGTCGAAGTTGAGCCCGTTGCACGCGTACACGCGATGCCCGGCACCGGGGTTCGGGAAGCACGGATCGGTAATCACTCCGCGGCCGTCGATCCGCGCTGCATCGGCGGCTGGTGTATCGAGCGTGCTCGCGTCGATCGAATCCTTCTGCGACGGGCTGCCGCACGCTGCGACGACGACAACGACAACCATCCCGGCTGCGATCGATCGTTGAATCCACATCGCGTGCCGGGAATAGCAGCAGAGGTCCAGATAGGTCAAGACTATTGACCTATCGCAGCCTACATACGTCAATATCATTGACCAATAGCCGCCGGGAGCTGGAGCAGAATCACGGGATGGCTCGCTTGGCTGTTCAACGCCATGATCGCCAAGTAGAGTCGCGGCCCATGACAGCTGCCGGCCGTGAAGGCTTCGACCAGGCTATCGAGCTCATCTTCTTCGCCTGGCGCGAGCTCGTGGCCGAACCCGATCGCCTCCTCGCACGCCGCGGGCTTAGCCGGGTTCATCACCGCATCATCTACTGCATCGCGCGAGCGCCAAGCATCACGATCGGTGGGCTGTGTCGCGTGCTCGGAGTCAGCAAGCAGGCGGTTCACCAGCCGCTCACCTCTCTGATCGACGCTGGCCTCGTCGCGCGCACGGTGGATCCGACCAACCGGCGTGTCCGCAGGCTGAGCCTGACGGCCCGCGGCGTGAAGCTCGAAGAGCGCCTGTCTGCGGTACAGCGGGTCCGCTTCGAGCGCGCCTTTCGCGCGGCCGGCCGCACCGCAGAGACACACTGGCGCGACGTGATGAAGCTTCTGGCGGCGCGCCGCTGATCGGCCGGCCTCACCGGCCGAACAGCGAGCGAAGCAGCTTGCCAAGTCCACCCTTTTCGCGAGGACACTGGCACCGCTCGGCGTGCGGGACGTGACCCAGCACCTGCTCCACATGGGCTCCACAGCCAGCCCAGCTCGGGCGCTGACACCGATTGCACGTGATCGCTCGGCACATCGTGGCTCGTTCTACCGCGGGACGATGATCGGCGGTAGGGTCGAACAGTCCGCATCGAAGTCATCCGACTGGGTATCTCAACGACATGACCGACCTCGCGTTTCGGCGAGCCACGCACGCGGATCTTCCGGTCCTCATCGCACTGCTTGCCGATGACGAGCTCGGACGGACCCGCGAGGACAGCTCGATGCCGCCACCCGAGAACTATGTCCGTGCGTTCTCGGCGATCGACGAAGACCCGAACCAGCTACTGGCGGTGGTGGTCGGCGCGGAAGGCATCGTCGGCTGTCTCCAGCTCACGTTCATTCCCGGTCTTTCGCGACTCGGCATGTTGCGGGGCCAGATCGAGAGCGTGCGCATTCATGCGTCGCGACGTGGCGAAGGACTCGGCCGCATGATGTTCGAATGGGCGATCGCCGAGTGCCGCAGCCGCGGTTGCGGGCTCGTTCAATTGACGACGGACAAAGCGCGCGACGATGCGCGCCGCTTCTATGAATCGCTCGGCTTCGTCGCCAGCCACGAAGGCATGAAGCTCACGTTGTAAGAAACCGAAACGGCCTACCTTGGTCGGCGTTCGCTGCCGCTCCGCGAGCGACACGTGTTGCATCACAACGCTTCAAGCAATTGATCATGCAACCGCTTCGATCGGCCCGGCGGGTGCAATGCGAGAAGGCATGACAACACACAGCCTCCTCACTCTCTCACTCGATACACTCGCAACGGTCACCGGCGCCCAAGGGCAGAACGCCGGCAACCCGATCAGCGCGGAAGGCGCGTACGACATGTTGTCCAGCGTGAACAACGACGGTGCGCCAGGCTTCTCACGCGGGATCACCGACGACAACCGGCACTTCGTGAGGGCGCAGGGCAGATCGGGCCACGGGATGGAGTGCCGGCGGACGAAAGGGGCCAACCCCGTGTTCGAGTGCTCGACGTTCGGTCCGCAGTAGCGCGGTGTGCATCGGTAATCGCGCCGATCGCGCCAGTTGTTGCGCATGACGCGCCAGCCGAATGCGATTCCTTTACGCCTCGATGGCAGCGTTCGGTTCGTGAGTGACGGGTGCATGCACGTGTGGCTAGATGCGCGCCTATGCGGATTCTGATGTCGATCGCCGCGCTCTTCGTTGTCTCGACCGGCACTGCCGTCGCTGATCGACACGCGGAAAATTCCAAAGTTCGTAGCGAGCTCGTCGCGGCGATCAACAAGCGCGATGTCACCGTTGTGTCGAGCCGGGTCGTGTTGCCGCTCAAGGTGCGCAGCCTCCGGTTCGCCGCATCTACGTGCGAGAAGTTCGGCGCCACCGAGGTCACCGTCGACGAGAGCGACCTACCAGCATTCGTCGCGTGTCTTGCTGACCTCGATCTCAAGGCGCTCATCGGTCCAGATGACAAGTGGATCAACGCACTCTACGGACCAGGCTTCCCGCTGATCTTCTCGCACGGTGGCCCGGACGGATCGATCGACAGGATCTACGGCTACGCGAAGCCCGGCTCCGACCTCTTCGTCATCGAACCGGTCGTGTTCACGTCGCACATCAAGAAGTTCACGCGTGAGATCGCACCCTCGCAGGCGACGAAGAAAGCGCTCGCCGCGGCGGCGACGGAGCACGTCGCGGCAAGAGTCCACGTCTGCGTCGACGCGCGCGGCAAGGTCGACGCACTCGCGAAGGTCGCCGACGAATCTCTCGCGTCGTACGAAGAGGACGTCACGAAGGCTGTGCGCAAGTGGTCGATCAAGCCGTTCATGTTCGGCGGCAAGAAGATCCACGCGTGCGCGACGCTCACCTTGGGCTATCCGGCGGACCGCATCGAAACGTCGCTCCAGATGCAACCGCCAACGATCGAGCAGCGCGAGCGTGAGCGCACGGACAGCAGCGTGCCGATGAACGTTGCGCCGACGCTGCTCGAGGACTACCGAATCTCCGGCGAGAAGTTGATCGTTCCCGACGACGCGACCAAGACCGCGTTCGCGGATTCGGGTCGCGACAGGCTCATCGCGTCATTCAAGCTATGCATCGGCGACAAGGGCACGGTGAGCACCGTCAGCATGCTCAAGACGGGCGGCTTTCCCGCCTACGACGAGAAGATCATGCGTCAGATGAAGACGTGGACCTACCGCCCGTACCAAGTGAACGGCAAAGCGGTTCCCGTGTGCACCGCCGTGACGTTCATCTATTCGCAGAAGTAGTGCGCGACGGCTCGACGGCGGCGCATTTGACCGTTGACATGCGGCACCCGCGCAGGCTCTAACCCGCGCATGGTCCGACCAATTCGTGTGGCGATCCTCGGCGGCGTCGCCGTCGCGCTGCTCGTGGCAGCGATGTTCGTCGTGCGGCCAATGCCGGATTCCGTCGTCGCGTGGTTCGGCGGCGTGACGGGTGTCGAGCGAGTCGGCGGCGTGCGGGTCATCTATCAGCCGCCGGCTGGGTTGACGTCGTTCCACAACACGGCGGCCGCGGGCGCGGACGTGCGTCGCTGTCGTGCAAGCGAT
>DATDCH010000860.1:0-5095 GCA_036524455.1 Kofleriaceae bacterium | reverse complement strand
CGGTTGCGACGTGCTCGGTTGCGACGCGCTCGGTTGCGACGTGCTCGGTTGCGACGTGCTCGGTTGCGACGCGCTCGGTTGTGACGTGCTCGATTGTTGCGTGCTCGATTGTTGCGGTCGCGTGCTCGGCTGCTGCGTCGTCGCTCCGCTCTCTGCGGCCGGTTTCACGGTGACGTGCGCAGGACTCGGCGGAGGCGCGGCGTGCTCGACGGACGGCGCAGACGACTCCGGCGTCACCGCCGACGCGGTGCGCGCATCGGGCGCGAGCGGCCACGCCAATGAAGAACCGGGCGCGAGGACGACGCTGCGGTCGCCGGCATCGAAGCGGATCTGACCTTCGTGCAACACGACGTGACCGCCGTGCTCCGTCTGTTCGATCGTGAAGCGCGTGCCGAGCACCGCGATCGTGCCGTGCGACACGCGAACGAGTGCAGGCGCGGCGCCGCCGGGACGGTGAGTCACATCGACGTCGACGCGACCGCGCACGACGTGAATGCCACCGTCGATCCGAGCCACGCGCGCGCCGCGCTGGGCCACGACGCGGCCAAAGCCCGGAGCATCGAGATCGAGGTTACGTGTGAGCACCTCGACGTCGCTGCCATGCATCTGCCAGCTCGACTCCGGCGCGTCGATCGTAAAGCCTGCGACCTGCGCAGGCTCGTGATCACGTGCACGCATGAACAGCAACACCGCGACGGCCGCGGCGAGCGCGAGCGCCGGCAGTCGCCAGGCGATTCGGCGCTTGGAGCTGACGAACGCGCGGACATCGCGCTCGCCCGAGTACGGCACGCTCGCGAGCTCGCGATCGAGCTCGAGCAAGGCACGACGGAAGCTACCCTTCGACATCGTCGACCTCCCAGCCTGCCTCGGCGAGGCTCTGCAAGCTGCGCTGGAGCAACTTCGACACGTAGCCTTCGGACAGATCGAGCGTGCGCGCGATCTCGCGCTGGCTCGCACCGTCGAGGACATGCATACAGACGATGACGCGCTCGCGCGGCGGCAACGTGCGCAGTGCGTCGACCACGTTGCCGGCGAGCTGCTTGCGCTCGACGACGTGCTGCGCGGTGTCGGTCTCGGCGCGCTCCGCGCTGAACCAGACCGCCTGCAGCTTGCCGAGCAACGACCGCTCGCGACGCAGCCGCGAGATCGCGAGGTTCGCGCTCACCCGATTGAGCCAACCGCCGAGATCGTGCGTGTCGCGCAGGCGCGGCAGGTGCTCGAGGAGCTTGACGAACACGTCCTGCGTGACTTCTTCGGCGAACGCGACGTCGCCAGCGCCGTAGCGCAGGCAGCGATGAAACACGAACGCGCGATGCCTCGCGTAGCACTCCTCGAGCGTGGGTCGATCGGCGGCGGCCGATTCGACGCGCGAGATGTGGAACGCAACGGTCATCTGACACCTTCACGCGCGGGCACGGCCGAGTTTTCCTACAAAGTGCGCGAACGCGGCTCAGAACCGCGCCGCCACCCCGACTCCCGCCCCAGCTGCGATCGCATCGCGCGACCACAACACCGCGGTTCCGTTGACGTGTTCGCGCTCCCTCGACACCTTCGCGATGCCCCAGAGCGCGACCTCGAACCTGCGCGATGGCCGCAATGCGATTCGCACCGGCAACGCCAGCGCAGGGTCGAACCTCGTCCCGGAGCGCTCGCCAAGTGGCATCGCAAGCTCGAAGTGATGGCGGCGAACACCGCCGAGCAAGCTGACGTCGAGCGCGAGGGCACGTGCAAGCGTCCACTCGTAGCTAGCGCCCGCGAGCAGCTCTTGCTCGCCGACTGCAATCTCGTCTGCATCGGGTTGCGCCGCACCCACGCGCAGCGCGGCACCCAGACCGCCGGTGATCGCGAAGCGCGCATGCAGCGACACTTCGATCGTACCGGTCGATTCGACTCCGACGCCGGCACCGATCTGCCAGCGCGGTGCTCGGTCCGCAATCACGACGGTCTGCTCCACCGCCGCCGTGTCATCGCGCGGCTCGAGCAGAGCAACAGTCTTTGCAACCGGCGTTGCTTCGCGTGCGAGTCGCGCCAGATCGACGGCCTTTTGCACGACCTCGAGCTGCAGCTGGGCACCGCTCGTTCCGGTGATATCGATCGTGCGCGACTTCTCGAAGTTGGCGCTCTTCGCCGACAGCACGAGCTCGCTGTCACCACCGATGACCGCAACCACGATCGCCGGCTCCGCGCTCAATGGATCGATCGCGAATCCCTCCTGCAACAGCCGCATCACGAGCGCCTGTTCGAGTGCAGCGGCATCGGCGGCTGCTTCGGAGTCGAGCCGCGAGAGATCGATGGCGACGCTCGGCGCGGCCTGCGCGGTCTCGACGGAGACGCACAGACTCGCGATCACAAACAAGCAACGCCAGACGACCACGAGATGCACTGTACACGCGGCGCCTGCACGGACCATTGGCAATGTCTTGCAGCGCCTGCGCATGGTGCGAATTCACGAATTGCACACCGCTCGCCACAGGGTGACGTACGTGATCACGGACACGTGCGCTTCGTGACGAGGACTGGCTCCTGCACTAGCCACCATCGTTGCATCAGATTTCTGAGAGCTCGACCTGCTACGATCACACGCGTGCGGTGGATAGCGATTGGTCTTGCGGCGGCGTGCGCCTGTCGGAGCGCACCGGCACCCGCGACTCTTTCGACCGCAACGCCTGCACCGGCAACAGTCGCCGATCCGCCGAGGGGCAAGGTCAAGGTCATCACGGAGACCCAGATCTCGATCCTCGATCCGATCAAGTTCTTGCCCGGCTCGCCGACGCTCGATGCGACGTCGATCCCAGCGCTCGATGCGATGGCAACGACGCTCGCGGGAAATCCGAGCATCAAGCTCGTCGCGGTGCAGACATTCGGCGCCGACACGGTGGCGACGTTTCAAGCGAGCCTCGGCACCGCGCGCGCGCAGACGCTCGTCGATGCACTCGTCGCGCGCGGGATCAGTCCCAAGCGCCTCATCGCGGAGGGCTACCCGAAACCACCCGCCGGCCGATCGAACGACCCGAGCTTTCTGATCCTCGAGCGAACCGATTGAGCGCACGCTGACGGCGCACTATCGCTCCTGCACGGACCCGCTCCGACTCCGCGCGCGTTCCACCAAAGGAGTCACACGAGCACGAGAGTCCGTGCAGGAGCCGAGACGTCGGCGAGCTACCAGCCCTTTTTGCCGCGGCCGATTCGCGCGTTGACCTTGATGACCGTCTGCTGAGGTCCCGCGCACGGCGGCGCGATAGCGCCTCCGCCGCCACCGATGCCGCCGCCCATGGCGACCATCAGGAACATCATCTGCGTGAGCTGATCGTTCCCGTTGTTGTTCTTGCTGTTCGCGAGGTCTTTGATCGAGCTGCTGATCGACGTCAGCATGGTGAGCAGCTGATCGTTGTTGTCGGAGCTCGCGGCGCCCGCGATGGTTTCGAGTGCACTGTCACTGATCGACACGAACGGATCACAGTTGGACATGACCAATCCTTGGTTGATGGATGCGACCACTCGCTAGAGCAGCCCTTGTGCCACCAACGCATGCCTGTGGTTACGATACGTAAGCCGACGGCGACGCCCGAAATTGGCACCTGCGGTAGACGAAGCAATAGACACGGGTTTACGCCCCGGTAACGGTCGATGTTTGCGCCCGGGCGGGGCCTCTACCGACCTCGTGGCCGGACCGCCAGACCCCGAGCTTCCAGCCGGCGACCCTCCCCGACGAGTTGCGCACGCGTGTGCACATCAGTCGCGTGAGTCGCTGTTACGGAGCGTTCATCCCATGACCTCCGGGTACGACTAACGTCATCGTGTCCGAGGGGACCGGCGGCTTGGGCCGTTGGCGAGATCGACGTGCTCAGGAGGAGTATGAAGGAGACGCATGCATCGCGAACGAACGGGGCGGCAGCAACGCCGCCACCGATTCCAGCTGCAACGCGACGCAAGGCATCGATCCCGCCGCCGATCCCACAGCGCGCACTGACGGGCAGCTCGCGCACGTTGGCAGCCCCGCCGGTTGACGCTGCGACGCGCAATGACGGCTCGGTCGACGTCGATGTCGATGTCGATGAGCTGGTCGCACCGCCGTCGGTCGAGGGTTGGCTCGAGATCGCGCGTGAGATCGCAGCCGCCGGCGTCGAGTCGAGCGAAGACGAGTCGATCGAAGTTGCGTCGAGCGAGGTCGAGGCGATCGAGGTCGCGCGCATCGGCGGCGCCGCGGTCGACGTCGACTCCATCGACGTTGCGTCGAGCGAAGTCGAGGCGATCGAGGTCGCGTCCGCCCGCGGCGCGCCGATCGACATCGACTCCTCGATCGAGGTTGTGTCGAGCGAGGTCGCGTCGATCCAGGTCGCGCCCGTCGGCGTCGCGTCGAGCGGCGAGGCGATCGACGTTGCGTCGAGCGAAGTCGAGGCAATCGAGATCGAGTCCCTGGGTGCAGCGTCGGTCGAGGTCGAGTCGATCGAGATCGCCCCCGTCGCGTCGATCGAAGTCGAGTCGTTCGAGGTCGAGTCGAGCCAGGTCGAGTCCGAAATCGCGGCTGGCGGGGTCGGTGCGATCCAGGTCGCATCGCACGAGATGCGAGCCTCACGGCCCTCGTCACCCGACGTGCGGTCCTCGCGGCCCTCGTCGCCCGAGGTGCGGACCTCGCGCCCGTCACTCCCCGCTCCGCTTGCGAGTGCGCGCTCAGCGGCTCGCGGCACGCTACCTCCGCCGCAGCGACCGAGGACGTCGGCCTCGTTCACGGTGGCGCCTGCGCCGTCGGGGCTCGTGTTTTCGCCTGTCGCGGTGCCGCCGATCGTCGAATCGTGGGACGACGACGACCCGACGCCGTTGCCGCGGCCTCACGTCGAGCGTGACGACGAACTGTGGTTCGACGGCAATCGTCTCGTGGACGACGAGCTTGCCGAGCCCGTGATCTGGGACAAACCGTCGCCGACTCCCCGGCCGGCGAGACGCCATCACACGTCGTCGATTCCGTTCGTGAAGCTGGGCATCGCAGCGATTCTCGTCGGCGGTCTGTCGGCGATGACCGTGATCATGCTGCGCGGCGATCACCGTACGAGCGAGCGCCGCGCCGTAGCGGCCGTGAGCCCGTCGCCGTCGCTAG
>DATDCH010000859.1:0-5291 GCA_036524455.1 Kofleriaceae bacterium | reverse complement strand
GACGCCGGGATGCCCATCAAACAACTGAACCCGGCGGCGACGCAGCGATTCGCACTGTCGAACAGCTGAGCGGGCGCGCCGTTCAGCTGGCATTCGGGACGATTCGGCATGGTCGCGATGATTTCGGGCGCGGCCTGCACGTAGATATCGAACAGCTTCGCCGCCGTCGCGACACCGATGTCGATGTTCTCGCGCATTCGGGCGGCGTAGTTCGCACCGCCGAGCGCGGCGGTGCTCGTGCGATAGATCTGACCGGCCGATAGCGCGGTGGTCGACGCGAGGTTGACACCGCGCGAGGCGAGCAGATTACCCGCGGTCAGCACCCGCATCTTGGGACAGCCGTGGATGCGCGACGCGTAGCGCGGCGGACCTTCGCGCTGCTCGCGCTCGAGCTCGACCCATGGGTCCGCGGTGTGGCCGTTATAAGCCGGGTCGTCGATCAGGGTGTCCTCGCTGCACGCGGCGAGCAAGGCGACGATGAGTAGTGGGGTCTTCATGGTTGCCTCCTTTAGAACCGCACGAAGTCGTCGCTGGTGAACACGCGATACATCGCGTCCTTGATCGAATGGCCGCCCGCGACGAAGGCGGAGACCTGCGTTTCGATCGTCGCCGCCGGTACGCGTGCGCCGTCGTCGACGATGTCGTTCTTGCCCATCGCCCAGTTCCACACGCGTGCGATCGCGCATTCGGCGATCGCCGGGTCCGCTGCCATCGCCTTGCCGAGCGATGTCATGTCACTGATCGGAACGCCGAACCGCCACGCGAGCCCTTCGCCGGGCGGCAGGTAGTCGCGCATCTCTGCGTTCGGGTTATCCGGCAGCGGCACCGGCACGACCATCGTGTTCGAGTACTGACCCGTCGCGTCGTAGTACGTAAACAGCGGCGCGATGTGGTTCATGTTCGAGTGGCAGTTCGCGCAGATCACCGAGCTCGTATCGCGGAAGTCGACGCGGCCGTTCGTCGCCGCGCCCGCGATGCTCGTGAACGGGAACATGCCCGTGTACGGCATCTCGCCGCCGACGTCGGTCGCGACCTTCGCGATCTCGGCGGGGAACTTCGTGCACGCGAACGTCTCCTGCACCCAGCGCACGCGGCGGAACGCGAGGTTGCCGAAGTAGTGCGCCTGCATGCCTGGATGCGTGAGCAATCCTGCCGTCGCCGGCGCGCCGTTCGTGCAGTTGCCGGCCGTGAACGCGTTCGTCGTCTGGTTGTAGGTCGGGCACGTGCCGGTCGTCGCGGTCAGCAGCTCGAGGTACGGCTTGTTGTTGACGATCGTCTGCGCGACGAACGCGGCAGCACTGTCGAGCTGTGGCGCGTCGCCCATCTTCAGCATGTCCTGCGCGAACCGGAACATCTGGCGCGCGAACTTCGGATTGCCGAGATACTTGCGGATCTGTTCCTCGTAGACGGCGCGCGGGTCGGCGGCCGTTGCAACGCTATCGAGCTCGACGAGCGTCGGTAGCTCGCCGGTGAGCCGCAGCGCAGCGATGCGCAAGGCGGCGTTGTAGTCGACCTCGCGTTCGGCGAGCTTGTCGTCCCATTCGTCACGCGCGCCATCGTTGGGCGGCGCCTCGGGCACGCACGCGGCCAGAAGCGCGATGGAAAGGTGCCAGCGCATCACGGGGCCTCCAGGGTCTTGAAGTGGATCGTCAGGTAGTCGTTCGGATCGAACGACAGGAACGCAGCGGGACCGAGCTCGACGACGGCGCCCGCCGCGAGCGACAGATCGAGATCGGCGTAGCGGTCGATCTCGTCGAGCACGGGCTTGGGCGGCCGCGACACGAACAGCGGATGCGTCATCCGCAGGCCACCGCCCGCGTTGAGCGTCAGCTTCGACAGGTACAGCCCGGCTTCACCGGCCTCGGGCAATAGCGTGAGCGTTGCGCCGTTGACGCCGAGGTCGACGATCATCGGCGTGCCGAGCGTCGGCAGGAACGGACCGACGCGGACCGATTCACCCATATCCGGCACCCTCTCGTCGCGCTCGGCCTCGAGCCAGGCGAGCACGGCGCTCGCAGCGGTCGGATCGAGCTGCGGACCGGTGTGCTTGCCCATCGTGAGCAGCAGGCTCGACCCGGGCACGCCGACGTCGATCACGGGCGGCTGGAACTCGAACACCGTCGTGTACGCCTCGTCGACGGTGCCAGGTGCAAGGAAGTCGATCGCGGGCTGCTTGCCGTGGCAAGCGTTGCACGTCGCGAGCGCGGGCCATGCTTGCGCCGTCCAACGCTCGCGAGCTGTCAGCTGCGGTTGTGTAGACGGAGCCCCGTCGAGGCAGCCGGAGAGCAACATGCACGCGAGAGCGAGTCTTCGCGGGTGCTGCAGGCTGTCGACGCGGCCGATCTTATTGATCGGGCGCATATCCAACGCATCAGCAACGAACGTGCCGCAGCCTACGCTCGACGCGTTGCACACGATGTGAAGCGTGCAAGCTCGCGAGAGCGTTGCATCGCGTTCGCCGCGGTCATCGCGCTGTCAACTTCCGCTTTACGACGCTGCAACAAACCTCAGTTTTTCGCCGGGGAACGCGGCCCCACGCAGTGATGTCGGTTAGCACCAATTAGCGTCTGCGATCACATCAGTTGCCGAAGACGCGACGTGCCTGGGTTGCCAGTCTGCAGTTCGTACGCAACCGCCACCGGTGCCGGTCGATAGGCGCGCCCATGGAGGCAATGACAATGCGCAACATGATGGTCGCGGCGACGCTCGTGCTCGCTGGTTGTGGAACGGGCGACAACGAAGACACGGGTTCCGATATGACGGATGCCGGAACGGACGACGGCTCGGATTCGGGCGGCATGGACGCCGGCATGGATACCGAGCCGCCGCAGATCACGCTTGGGCCGAGCACGGTACGCGACGAGCGTGGCGACACGATCGACTTCACCAGCGGCGAGGCCGTGCACATCCATAGCGGGCCCGTAGTCAGCCTGACGGCAACGGGGTGCCCGGTCGTGCACAAGTACGCGTACCTGACCGGCACGACCGATCCGCTGTTCGGAACGCAGACCGCGCCAAATCCGATCGGCTACGACTTCTCGGTCCAGGACGCCATGCTGGTCGCGGGATCGACCGAGTACCGCGTGCGGACGTTTGATGGCCAAGTGCTGCGCGACTGGACCCCGATCGCCCCGACGACCGGCGACAGCTACTCCGTGAAGCTATTCGGCGGCACGACCGACATCGCGCAGCTCGGCACGCGCAGCGGTCAGTTCCTGTTCGACGTGCGGGCACGCGACGAGTCGGGGCGCGACGCGGAGGCGAGCTTCTGCTGGGAACAGCGGTTGTTGGCGCCGCCCGTCGAGGTCACGCCCCTCGCGCCGGCTGAGCTCTTTCAATGGTCGCTCGCCGCCGATTCGCCGGTGTCGCGGATCAGCGTGCAGGGCGCGACCGTGCTGACCCAGCGTGTCACGCAGCATGCGGGCGAGCCGATCCGGATCGCATGGCGTGTCAACCCGGGCGCGGTGCAATACGTGCGGAGCTCGGTCGATGACATCGTGACCGAGACGAGCACGTTTCCGATCGGCTGCCCGATCGGCACGAGTGATCCGCGCTGCCAGCTTCGCCCGGTACCCGCGGAGCCGGCGGATATGCCCGCGTCGGGCACGGCCGCGCCGGGCGTCATGGTGTACCTGTTCGACGAGGCGACGAACCAGAACGTGACACTCGGCACCGACACACTCGACGTGACGTTGCCGGCGCGCGCCGCGAACCAACCGCCTCGCGCATATCGCATCGACGTCGTGATAACCGTGCCGGAGCTCCACGTGCCCGGACTATGGGCGATGGAGGAGCTCTCGCTGCTCGGCATCACGTACACCGGTGGCCACGCGGAGGATCTCGGCTTGTCCTGTCTCGATATGAAGGACACGGCGATCGGGCGCATCTGCTACCGCGTCGATCACTTCTGGCGGGTGAAGATGCTCGACGCGGCGAAGGTCACGTTCGCGGGCATCACCGCGTCATTCAAGACGGAGACGCCGCTGCAACCGCTCGCGGACGCGCCGTACCTCAGCGCCGCTGCGCGTTCGACGGGTCCGCTGACGTGGGACGCGGGCAACGACGATCTGCCGGGCGCTCTCCACTAAGGAGGAGCTACGAACGCGTCGCGATCACGACGAGCCGGCTGCCCATCTGCGGCGGCACCGCCTTATAGGGCTCTTTCGTGAGTCCGGCGTTGACGCTCTGGATCGCGAAGCCCGCGCGTTCGACGAGCTTCACCATTTCGGTCACCGAGTAGACGCGCAGCGACGAATGCTTCTTGCCTTCGCCCAGCGGTCCCGACCAGTGCCACGTCGACTCGACGCGCCCGCGCACCGGATCGAATTCGATGTCCTCCCAGAACCGCGAGCCATCCGGCAGCGCGTGCTCCTTGTGATCGCCGCGCGCGAGCTTGGCGACCACGTTATCGCGATGGTTCGTCTCGACGACGAGCGTGCCGCCGCTGTGCAGCGCCTTGCCGAGCGTCGTCAGGATCGATACGTCGTCGAGCTCGTCGCCGTAACCGAGTGACGAAAAGATGTTGAGCGCGACGTCGAAGTCGTTCTCGTCGAGGTCGTTACGTAGGTCCTGGCGGCGATAGCGCAGGTAGTCTTCGGTGATGTCGCCGCGCGTGCGCTCGGCTTCGGCGATCAGCTCGGCGGATTGATCGATACCGAGCACGATCGCGCCGCGTTCGGCGAGGCCGCGCGCGATGCGGCCGCTACCGCACGGCGCGTCGAGCACGCGCGTGTTGCGGCGAATGTCGAGTAGATCGACGAGTGCTGCTACCTCTGCCGCGGTGCGCTCCGGCGTCAGAAACGTTCCCCATAGCCGCAGGTAATCGGCGTCGAAGAACGTCTGCCACCAGGTCATCAGTCCCAGCCGGGCTCGTCGATACCGTCGCCGCCGGTCCCGCCATCACCGGCCATCTCCGACGACGACGGGCTGTCCTGGGGTCGCTCCATGTTGGCGTCCGCGGCAGCCGCCGCTTGTGCGGCATCGCTGGTCGCGGTCGGATCATCGTCGCCGAGGTCCCAGCCCTCGTCGATCTCTTCGATCGGCGGCGAGCTCGTCGTCGGCTTCGCGCGCGCGGCTGGCTCCGCTGCGGCTTGGGCAGCCGAGGCGGGCAGGGCAGGCGCCGGCGTCGTCGACGTTGCCGGCACCGGCGGTGGCGGCAGCGGCTCGAACGGATACTTCGCCGGCGCGGTGATCGCATCCACCGTTTGCTGCGGAATCGCAGCCGGCACGCTGCCGACGACGGCACTCGCCGCTGCGGCGACATCCGTCGCGCCCGCGGGCTTGGTACCCGG